>DATJUH010000154.1:0-9278 GCA_035502515.1 Acidimicrobiales bacterium
AGGTCCTGGCCAACACCGTGGCCGGCAGCAGGTTCGACGGTACCGGCATGGTCGTGGGTGACCTCGGCTTGTCGAGTTCCCCTCTTTCATCAATTCCGCTCAGCTCCATCCCCCTCTCTTCCATCCCCTTGAGCTCGATCCCCCTCCCCGGTACACCGGTATCGTCGGGCTCCTCTCCGACTGAGACGGATGTGCTCACCACCTGGTGCACGGTGCTCAGTGGACTGGACGAAAGCTGCCCGAACCTCGGCATCGACCCGAGCAACCCCTCGACGGCGTCATCGGTGACTTTGCTGACGCTGGCCTTGGCCGGGGTCCCGCTGTCGTCGATCCCCCTCTCCTCCATCCCTTTGAGCTCGATCCCCCTCAGCTCGATCCCTCTCTCGTCGATCCCGTTGAGCTCCATCCCCTTGAGCTCCTCTCCGCTCAGCTCCATCCCTCTCTCGTCGATCCCGTTGAGCTCGATACCGCTCAGTTCGATCCCGCTGTCCTCAATCGGCGACCTGGCCACGGTGGTCAATTGCTCGGGGACCTTCGACTGCAACGGTCAGACCCTCGGCGCCGCCGCCACCGCCACCGCACTGGAGGCCGGCGCCACACTGGGTGATGTCGGGTCCGGGCTGGCCAGCCCGAGCGGGACGGCCGGGTACGAGGACACGACGCTGGCGGATGTGCTGGTGGGCGACGACACCGGCGTGCCTGACTACCCCGACCTGACCCTCGGCGACCTGCTCATCAGCCTGGTACCCCCCCAGTCCTACCCCTGGCAGTCGGTGGACCTGGCCGGCGTGCCGCTGGCTCAGGATGAGAGCGCGGGCGGCAGCGACCAGTACACCGTCCCACTGCAGGTCTCCGGTGGCGATGCGAACGTGCAGCTCACCATCTCCCTCCCGCCGACGTTCGCCTATGTGGCCGGTAGTGCCACCATCGATGGGTCGCCCGCCCCGGCTCCCACGGCCATGTCCCCGCTGACCTGGTCGGTCTCCCTGACCGAAGGGCCGCACACGTTCGCGTTCAAGGCCAACGCCGGCATCTACCTCGGCCCCGCCACGACGTCCGTGACGGCGTCGACCGGCTCCTCATCCTCGACGGGCTCGGCGACGGTAACCGTCACCGACGGCGACGAGCCCGACGCCACGCTGGCCACGGCTACCCCGCTGGCCCCTGACACCCTGGACCTGGGCTTCATGACTTCAGCGACTGACATCAACGACTGGTCGGTGACCGTCAGCCAGGGCCAGGAGCTCGCTCTGGCCCTCACCAACCTGCCGGCGCAGTACGACCTCGAACTGTTTTCACCGGCTCAGCAGCAGCTCCAGGGCCTGCCGTCCCAGCAATTAGCCGCCGTCGACGACACCGTGCCGGGGCTGAGCCCGGGCAGTACGTTCGAACCGACTCCCGGCTCACAGGACATCCCGGTCACCCCGCCGAGCGGCTACCAGCTGTACGCCCTGGCCAATGTGCCGGCGGCGGAGTCGGGGTTCACCGGCCCGGGTACCGGCGCGCAGTACATCCAGACCCCTCCGCTCGATGCAGGCACCTACATCGTGCAGATCTCCGGGTACAACGGCGCCACCAGTACGCAGCCCTACCTGTTGCGGGCCGCGCTCGCCGGCGGCGGCCCCACTCTCACTTGCCCGCCGCTCAATTTCCCCTTCCCGCAGCCGCCGGCCCCGTCCAGCGCCCCGACGGTCGGGACGGGAGCCAACACCCTCTTCCTGGTCGACACCCAGCGCCTCGCCGCCGCTTTCGGCCCCTCCGCCGAGGCGGCGGTGATGGCCGATGTCGAACAAGTGGCCGCCGACTCCGCCGCTGGTGTCGACGGCGCCGTCGTCCCGGTCGACTCCTACTCCTCCGTCCAGGAGGCGTACACCACCTGGGACGAGGACCCATGCTCGGTGCAGGCAGCCAATGCCGTGGTGGCGGCCATCTCGGCCCAGGTCGACGCCATACGGGCCGACGACCCCGACGTGACCAGCATCGTCGTTATCGGCGCGGACGACCAGATCCCCTTCGCCCGGCTGGCTGACGGGACAGTCGAGTCCAACGAGCGCGACTACGCGGCGGGGACTTTCCCCGGCGAGAACAACGTCGAGGCCGACGCTCTCGCTGACGGCTACTACTTCAGCGACGACCCGTTCGCCGCGCCCAACCCCCTCGGGGTGGGCAGCGCCACCTTGTACCTCCCTACGGCGGCCGTAGGACGCCTGATCCAGTCGCCGGACGAGGGGGCGGGGGCCATCGAGGCCGCCCTCACGCGTTTCGTCGCCTCGGGCGGCGACATCGATGCGACCGCCGGGTTGGCGACGGGTTATTCGTTCCTGGCTTCCGGCGCGGAGCTGGTGTCCGACAACCTGGCCCAGGCCGGCCTCACCATGAACGACCTGATCAACGACAGCTGGACCACTCCCGAGCTGGAGGGCGCACTGGCAGGACCGCCGGTGCCGGGAGTGGACAGCATCAACGCCCACTTCGACTACTCGAGGGCATTGCCCTCCGACGACAACACGAGCGGCAGTAACGCCGACCTGTTCACGACCACGGCCGTGTCGGGAGACGCGGCCGCGTACGCCGGTCGCCTCCTGTTCTCCATGGGTTGTCACGCCGGCCTCGACATAAACGCGCTCGAGGTGGCGGCCAGCGGGATCCCGGCCACGGCCGACTGGGCCAGCACGTTCTCCGACGCCGGGGCGTTGTGGGTGGCGAACACCGGTTTCGGCTACGCAGACACCACCGACGTGGCCTATTCAGCCGCCTTGATGGCCGATTTCGCCAAGCAACTGGAGAGCCCGGTCACTATCGGCCAAGCCTTGACCGACGCCAAACAGCAGTATGCCGCGGGCAGCACCGTCCTCAGCCCGTACGACTTGAAATCAGTCATGGAATCGACCCTGTACGGCCTGCCGATGTACACGCTCAACGGCACCCCCGCCGGTTCTACACCGTCGGGTACTTCCAGCGGCGAGACGAAAGCGCCAGTGCCGGGCACCGACCCCATCACCGGCCTGCCGGAGGTGACGGTCTCGACCTCGCTCCCGGTCGGCAGCGCCCCCGGCCAGCTCTCGGAACAGAGCGGAGGCAACGGGACCAGCTATTACCAGGTGAACGGGACCAATGCGCTGAACGGCTCCACGCTCGACACCGAGTTCCGGCCGATCGAGCCTCTGGACACCGTCAACGTGACCCAGCCGGCGTCAACCAACCCGGGCCAGACCGGCCTGATCGCCCACGGGGCACTGATCGACGCCCTGGGGTCGGAGGACGTGACCGGGTTCACGCCCACCATCTCGCAGCCGGACGTGGGCACAGCCATACCGCCGAGCGACGTCGATGCCACCGCCTTTCCGGGCTCGCTCCAGCGCATCGCCACATACCAGGACTTCTCGTCCGCCGGCTCGGCCGCCACCGAACAGCAGCAGCTCGACCTCGTGACGGGCCAGTTCATCCCCGGCACCGACGCGGGAACGGGCCCGGCCGCCGGTCAAGGGACACAACGGCTGTTCACCCAGATCGGGACGGAGGTCTTCTACACCCCTCTGTCCAGCCCGCTGGCCGCCGATTTCAATCCCCCGACGGTTCAGACGAGCAGCGCCGTCGTCAGTAGTGGGGACACGGATTTCGTCGTGACTGTGGTGCCCGGGGAGAGCAACGCCCCCGTAAAACGAGTGCTCGTCCTGTACACGCCGAAGGCGAGCCCGGGCACCTGGACACCGCTCGACCTGGGCCTGTCGAACGGCAACACCTGGACCGGGGCCGCCCCCAACCCGGGTGACGGGGCAGTGCAGTACTTCGTCGAAGCCGTCGACGCCGCCGGCAACGTCGCCAACTCCAACAACAACGGCTCCGACTTCGGTTCTTCGAATGCCAACGGGGCGGCCTCGGATGCCCTGAGCATCTCGCTCTCCGGTAGCCAACCCACGACCGGCTATTTCCAGGGATCTGTGACGGCGAGCGTAAGCATCGGCACAGGCGCCACCGCTCCGGTCAGCTACGTGCTCGACGGCGGCCCGTCTACCCCGCTACCCGCCAACAACCAGCTCACAGTCACGGGCGACGGAGAACACACCCTGACGGTTACCGACGCCGGCGGCGACGAAGCCACCTCCTCGTTCGATATCGACACCCTCGGGCCGAGGCTCAGCTCTGCCACCACGCCTGACATCTCTGCCAATGGTTGGGTGCCGGGGGCGTTCAACGGCTCTACGGGCTCGGTGCTCGAGGTCGAGGTCACCGACCCGGGCGCCGCCATTTCCTCTCTCACGTACCGGGAATCGGGGGCGCAGACGGCGTCGGGTACGCTCAGCGCGCCCGGCCTGAGCCTGCCTTTAGCCCTGCCCATGACGGCGAACGGCGTCACCGCCGTGACACTCAGCGCCACGGACCAGGCCGGGCTGACGTCGCCGCCCACCACCGTGACCGTGGACGTGGACGCGGCCGCCCCGACCGTGCAGTGCACTGTTCCGACCGGTGCTGGTCAGACCGGTGCTGGTCAGACCGGTGCTGGGCCGGCGTCGGCCCCGGTCGACCACAACGTGTCGGTTTCGTGCCGCGTCACCGATGACGAGTCGGGGATCTCGGCCGATCCGTCGCTCTACAACTCGTACTCGAGCGGGGCGGCAAGCTTTACCTTGGCCACGAGCGTAGCGGCGGGCCAGTCGGACCCATCCGCGATGACGCCCAGCGCTACGGTGTGCAGCGTGCTCGGTGACTGCGCGACGGTGGGGCCGTTCGGGCCGTTCAAGGTCGACCTGTCTCCGCCGGCCCTGCCACCGCCCCCTCCTCCTGCGCCGCCTCCTCCTCCGACACCACCTCCTCCGACGGCCGGCCCGGCGCCGGTCGTCATCGTTCCCCTCAGCATCCCGACCGTCAGCATCATCAGCCCGCCGCGTGGGGCCGTCTACGTGGTCGGCCAAAAGGTCCGGGCCGGGTACACCTGCGCAGACGCCGGTTCGGGGATCGCTGCGTGTACAGGTAAGGTGCCCGACGGCACCTACGTCGGGACCAGCAGTGTGGGCAAGTACAGCTTCAGCGTTACGGCAACCAACAACGCCGGCCGGAGCAGCATTTCGACCGTGAGCTACTCCGTCGGCTACAAAATCTGCCTGGACGGCGCAACCACCCAAAGCTCGAACACGGTTGTTTTCAAGGTCTACCTCTGCAATGCCGGCGGGGCTGACATCACCACCCGGCCGGCCACGATCACCGCCTCGATCGTGGACGCCAAAACGGTGCCGTTGGCGGCTGGTCCCAGGTCAGCAAAGAAGTTCACCTTTGTGGCCTCGGCCAAGCGCCCGTACGAGATGTTCGAGCTGAACGCAAAAGAGCTCAGCGCCGGCCGGCACACTCTCCGGGTAACGGTCGCCGGCGACCCGGAAACGCACTCTCTCCCGTTCACTGTCAAGAGATCTGCGCCGGCCGGCGCCGGGCGACGATAGCAGGGGCAGGGGCGGCCGGAGAGGCAATGTTCCCGCCGAGCTCTGCCGCCGGGCCGGCCTCTGACGTCAGCGGAGCGCCGGCCGAGGGCTCTGCCCAGCCGGTGACCGGGGGCCAACTGACGCCGGCGGACGAGCGAGCCGAGCAGCTGCTGGCCTACGTGCCGCGGTTAGCTCTCGAGTGGCTCGGGCGCACCACCGCCGGCGAACCCCCGCCGTACGAGAATGTGGCCGGCGAGAGTGGGCCGGCCGAAAATGCGGCCCGCCAGGCAGCGGGCCACCCCGCACCGGCGGGCCAGTCCTCGGCGGGCCAGTCCTCGGCGGGCCACGCCGCACCGGTAGGCCAGTCCTCGGCGGGCCAGTCCTCGGCTGGCCTCTACAAGCGTGCCGCGGGCACGCTCGTACTCGTCGATGTCTCCGGGTTCACGGCCCGCACCGAGAGGCTGGCGGCCAAGGGCCGGGCCGGGACAGAAGAGCTCAACGAGATAGTCAGCTCCACGTTCGGCGAGCTGGCCGCCATTGCCGGCCGTTACGGGGCTGATCTCCTGAAATGGGGCGGTGACGCCGCGCTCCTGCTGTTCGACGGGCCGGGTTCCGCCTCTCGGGGGGCACGGTGCGGGTGGCTGATGGCGCGAGCGATGCGGCGCGTCGGCCGGGTGAATAGCTCCATCGGCAACATCAGGCTGAAGGTCTCGGTGGGCGTGCACAGCGGGACCTTCGACCTGTTCCTGGTCGGCGACTCGCACCGCGAGCTGGTGATCGCCGGCCCCGGCGCCACCATCACTACCGAGATGGAAGCGACCGCATCCCCGGACGAAGTGGTGGTGAGTGCGGCGACGGCGGCCCTTCTGGACGCCGGCGTCCTTGGCGAAGCGCGGGGTAGCGGCTTCCTGCTCAGAAGCGAACCCAGGGCCCAGGAACGTCCGGTACTCAGCGTCCGGAGCGGTCGTGTGGAGGACGCGGCCTCGCTGGTCCCTTTGCGGGCCCGGCACTACTTGATGTCGGGGGATGAACAAGCGGAGCACCGCCCGGTGGCGATCGCCTTCGTGCGGCTCTCAGGCCTCGATGACCTCATCCAGCGGTTCGGGGCGGCCGCCGCACTGGAGGCGGTCAGCCCGCCGGTACGGGCGGCGCAGCAAGCGGCGGCCCACTACGGCGTCAGCTTCCATGGCACCGACATCGCTACCGGCGGCGTCAAGATCCTGCTGCTCGGCGGGGTCCCGACCCTCGAGGGTAATGACGCCGACCGCCTGTTGCGGGCCGCTCTCGAAATTGTCGCTTCAGCCTCCGTTCCCGGTCACCACCTGTCGCCTGGCCCGCCCGAAGGCCGGGGACCAGCCGCCACCCGGCTAACGGTCCGGGCCGGGGTGAACGTCGGCCACGCCTTCGTGTCCTCAGGGCTGCGCCTCGGTCGCCGCCGGGTCTATTCGGTCACGGGAGACTCGGTCAACCTGGCCGCCCGGGTCGTCGAGGCCGCCCGGCCAGGCCAAGTGCTGTGCACGGAAGCAGCCCGAGCCGCGCTCCGTTCGCCATTCGTACTGAGAGAGCTGCCCCCGTTCACGGCCAAAGGGAAATCCGGGCCGGTCGTGACCTACGACGTACATAGAGAAGGCACGGGCCCGTCCCACCCGGGCCAACCAGCCCCCACGTTTGTCGGCCGGGAAGCCGAGCTCAACTCGCTGCTGGCAGCCGCCGCCCGGGTAAGAGACGACGAGACCGGCCACATCGTGGCGCTGGTCGGACCGGAAGGCATTGGCAAATCGAGGCTCTTGAGCGAAGCGGCCGAAAGGTGGGCCCTTCCGACTATCCGCGTACCGTGCGACTCCTTCAGCGGAGGGCGGCCCTACCGGCCCCTCCAGGCCGCCGCCCGGCATATCCTCGGCCTCGACGACGACTCCGCCCCCGACGACGTGGCCTCGGCTTTGACCGCCGTACTGGAAGAAAGAGCGGCCGCCCTCCTGCCCTGGGCACCGCTCCTGGCTGATGTCTTCGGCGTGGCGGTGCCCCAAACACGCGAAGCCAGAGAACTCGAGCCCCGTTTCCGCCAGCGCCGTTTGGAAGCTGCCTTCGTCGAGCTGACGGGGATGCTGGTCACTGGCCCGGCCGCCTTTATCTTCGAAGACGCCCACGCCCTCGACCAGGCGTCGATGAGCCTCGTGCTCCGGGTGGCGGGGGAGGCGGAGGTGGCGCCGTGGCTGGTGATAATCACCCACCCCCAGGACAGTCCCGCATGGGACGAACCTGACGGCGCCACTGTGGTCGAGCTCGGCCCCCTGGACGCCGGCTCGTCGGAGCACCTGCTTTCCGAACTCTCCATCGAAAGGCTGGACGCTCACCAACGCCGAGCACTGCTGCGACGCGCCGAGGGCAACCCGCTGTTCCTGGTGGAACTGGCCCGGGCTGCAAACGCCACCGGTTCGCCCGAATCGCTCCCGGACGCGCTCGAACCACTCCTGGCCGCGCAGGTCGACCGGCTGGCTCCTGCCGACCGCCGCGCCCTGCGGGCGGCGGCGGTGCTCGGGTCGCGTTTCGAGAAACAGCTACTCGCCCGCATCGTCGAGGAGGAGGTGGTCATCGACGATTTCCTGTGGGCACGGCTTTCGGACTTCTTGCTCGAGGAGGCGGGCGGGCTGACGTTCGCGCACGCGCTCGTCCGGGACGCCGCCTATGAAGGGCTCTCGTTCAGGCAGCGCCGTGCGTTACACGGCCGTGCGGCCGCGGCTATCGAGGACGAAGCCAAAGGCACCGACGCCGCCGTCGAGCTCCTCTCGCTCCACTGGTTGGCCGCGGAGCGATGGGACCGGGCCTGGGACTCTGCTCGCCTCGCCGGCGAACGAGCCGCCGCTCTTTATGCCAATGCCGACGCGGCCACCCAGTTCGGCCGGGCGCTCGACGCCGCCTCGCATCTCCGGGAGGTGGCACCGGCCGAGGTGGCGAGAGTGAGCGAACTGCTCGGCGACGTCTGCGAGCTGGCCGGCACGTACGAGCGGGCGCGGGCCGCATACGGCGCTGCCTACAGGCGGCTGGCGAATGGTCCCGACCGGGCGCGCCTGCTGCGCAAAACAGGTGTGCTGCACGAACGACGGGGGCGCTACCCGCAGGCATTGCGTACCTACAGCAGCGCCCTCCACCACCTCCATGGCGCCGACCACGCCGACCTGGTCGAGCGGTGCGAGCTGCAGCTGGCCAGGGCCGGGGTCCGCCACCGCCAGGGCAAGCTCAGGGAGTCCACCGCCGACGCCTCCGTGGCGGCACAGGACGCGGCGCGCGCCGGGTACCAGCACGGGCTGGCCCACGCCCTGTATTTGCGTCACATCAACTCCGTTTACCTGGACGAACCGGACGACTCGCTGGCTGAAGAGGCCCTGTCGATCTTTCTGGAGCTGGGCGACCTCGTCGGGCAAGGGAATGTGCTCAACAACCTGGGTATAAGCGCCCACTATCGCGGCGCCTGGCCAGAGGCGCTCGAGCACTACCGGGCCAGCCGGTCGGCCCGGGAGCGCACCGGCGACCTCGTAGGCGCCGCCACGGAGGAGAACAACATCGGCGAGATCCTTTCCGACCAAGGCCATTACGCCGAGGCGGAGCGCTACTTCACTGCCGCCAAGTCCACGTGGCGCTCGGCCCGCTATCCAATTGGCGAGGCGCTGGCCACGTCCAACCTCGGACGGCTGGCCGCTCGCACCGGTCAAACCACGAAAGGAGCGCTCCTCCTGGGAGAAGCGAGGTCGGCCTTCGAATCCATCCACGCCGGCTCGTACGTCGATGAAACCGACCTGCGGCTGGTGGAATGCCAGCTTCTGGCCGGCGAGCCCGAACGGGCAGCGGAATCGGGCGCCGAACTCA
>DATJUH010000155.1:0-3256 GCA_035502515.1 Acidimicrobiales bacterium
GAGTATGTGTCCCCCAGAAGGTAATTGGAAAAGATTTGGCCAACGCCTTCGTTGGGGACCAACGACCCCCCGCCCGGACTAAAGACCCGCGCCGATTGGCCGGGGCTGCCCACGACCCACAGCTGGTTAGTCTGATTGATCTGGTTCGGGTTGCAACCATAGGAGTCCACGATAGAGCCGGCGGTGGGGTCGTTGCCATAGCCCTCCAGGCAGGTATAGGTGCCATTATCGTAATTGACTATCCGGTAGACGGCGGCGAGCTGAGGACCGTCGGGGCCTGCGGCCTCGGTGATTAGCCCTACATAGCCGACCTGCTGGAAATACCAGGTCTGGGGCGCCGCCGCACCGGTGTATGGAGCGGTCGACAACTGGGTCCCCCAGTTGGGGGACCCGCCCGGGATCCCGATGGCGTAGGTGTCGTTGTCGGTGCCGTAGCCCGCCGACCCGGTCATGAAGATGGTGGCCGCGTTGCCCGGGGCACCGGGAGACGCCGGGAGGACACCGGCTCCGGACACGTACGCCGGTGCGGTGCCGAGGATCGGGTAATTGCCGAGCATAATGGTCGGCCCGTTGGTGAGGGTGTCGGCGTAGGCAGTCGCCCCGCCCACGGTGGTAAGGGCCAGGCCCCCGGCTGCCACGAGAGCGGCCAAAGCTGGCTTACAAAGGGCTCGGCCCATACTCCTGCGCCGTCCCTTCAATTGACTGACGTCGGCACGGGCTGTGCCCGATCCGCCTATTTTGCTGGTAGTGATTGGACTTGCATGGTCGCTCATTTGGGAACCTCCTTGGCTCAAGAGCGGTTCATATTTACCAAGGTAAAGAATTACTCGGGTGCGGCTCCCAGCACCCTAGGGAAGATCCCTAAATCAAGAATCACAAATGCTTTTTTTGCTCTCGCACCGTTCGATCCGTTTTTTCGGACTATAGTGCGTTCCCGCCGCTCAAGTATGCCCGGCAAGTGATAAGCTTCTTGGTACGCTAAGGGCTCTGGCCCACGACTGGAGTTATTGTCGTGGATGCGCGTTGGCCTGGTGGCTACTTATGCCAGTTGCGAACGCGAAGGCAACCACAGGCGGATAAAACGTCGGCCCTCAAAGCCGCGGGCGGAGGAGGCCAGCCTTTGCCGGCTAAGGGCCTTTTTGACGCTTATTATCCGCCCCGCCGTGGTCCGGTGTGGGCAGCTTCATGACGCGGGGGTTTGGCTCCCTGCCCTCCACAGTGGAGCTCTGGCTAATGGTCCTTTGCCCCCGCGGGTGCGGCAGGCCCAGGGCCCATTGGCGCGCCCGACCAAGTTTTCCCGCTGACTGAGCGCTATGTTGGCCGACGAACGATGTATCGTCGCCCATCGCTGACGTGGCGGTCGACCGCGACGGTCAGGTCTTCGAGTGCAGGCATCGCACCGCAACCGGGGTGTGACGCGGGTACCCCGGTCACGACGGCACCACCGGTGCGCCTTCGGCCCCTTCGGTCAAAGCCTTCTGAGGTCTTTCTGGCTTTGGACGAGGAGCTCGCAATCCGCGTGGCCCAAGTAGGTCCCGCCCGAGGTCTGCGCGGCCGGAACCGCCAGGTTGATCAGGGTGGACGCCTCGCAGTAGGCCCCGTCCGAGGTCGGTTGAGATCGAGGACGGGCGGTGGATCCGGGCTCGAGCTCCTGCGGCGGCGTTGCTCATGGTGGGTTCCCTTCTGGGCAAATGGAGAAGAACTGCAGTCTAGGACAATTATGCTGCTGACTGCAAATTTGCTAGAAGCTGTAGACTCAGCCTCACGGCCGAGTTTGGACTGAGAGAACGAAGCAAGGCTCGCCGGCGCATGGCCATTGTCCGCGCCGCATACGAGCTTTTTGCTGAGCACGGTTACGAGGCGACGACGGTTGCCGACATCGCCGAGGCAGCCGAAGTCTCGCCTCGTACCATCAGCATGTACTTCCCGACCAAAGCCGATATCGCCCTGTCTCGTTTCAGCCAGGGGGTGGCTGGTTTGACCGACGCCATTCGGGCTCGACGACCCGGTGAAACGGTCCGCGACGTCTTCAGCCACTGGTTTTTGACCACCCAGGTCGAGCCAGAAGACCTTGAACTGCAATTGCTGGCGAGGCAGATGTTCGCGGCGAACCCTGAACTGGCGGCCCTGCGTACGGCCCGGATGGCGGCTGCCATCCGGGAATGCGCGGCCATGATCGCGGTCGATACCGGCCTCGCCGCCGACGCCGTCGGCCCTCGGCTGGCAGCCGCCGCCGCCGCCGCGATGGTGACGGAGATCGTCGACACGGCACCCGGGGCAGACCGCGACCGGGCTTTGGCGGCTGCCATGCGGTTCCTCGAAGCCGGCACGGCGGCGCTCTCAACCTCGGTTGGGCCCTGAACCCGGCTCGGCGGCCCGTCGCCTGGCCGGCAATCCGTCCGTCCGGGCGCTCCAGTCGAAGACTGGCTGGCCACCGCGTAAGGTGGGGGATGAGCGCGAAGAGAGAACTCCTAGACTGAGCACGCCCTTGCCGTGGTGCCGGGCAGGAGTACCTGAAATGAGGTCTGGTGAAGGACGTGTTCGTCGGCCGAAAGGCGGAACTCGCCCAATTCGACGAAGCTACGGCCCGCGTCCGACAACGTCAGCCGTGGATGCTCACCATTGAGGGCGACTCGGGCGTCGGCAAGACGGCGTTGGCCAGACGATGTGTGGCGTCCTCGCCTGGGCTAAATGCCTGGGGGTTGGGGGGGTTCAAGTCGCAGGAGGGACTCGGAGGGTTACTCCCCTCGCCCCGGCGGGTTCATCGTCGGTCCCGAGCTGTGGCTACCAGCGGCGTGACCACAACTGTCAGCCCACTCACCGGGGACCATCAGCCGCCCCCCTCGGGCCACCAGGCGTAAGTGCCGCAAACCAGGTCCCGAGGACCGCAGAGAGCTTATTCACGGACGTGGTGGTCCAGTATGTCGACCAGGCTTCCGAGCACCGGTAGCACTGCACTTTTGTCTTTGGCATCGAGGGGTGCCCACCACATAGGGCTTGACCATGTACAAGTTCGCTATATCGTATTTAGAGGCATAGGGCTTCAAAAAGGGGGCCTGTGAGAACAGCTGGGAGCTGGGGGTCGCCTGATCGGAGCCTGCTCGTTCTCACCAGCCTGGCCGGTGGGCCCAAGCACGGCTACGCATTGACCAAGGACATAGAGGGCTGCGCTGGGGTGCGCCTCGGGGCGGGCACCCTGTACGGATGCCTTTCCAAGCTCGAAGCCGCGGGTCTGATCGAGCCCCTCCCCACCGAC
>DATJUH010000156.1:0-18514 GCA_035502515.1 Acidimicrobiales bacterium
CAAGCCCTTCCGGCAGAAGGGCACGGGCCGGGCTCGCCAGGGCAGCACCCGGGCACCTCACTACGCCGGCGGCGGAGTCGCCCTCGGGCCAAAACCCCGAAGCTACCGGCAGCGCACCCCGCGCAAGATGGTCCAGCTGGCTCTGCGCGGCGCCCTCTCCGACCGAGCTGGGTCGGGCCAAGTGGCCGTGGTGGACGCCTGGGACTGGGAAGTGCCGAGCACCAAAGATGCGTTGGCGGCCCTGACGACGCTGGAGCTGACGGGAAGAGTGCTAATCGTCCTTTCCCGTGAGGACGAACGGGCCTACAAGTCTTTCCGCAACCTGGCTGGGGTCGACTTGGTCCTGGTGCCCGAGCTGAACGCGTACGACGTCCTGTGCTCCGACTGGGTCGTGTTCACGCGGACGACGCTGCCGGGCAACAGCACGTGGGGCGAGGCCCCCGCTGCCGCCTCCACCACTGCCGGCGCTTCCACTGCCGGCGCTTCCCCTGCCGGTGCTTCCACTGCCGGCGCTTCCACAGCCGGCGCCCCTAGCACTGGCCGCGCCACCGCGAGACCCCCGAAGGCCGGAGAAGAGACCGGGACGAGCGAAGCGGAGCCCGAGGACGGCGGTGCGACTGAGGTCGTTGAGCCAGCTGCGACTGAGGTCGTTGAGCCAGCTGCGGCCGTTGAGACAGTTGGGGCCGTCGCTCCGGCCGAGGCCCGCGAAGCCGCCGCCGACACGACGGCCGCTGAGACAGGCACCACTGAGACAGGCACCACTGGGGCAGGCACCACTGAGGCAGGCACCACTAAGGCAGGCACCACTGAGGCAGGTACCACTGAGGTGGGCACCACTGAGGCAGGCACTGCTGAGGCAGGCACTGCTGACGTAGTTGACGAAGCACCGGCGGTGCCCGAGGCGGGCGGCGCAGGAACGGAGGACAAGGCTGATGAATGACCCCAGGGACGTAATCGTCAGGCCGGTCGTATCAGAGAAGTCCTACGCCCTCAGCGAGAAGGGTGTCTACATCTTCGTCGTCCCGCCTGAGGCCAACAAGATCGAGATCCGCCGGTCGGTAGAGCGTGTCTTCAACGTCAAGGTCACCAATGTCAATACGTTGAACCGTCCCGGCAAGCGCAAGCGCAACCGGCGCCAGCAGACGTTCGGCAAGAGGCCCGACACCAAGCGAGCGATTGTGACGCTGGCGCCCGGCCAGTCGATCCCGTTGTTCGAGACAAGCTGAGGGTATTCGAATGCTCCGTTCACGCAAGCCCACGAGCGCCGGCCGCCGGTTCCAGACCGTTTCCGCTTTCACCGAGCTCACGGCGCGGCGTCCCGAACGTTCTCTCACCGTGCCCAAGCCCGGGACCGGCGGGCGCAACGCTTACGGGCGCAAGACTGCCCGTCACCGCGGTAGCGGCCACAAGCGCCAGTACCGTCTGGTGGACTTCAAGCGGGCCAAGGACGGCGTCCCGGCGACGGTGGCGTCGATCGAGTACGACCCGAACCGCAACGCCCGCATCGCCCTGCTCAACTACCACGACGGCGAGAAGCGCTACATACTGGCGCCCAACCGCCTGGCCGTGGGTGACGTCCTGCGCAGTGGCCAGGGGGCAGAGATCCGGCCGGGAAATGCCATGCCGATGCGGTACATCCCCGTCGGCTCGGTCATCCACAACGTCGAGCTGAAGCCCGGTGGCGGTGGCAAGCTCGCCCGCAGCGCCGGGTCGAGCGTCCAGCTCGTGGCCAAAGAGGGGGATTTCGCCACCCTGCGCCTTCCCTCCACCGAGATGCGCCGGGTGCCGATCGATTGCCGGGCCACCATCGGTGAGGTCGGCAATGCGGAGGCCGAGCTCATAAAGATCGGCAAAGCGGGCCGGAACCGCTGGAAGGGTGTACGCCCGCAGACCCGGGGTGTGGCCATGAACCCGGTCGACCATCCGCTGGGTGGAGGGGAGGGCAAGTCTTCGGGTGGGCGGCACCCGGTCTCACCCTGGGGCCGTCCCGAGGGCCGTACCCGCCACGCTCACCGGCCCTCTGACCGTTTGATCATCCGTCGCCGCCGGGCTCGCGGCGCCAGGAGGTAATGCGATGCCCCGAAGCCTGAAGAAAGGCCCGTTCGTCGACGGTCACCTGCTGCGCAAGGTTGACGACCTCAACGGCAGGAACGAAAAAAGGGTCATCAGGACCTGGTCACGCCGGTCGACGATCATCCCGGACATGGTCGGCCACACCATTGCCGTCCACGATGGCCGTAAGCATGTACCCGTGTACATAACGGAGTCGATGGTCGGCCACAAACTGGGAGAGTTCGCTCCGACCCGGACCTTCCGTTACCACGCCGGCCAGGAACGGCAAGGAAAACGCTGATGCCCGGGCCGAAGACCAATGAGCGGGAAGGCACCCGCGCCGTGCTGCACTACGCACGGGTCAGCCCGTACAAATTGCGCCAGGTCATCGACGTGATACGCGGTAAGCCGGTCGAGGAGGCGTCCGACCTGCTCCGGTTCGTCGAAAGAGACGCCGCCATCGTCGTCGGGAAGCTCCTCCAGTCCGCCGTGGCCAATGCCGCCAACAACGACCATCTCGACCCCGAAGAGCTGTACGTCTCGGCCTGCTTTGTGGACGAGGGGCCGACGGCCAAGCGCTGGCGCCCGCGTGCTCGCGGCCGGTCGGCGCGGATCCGGAAGCGGTCGAGCCACATAACGATCATCGTGAACCGGCTGCCCGAAGACCGCCTGTTCAGGCTGCAGGCTCGCCGGCGGGCCGAGAACCTGGCCATGCGGGCACGCCGTGTGGAAGCCACCCGGCGCGCCGGCGCCGGCGCCGTCGAGGGCCAGAACCGCAGGGAGCGCCGCCACCCCGAGACCATTCCGGCGGCGGAGGAAGCCCCCGGTACGGAAGAAGGACTGGAGACGGAAGGAACGACCTCAGCCGAAGGCGCGCTCCTCGGCGAAGTGGCCGAAGAAGAGCCCGAACTCGAGCCGGGCGAGGACGAACCTGAACTGGAAGCGGGCGAAGGCGAGGCCGAGCTGGAAGCGGGAGAGCCGGAGGGCGAGCTCGAGGTTCGCACCGACGTAGAGCCCGAGGCCGAAGCGACTGACGCCAGACCGACTGACGCCAGACCGACTGACGCCAGACTGACTGACGCCAGACCGACTGACGCCAGACCGACGGAGGCCAAATCGACGGACGATGACGCCGATGAGCAGGGCGCCCCGGACGAAGAAGACGAAGAAGAAGAGCCAGACGAAGAAGAAAAGAAGGGCACTTAGCCGATGGGCCAGAAGGTAAACCCGTACGGGTTCCGCCTCGGGAACACCACAGATTGGAAGTCGAGGTGGTTCACCGACCGTGAGTACCAGGACTACCTGATCGAGGACATCCACATCCGGGAGTACCTCAACCGGGAGCTGGAACGGGCGGCCGTGAGCCGCGTCGAGATCGAACGCACGCGGGACCGTTTGCGGGTCGACGTCCATACCGCACGACCGGGCATCGTGATCGGGCGCCGCGGGGCCGAGGCCGACCGGCTGCGCACGAAGCTGGCCGAGATCACCAAAAACCCCAAAGTTACGTTGAACATCCAGGAGATCAAACAGCCGGAGCTCGACGCCGCCCTTATGGCCCAGGGCATTGCCGACCAGCTTGCCGGCCGCGTCAGCTTCAGGCGGGCGATGAAACGCACCGTCCAGACGGTCCAGAAAGCCGGAGCCATGGGCGTGCGGGTGCAGTGCTCGGGCCGCCTGGGAGGCGCAGAAATGTCCCGGCGGGAGTCCTACCGGGAGGGCCGTGTTCCGCTGCACACTTTGCGGGCCGACATCGATTACGGCTTCCGTGAGGCAAAGACGACCTACGGCCGGATCGGGGTCAAGGTCTGGATCTACAAGGGCGACGTGTTGCCGTACAAGACGTCGAGCGAGGAAAAGATCAGCCGCGAGGCGGCCATGGCCGTCGGCGAGGCTTCCGGGCTCGGTGGCACTCGCCGGGTTGTGTCCGCCGGCGGTGGCCGGAGGCGGCCCGAAATGGGCGAGCCGGGGGCCGTCCCGGCCGTCGCAGCTGCGGAGGCGCCGACAGAGACGGCGGCGGAGCCCGCGGCGGCCTCCGAACGTGAGATCGTCCAGGTCGACCCCGAACTGGAAAGGCTCCTGCAGGAAGAAGAAGAGATCGAACGCCGCACCCGGGGCGAGCACCACGAGACGCCTCATTTCCCGAGGGACTGACCAGAAATGTTGATGCCCCGGAAGGTAAAGCACCGCAAACAACAGCGCGGCCGTATGGACGGGCTGGCCAAAGGCGGGACCGAAGTCACCTTTGGCGATTACGGGATACAGGCGCTCGAGCCCGGCTGGATAAGTGCGCGTCAGATCGAGGCCGCCCGTATCGCAATGACCCGCCACGTGCGCCGCGGTGGCAAAGTCTGGATCCGCATTTTCCCCGACAAACCCGTTACCGCCAAGCCGGCTGAGACCCGGATGGGGTCCGGCAAAGGCAACCCTGAGTTTTGGGTCGCGGTAGTGAAGCCGGGGCGGGTCATGTTCGAGCTGGCCGGTGTCTCGGAGACGCTGGCTCGTTCGGCTATGGAACGGGCTATCCAGAAACTACCGATCAAGGCGAGGTTCGTTACCCGGGCGCACCAAGAGGAGATCGAGGTCTAGATGGCCAGCGCAAAAGAACTCAGGGACATGAACGACGAAGAACTGGCGCACCACCTGGCAGAGACGAGGGAGGAGCTTTTCTCCTTGCGTTTCCAGCTCGCTATGGGCAAGCAGGACAACTCGGCCCGGCTGGGCCATGTCCGGCGTGAGGTGGCCCGGGTGCTCACGGTCCAGACCGAGCGCCAGTTCGGCCGTAGCCAGCCGGCCGTCCCGGCGAGCCGAACGAAGGGCAGCTGAGTGATGTCTGACAAAAACCCGGCCAGCGAGGCCGAGGTGGCGGCCGCGGAGAACGAGGAACCGGTTACCGGCCCGGCGGCTTCGCCTACACACGAGGTGCCCGCCGACAACGTCACTGGTGAGGAGGCGACTGGCCCCGGGACGACCGCGGCCGCGTCCCGCGGCGGGCAGCAGACGTCTGCGCCGGCCAAGCCTGCCGCTCAAATCAAGCCGCCCGCTCAGCCGGCCCCGGCGGCCGGCGACGCCGGCCGGACCTCCAGGCGCAAAGTACGGGAAGGCACTGTCGTCTCCAACGGGATGGAAAAAACCGCCGTCGTCGTGGTGATCGAACGGGTCCGCCATCCCCGGTATGCCAAGACGGTCCAGCGCACCAAGAGGCTTTACGCGCATGATGAAACCAACGACGTGCGCGTGGGCGACCGGGTCCGTCTTGTCGAAACCCGGCCGCTGTCGAAGCTGAAGCGGTGGCGGGTCGAGAGCGTCCTAGAGCGGGCCAGGTAAGGAGCCACCGCCATGATCCAGCAGGAAAGCAGGCTTCGCATTGCGGACAATTCAGGGGCCCGCGAGGTCCTCTGTATAAAGGTGCTGGGCGGGTCGCGGCGCCGTTATGCGTCGATCGGCGACATTTTCGTAGCCACGGTGAAGGACGCCATCCCGGGTGCCAATGTCAAAAAGGGCGACGTGGTGAAGTGCGTCGTGGTCAGGACCAGGAAAGAAAAGCGCCGCCCTGACGGGAGTTATATACGTTTCGACGAGAACGCCGCAGTGCTCATCAACGACCAGCTGCAGCCTCGCGGGACGCGCATTTTCGGGCCAGTAGGACGGGAGCTGCGGGACAAGCGCTTCATGCGCATCATCTCGCTCGCTCCGGAGGTGTTGTAGGGATGAAAATTCACAAGGGTGACCACGTGATCGTCCTTTCGGGAAAGGACAAGGGAAAGCGCGGCGAGGTTCTGCACGCGTTCCCGAAGACAGGGCGCGTGCAGATTGAGGGTGTCCACAGGGTGAAGCGCAGCCAGCGGACCACGCAGATCCGCAAGCGGGCCGGGATCATCGACAAGGACTTGCCGGTGCCTGTCTCGATCGTGGCGCTGGTCTGCCCGAAGGAACATACCCCGTGCCGCGTGTCCTACAAGTTCTCCCCGGACGGTACCAAACAGAGGGTTTGCGCTAATTGTGGGGAGGTGGTCTGATGCCGTCAGGCAAAGGTTCTCCCGGTAAGGGCGGCAAGGCCGGAGGCAAATCCAGCAAGTCTTCGAAGGGTTCGGCCCGCGGGGCGACTACGGCGCGCCGGGCTGCTCCGGTGGCCCAGGCCGGCGGCCGCGGTGCGGGTGGGGGACGCTCCTCTGCTCCCGCCATCAAGGCGGCGCCCGGCCGCCCGCCGCGAGCCGGCGAGCCGCCGCGTCTGCACACCCAGTACAAGAACGAACTGCGCGGCAAGCTTCAGAGCCAGCTCGGCCTGCCCAACCCGATGCTCGTCCCCCGTATGGAGAAGATCGTCCTCAATATGGGCGTCGGGCGGGCCGTGGCGCAGCCTTCGCTCCTCGAGGGCGCGGTGCGCGACCTCACGGTGATCAGCGGCCAAAGGCCGGTCGTCACCAAGGCGAGAAAGTCGATTGCGGCTTTCAAGTTGCGCGAGGGCAATGCCATCGGCGCCAAGGTAACCCTGCGGGGCGACCGCATGTGGGAGTTCTTCGACCGGCTCATTTCCCTGGCCATTCCTCGTATCCGGGACTTCAGGGGCCTGTCGCCGAAGGGGTTCGACGGCCGGGGCAACTACACGTTCGGGGTCAACGAGCAACTGATATTCCCCGAGATCGATTACGACAAGATCGATGCGCCCAGAGGAATGGACCTCACGATCGTGACCACGGCCAGGACGGATGCCGAGGGCATGGCCCTCCTTGATGCTTTCGGCTTTCCTTTCCGCAAAGAAGGGGCGGCGTGATGCGCTCCTTCCCGAGACTGGCCGTCCCTGGTTCGGGCGCCAAAAGCTGGACGAGGCGGCAGTTTTCGCCTCCAGGTCATTCCATGAGAGCCGTTGCCGGTCCTTCGCGCCGGACGGCGAACGATTCACCAGCGAATCTTAGGAGCAACAGCTAGATGGCCAAAAAGGCTCTTGTTATAAAGGCGCAGCGCAAGCCCAAGTACAAAGTGCGGGCCTATACCAGGTGCCGGCGCTGCGGGAGACCTCGTTCAGTGTTGCGCAAGTTCGGTTTGTGCCGCATTTGCGTACGTGAGCTCGTCCACGCCGGCGAAATCCCCGGCGTCACCAAATCGAGCTGGTAGGGAGGCAGCGGCGCCATGACGATGACTGACCCCATTGCCGACATGCTGACCAGGTTGCGTAACGCCAATGTGGCCCATCATGAGGTGGTCAAGATGCCTTCCTCCAAACTGAAGGAGGCACTCGCGGCGATACTCCTCCGCGAGGGTTACATCGCGGGCTTCAACGTGGCGGACGACCAAACCCGGCCGGGCAAGACGCTCGAAGTAACGATGAAATACACCGCAGACCGCAGCCGGACTATCTCGGGCCTGCGGCGCGTTTCCAAGCCGGGCCTTCGTGTCTACACTGGGGCTGACAAATTGCCGCGGGTCCTCGGTGGCCTCGGTGTTGCCGTACTGTCGACCAGCCAGGGCCTCATGACCGACCGCGATGCGCGCCGGCTCAGAGTGGGCGGCGAAGTCCTTTGCTATGTCTGGTAACGGTCGGGTGACGAGGAGCTTTGTATGTCTCGTATAGGTCGTAACCCCGTGCCAGTCCCGAACGGGGTGAAAGTATTGCTCGACGGTCGTTCCGTGACCGTGACGGGGCCGCGCGGCACGTTGAGCCATGAAGTGGCGGGGGACATCACCGTCCGCGAAGAGGGTCAAGTGCTCTTGGTAGAACGGCCCGACGACGAGAGGCGCAGCCGTTCACTGCATGGGCTGACCCGCACGCTGGTCAACAACATGGTGGTCGGTGTGACCAGTGGTTTCTCGAAAGACCTCGAGATCGTCGGGGTCGGTTACCGGGCCACGCCGAAAGGGCCGGGCTCGATCGAGCTGGCGCTCGGCTTCAGCCACCCGGTGACAGTCGATGCCCCCGAGGGGGTCACCTTCGAGGTGCCTGCGCCCACTCGCATCACGGTACGCGGGAGTGACAAGCAGGTTGTGGGCGAGGTGGCGGCCAGGATCCGCAAATTGCGGCCACCGGAGCCCTACAAGGGCAAGGGCGTCCGTTACGCAGGTGAAGTGGTCCGGCGCAAGGCCGGCAAGGCAGCTAAGTGAGCCCGCTCAAGGGGTTTGGGGCCGAGAGGTTGATATGAGCAACGCCAAAAGCACTCAGGTGGCACGGAACCGGCGCCACCACCGGGTCAGGAAAAAGGTAAGTGGCACGCCGGAGCGTCCCCGGTTGGCGGTCTTCCGTTCCAACCGCCATGTGGTGGCCCAGGTGATCGACGACCTTTCCGGGCGTACGCTGGCCGCCGCTTCGTCCCTCGAAGGCGCCGTCAAAGGGGCGGGGCCTACGGGGAACCGCGCCGCCGCGGCGGCGGTGGGAAAGCTCGTGGCCGAACGGGCCAAGGCGGCCGGGGTGTCGCAGGTAGCTTTCGACCGCGGCGGGTTTTTGTACCACGGAAGAGTTGCCGCCCTGGCCGACGGGGCCAGGGAAGCCGGACTGGAGTTTTAGAAAAATGGCTGATCAGCAGCAGTACCAGGACCGGACCATCAAGGTCAACCGGGTCGCCAAGGTGGTAAAGGGCGGCCGGCGCTTCAGCTTCGCCGCCCTCATGGTCATCGGCGACGGGGCAGGCACGGTGGGCCTGGGTTACGGGAAGGCGAAAGAGGCCGGGCTGGCCGTGCAGAAAGGCATAGAGGAGGCCAAGAAGAGCCTTTTCAAGGTGCCGCTGGCCGGTTCCACCATCACCCATCCGGTGATCGGAGAAGCCGGCGCCGGCCGCGTGCTGTTGAAACCGGCCGCCCCCGGGACCGGGGTGATCGCGGGTGGGGCCGCCCGCCCGATCCTCGAGCTGGCCGGCATCCATGATGTCGTGGCCAAGTCCCTGGGCTCGTCCAACAGCATAAATGTGGCCCAAGCGACGATGGCCGGCCTGCGGGCGCTTATGCGGCCCGACGAGGTAGCCCGGCGCCGAGGGCTCTCGCCCGAGGAAGTGACGCCGGCGGGGGTGCTGCGGGCCTACCAGGACGCCGAACGTGCCCCGCGGCTGCCTTCGGAGGTGGCCTGATGGCCCAGGCCCATATCCAGCCGGACCACATCCAGGTCAAGCAAGTCAGGTCGGCCATCGGTGTCAAGCCCAAGCACCGCGGCACTTTGCGGGCGCTTGGCCTGGGCCGGGTTGGCCGGACCGCTGTCTTGCCGGACCGTCCCGAGATCCGCGGCATGGTGGCGCGCGTCGTGCACCTGGTCGAGGTCGAGGAAGCCGGCCAAACGGATGGGAAAATGGCGAAATGAAGATCCACGACCTGGCTCCCGCGCCCGGCTCGACCAAGGCCCGCCGTCGTGTGGGCCGTGGGATCGCCGGCAAGGGCGGTAAGACAGCCGGCCGGGGCACCAAGGGCGCCGGAGCGCGCGACAACCCGAAGCCGGGTTTCGAGGGTGGTCAGTTGCCGCTCACTCAGCGGATCCCGAAATTGAAGGGGTTCAAGAACCCGTTCAGGGTGGAGTACACGGTCGTCAACTTGACCGCGCTCGAGCGTCTGGGCGCTTCCGAGGTCAACCCCGAAGTCCTGCGCCAGGCCGGCCTGGTCCACAAACGGGGCATGGTGAAAGTGCTCGGTGTCGGCCAGCTGACCCGGCGCGTAAACGTTTCGGCGCACGCTTTTTCCGCCTCCGCCGCCGCTGCCATCGAGGCCGCCGGTGGTTCCACACAGGTCCTCCCGCCGCCCTTTGGGCACGGCCGCCCGCCCGCCAAGGGCAACGCGCTCACCAGTCGGTAGCGCAGGCTGCTAGGACTGGTAGGAGAGTGAGTAGCGAGTGCGCCACCGCCGTCAGCATGGCCCGGGACCAAGTCATGCCGGACCACGCTGTCCCGACCCGGGGCGCTAGGACCGAGGAGAACTAAGAGCCGCCGT
This sequence comes from Acidimicrobiales bacterium, assembly GCA_035502515.1. GTDB lineage: Bacteria > Actinomycetota > Acidimicrobiia > Acidimicrobiales > Palsa-688 > Fen-671. The sequence goes on from DATJUH010000156.1 coordinate 9,955, forward strand.
CATGCCAATGCCCACCAGCCTGCGGAACTTAAGAGCCGCCTTCACTATCCCGGACCTGCGCAACAAGATCATCTTCACCCTGTTCATAATCGCGGTCTACCGTCTGGGCGACAATATCATCGCCCCCGGCGTGGACTTCAACGCCGTCCAGTCCCTGGAGGCGGCGGCCCGCAACGGCGGCGTCATCTCGTACCTCAACCTGTTCTCGGGTGGGGCGTTGACCAAGTTGGCCGTGTTCGGGCTCGGCATCATGCCCTACATCACAGCCTCGATCATCGTCCAGCTGCTGATGGTGGTCATCCCCAAGTTCGAGCAATGGCGGGACGAGGGCCCGAGCGGCCAGCGCAAGCTGACCCAGGTCACCCGGTACATGACCATTGCTCTGGCCATCATGCAATCGACGGGCTTGGCCTACGCCTTCCACAACGGTGGTGGCGGCCTCCTCGGCACGTCGGTGCCGCTGAATGTGGACCTGATCCCCGACTTCACCGTGCCGCGTGTGCTGCTCATCGTTATTACCCTCACCGCCGGGACCGTCGTCGTTATGTGGTTGGCCGAGCTGATCACGCAGAGGGGCGTCGGCCAGGGGATGTCTGTCCTGATATTCACCAACGTGATCGCCGGGTTACCGACGCAAGGTAATGCCCTGCTCCAGTCGGCCGGCGCCGCCAAGTTCTCTTTCCTGATCCTGCTGGCGCTGGTGTTCCTGGTGGCCATCGTGTTCGTGGAGATGTGCCAGCGGCGCATACCCGTCACGTTCGCCAAGAGAGTGGTGGGCCGGCGAATGTACGGCGGCCAGAGCACTTACATTCCGATGAAGCTCAACACCGGCGGCGTGGTGCCGATCATCTTCGCCGCTTCGGTGCTGTACTTCCCCCTTCTCATCTCCAACATCTTCCCCAGCACGGGTTGGGGCAAGGACGTGCAGACCTGGATCAGCGACAACCTGGCCAAGCCGAGCAGCCTCTGGTACATCGCTTTGTACGGCGGCTTGATCATCGTCTTCGCCTACTTCTACGCCGGGATTACCTTCGACCCGCACCAGCAGGCCGACGTCATCCGCAAACAGGGCGGCTACATACCCGGCATCCGGCCCGGTTACCCGACCGAACGCCACCTGCAGAACATCCTCAACCGGGTGACGTTCCCCGGGGCCCTGTTCCTGGCCCTGGTGGCGTTGCTGCCGTCCATCTTCCTGGCTATCTGGAACATTCAGAACTACCCGTTCGCCGGCACGACCTTGCTGATCGCCGTCGGTGTTGCCCTCGCCACCATGCAGCAGATAGACAGTCAGCTCATGTTGCGCAACTATGAGGGTTTCCTGCGGTAGTGGATGAGGCCGAGGACGGAGCGCCAGAGGACGGGGTGCCAGAGGCCGGCACCCCAGTAACCGGCACCCCAGTGACCGGCACCCCAGTGACAAGAGGCCCAGCAGTGACCGGTGGTCCGGGCAACGGTAACCCGGTGAGCAATTGGGACCCTCGTGTCGTCCTTCTCGGCCGGCAAGGTTCTGGCAAAGGGACGCAGGCCGACCGGCTGTCAGAGCTCTACCACGTTCCCCACATATCGACAGGTGAGGCGTTCCGGGCCGCCGTGCGAGAAGGTTCTGAGCTTGGACGGACCGTCCAGGCGTACATGGAGCGGGGAGAACTGGTACCTGATGACGTAGTCGTCGGGGTTCTGCGTGAGCACCTGGTGAAACAGGCCCGTCTCCGCGTTGGGCGGGCCGGCGGGTTCATCCTGGACGGATTCCCCCGGAACATCCGCCAGGCAGAGGCACTTTCAGACCTGCTCACCCCAGAGGGGCTCGACGTGGTCGTAAACCTCGACGTCAGCACCGAAGAGGTGTTGCGCCGCATCGCCGGCCGACGCGTCTGCCCGAACTGCGGAGCCAGCTACCACGTCGTCAACAACGCTCCGGTACAGGCGGAGACCTGCGATGTCTGCGGCGGGCGGTTGGTGCAGCGCGACGACGACACCGAGGAGGCCATCCGCCGCCGCCTCGAGCTGTACGAGTCGGAAACGGCTCCCTTGGTGGACTGGTACTCGGAGCAAGGGCTGCTGGCCACCGTCGACGCTTCCGGCCCTCCTGACGAGGTCACGGAGCGAACGGTAAAGGCCATCGAAGCGGCTCGGGTGCGCCGGAAAGGCGTCCATCTGACGGGCCACTGATGATTTGGCCACTGATGATTTGGCCACTGATGATTTGGCCACTGATGATTTGGCCACTGAAGGAACCGCCCGTTGAAGGTCCCGGTCCGACGCTTTTCGTCCCGGCCACACGGGCTCTTGCGCCGCCGGCCCCTATGCGCTAAGGCTACGCGGGCCTCGCCTTGGTCTCCTGGTTCATAGCCCGCCATAGCCTCTGGCCGGGGCCGGTAACCTGGGGGTATGAGGCGACGGCCTGACGAGATCGCAAAAATGCGTAAAGCCGGCCGGGTGGTGGCGGAGATGCTGGAGGCGACGACAGCAGCTGCCCGTCCGGGGGTAACGACGGCCCAGCTGGACAAAGTGGCCCGTGAGGTCCTCGAGCGACGAGGGGCCCGTTCCAACTTCCTCGGCTACCACGGTTTCCCCGCCGTCATCTGCACCTCTCCCAACAACGTGATCGTCCACGGGATACCGGGCCCTTACGTCATCCGGGAAGGCGACATCATCTCCCTGGACTGCGGGGCGATCATCGAGGGTTATCACGGCGACGCGGCTGTTACCGTCCCGGTAGGCGAGGTCCCACCGCTCACGGAGAAGCTGGTCCGGGTCACCGAGGAAAGCCTGATAGCCGGCATTGGCCAGCTGGTGGAGGGCAACCGCCTTCACGACGTCGGCCTGGCGGTGCAGACGGTGGCCGAGGGCGCCGGCTTTTCGGTCGTGCGGGGTTACGTCGGGCACGCCATCGGCACCCAGATGCACGAGGAACCCGGGGTCCCCAACTACTGGCCGGGCACTCCCGGTCCCAAGCTTCGTACCGGCATGGTGTTCGCGGTGGAGCCCATGGTCAACGTGGGGACCGCGGACACCGTCCTGCTGGACGACGGCTGGACAGTCGTTACGGCGGATGGGAGCCTCTCGGCCCATTTCGAGCACACGATCGCCGTAACGGACAACGGGCCCGAGGTCCTGACTGTCCCCGGATAGCCACCGGCATAACGGGGAGCCGCCCGCTCGACAAGCGTCCCTCTTCGGGTTTGAGTGACGTCGCTGGTTGGGGCCCGGCGAACCGGGCCGGCAATGCCTGAAGGTCGGGCAGTGGGGGCGATTGGGGCGCTTGGACGCGTCTGCCCTGCGTGCGGTATCATGTAAGCCCGTCCCGCGCGGGTTTGGTTTTGCGTGCCTCTGTTCATCTGGCGCCGTCGTGATGCCGGCACCAAGGCAGGGCCGCTCGAAGGGCCCCGGGGGGCCCGATAGCCGAGGTGCCCAGATCAATGAAGGTAGTCCTGTGAAAGTACGTCCCAGCGTCAAACCGATCTGCGAAAACTGTAAGGTCATCCGCCGGCACGGCCGGGTCGTAGTGATCTGCAGCACCAACCCGCGCCACAAGCAGCGGCAGGGTTAGGGAGCGGCGGTCCATGGCCCGTATAGCCGGCGTCGACATCCCGCGGGAAAAGCGGCTCGAGATATCGCTTACCTACATCTACGGCATTGGCCGCACCACCTCCAACCAGGTGTGCACGGCTACGGGGGTCAACCGGGACACCCGGGTACGCGACCTCACGGATGAGGAAGTGGCCAAGCTCCGGGCCTGGATCGACGCCAACTTGAAGGTGGAGGGGGACCTTCGCCGCGACGTCGCCCAGGACATCAAGCGCAAGATCGAGATCGGCTCGTACCAGGGTCTCCGCCACCGGCGCGGCCTCCCGGTGCGAGGCCAACGCACCCACACCAACGCCCGGACCCGCAAGGGGCCGAAGAAGACTGTCGCCGGCAAGAAGAAGCTGAGGAAACACTAACTCATGACACCGGAGCTCGCTTTGGCCCGCACGCCGGCCAAAACACTCTTTTCACGCCGCCTGGTTGCGTTTCGGCAAACAGGCCCAAGTTCCCGGAAGGGCCGTTAGGATGCCCAAGCCCAAGCCGGGTGGCCGTCGCCCCCGTCGCCGTGAGCGCAAAAACGTCGCCTACGGCGTGGCTCACATCAAGAGCTCTTTCAACAACACGATCGTGTCCATCAGCGACCTGGACGGCAACGTCTTGGCGTGGGCATCGGCGGGCAATGTGGGCTACAAAGGCTCGCGCAAGTCGACGCCTTTCGCCGCTCAGTTGGCCGCCGAGGCTTGCGCCCGCCGGGCTATGGAGCACGGCGTACGCAAAGTCGACGTGCTGGTCAAGGGGCCCGGTTCGGGCCGGGAAACCGCAGTCCGGTCGATCATGAACAGCGGGATCGAAATCGCCGGCATCAAGGACGTCACCCCGATCCCACACAACGGCTGCCGGCCGAAGAAGCGTCGGAGGGTCTGAGCTAATGGCGCGCTACACGGGGCCGGTCTGCCGGTTATGCCGGCGAGAGAAAATGAAGCTGTTCTTGAAGGGGCCCAAGTGCGACTCCGTGAAGTGCCCCATCGAGCGCCGTCCCTATCCTCCGGGAGAGCACGGCCGGGACCGGGCTCGCCAGGGTTCTGAATACCTGGCCCAGCTGAGGGAGAAGCAAAAGGCCCGCCGCATATACGGCGTCTTGGAGAAGCAGTTCCGCAACTACTACGAGGAGGCCAACCGCCAGCAGGGGATCACAGGCGAAAACCTGCTCCGGATGCTGGAGCTCCGCCTCGACAACATCGTTTTCCGGGCCAACTGGGGCGCCAGCCGGTCCCAGGCCCGCCAGCTCGTGCGCCATGGCCATGTCCTCGTAAACGGCAGGCGGGTCACCATCCCCTCCTACCGTGCCCGTCGTGGCGATGTCGTGTCCCTGAAGGACAAGACGCGGAGCCTGATCGTTGTCCGCCACAATGTCGATACCCTGGGACGTCAAGTCCCGCAATGGTTAGAAGCCGGTGCGGATGGCTTCGAGGTCACGGTGCGCGACCTTCCCATGCGCGAGCAGATCGATGTGCCCGTGCGCGAGTCGCTGATCGTCGAGCTCTTTTCCAAGTAACGCGCCGCCAGGAGGTCCATCGCCATGCTTATCATCCAACGCCCTGCCGTCGAGCCGCTCGGCGAGGAAGAAGACAATCGTCAGCGTTTTGCCATCGGTCCACTCGAGCCGGGTTTTGGCCATACCCTGGGCGTCTCGCTGCGCCGGACGTTGCTGTCGTCCATCCCGGGGGCGGCCGTTACCCAGGTCCGCTTCGATGATGCTTTGCACGAGTTCACCACGCTGCCGGGCGTAAAAGAAGACATCACCGACGTCATCCTCTCCTTCAAGGACATCGTCCTGCGGGTGGAGACGTACGAGCCGGTGACTTTGCGTCTCGACGCCCGGGGGCCCGGGACTGTCACCGCCGGCGACATCCAGACGACGGCCGACGTCGAAATACTCAACACCGAATTGCCTCTGGCAACGCTCAATGCGAAGGGCCGGCTCGCCTGCGACATAACGGTGGAGCGGGGCCGGGGTTACGTGCCCGCCGAGCGCAACAAGCGTTCCTCGACGATCGGCATAATCCCAGTCGACTCGATTTTCTCGCCGATCAGGCTCGTCTCTTTCTCGGTCGAGCCCGCCCGGGTGGAGCAGTCGACGAATTACGACCGCCTGATCCTGGACATTACGACCGACGGGTCGATAACCCCGAGGGAAGCACTGGCTTCCGCCGGCAGCACGCTGCGTTCGCTGATGGGCCTGGTGGCAGACATGAGCGAGTCCCCTCAAGGCCTCGTGCTCGGCGAAGTGGTGGGGGCCGGGAGCGGTTCGCCCGACCTTGACCTCCCCATAGAGGAGCTCGACCTGTCCGAGCGTCCTCGCAACTGCTTGAAGCGGGCGCAGATCAATACGGTCGGGGAACTCGTGTCCAAGACCGAGGACGACTTGCTCGCTATAACCAATTTCGGCCAGAAGTCGCTGGACGAAGTACTGCAAAAGCTCGACGAGCGCGGCCTGTCGCTGCGCGGTATGCAGGCTCAGTAGGAGGTCGAGGACTATGGCTGGTGTCCCGGGTCGTCCCAAGAAAGGCCGTCGTTTCGGTGGCGACGCTGCTCATCAAAAGGCCATGATGGGCAACCTGGTGGCTTCCCTGATCGCCGGCGAAGGTCTCGTCACCACCGAAGCCAAGGCCAAGGCGCTGAGGCCCGTGTTCGAGAAGTGCCTCACCAAGGCCAAGAAGGGCGGGGTGGAGCACCAGCGTCAGGTGGTGGCGTTCATCCGTGACAAGGACATGGCGCACAAGCTTTTCGTCGAGATCGCCCCTCGTTACGCTGACCGGTCTGGTGGCTATACCCGGATCCTCAAGCTCGGCCCAAGGCACGGGGACAACGCGCCCATGGCTCGCATCGAGCTCGTCTGAGCCTCCGCCTGGAAGCGGCCAAGCCGCCGGCGCCGAAGACGGCGTACCACAGGAAGGCGGTGCCGGGGATGTCGCCTCGGCGCCGGACTCTGTCCCGGCTGCTCCCGAAGTCCCGGCCGTGGAGGTGGCCGGCCTAGAAGTCCCTGGAGTAGCGGCCTCGGGCCCAGTGAGCGTAGTGGTACCTGAGATCGTGGTCCAAGGGCCGGCCGGTCCCGCACCAATACAAGGCCGGCGCCTCCGTCTGCTCGTCGCCTACGTGGGCACCCCGTTCCACGGTTTTGCCCTCCAGGGCGAGGTCCCAACAGTGGCTCGGGCGCTCGCCCAAGCCCTGGAGCGTGTCCTCCGCCACCCGGTCGAGCTCACTTGCGCCGGACGCACCGATGCCGGCGTGCACGCCTGGGGTCAGGTGGTGAGCCTCGCCGTCAGGGCCGACGCGGACCTGGCCCGCCTGCAGCGGTCCGTCAACAAGCTCCTCTCTCCTTCTGTTGCCGTCAGAGAGGCGGCGTGGGCGCCGGCTGGTTTCGACGCCCGCCGGTGGGCCCAGTCCCGGGTCTACCGCTACACCGTCTTGTGTTCGGAGTGGCCGGACCCTTTTATTGCCGCCACCACCTGGCACGTGGGCCAGGTCCTCGAGCTTCGCCGCATGGAGGCCGCCTGCGACGTGCTGTTGGGGGAACATGATTTCTCATCGTTCTGCCACCAGGTACGAGGCCGCCGCGGCCCATTGGTGCGGCGGGTACTTCAAGCCGGTTGGTGCGACCTGGGGGGTTCGCGTCTTTGCTTCGAGATCGAGGCCGCTTCGTTCTGTCACCAGATGGTCCGGTCCATCGTCGGCCTTCTCGTCGAGGTGGGGCTGGGGCGGCGTAAAGCCGGCGAGATCACCTCCGTGTTGGCGGCGCGCGACCGGGGCGTGGCCGGCCAAATCGCGCCCCCACACGGCCTCTGCCTGTGGCAGGTAAAGTACCCGCCCGAGTTACTCGGCGGCGACTGACCAAAGGACCCGATTCTGCGCCCGAAAACTCTTGTGAGAAGCCCGTGGCGCGGAACTGGGGAGAGAAACTGCTCTCTGAGCCAAGTTTTCGCACCCAGTTGTATTTTTCACCCCAAAAAACCGGGCCAGAACCGCCCACTGCCGTCACCCGCAGCTTCCGCTTTGGAGCGGGCTGGCCGACAGGCTGCAAAGAGACGGCAACTTCAGGCCGGCTTCTTGAACGGCCCATAACGGCGCAGCACGCCGGCCACCACGCCGCCGATCAACACCACCCAGGCTTTGCCCACCAGCTGGCCGGGAAGCGCCACCGCCAGGGGGATCCCGGCCAGGGTCAGGAAGACGGTCGAGTCGACCACGTCGGCCACCAGCCCCGACCCCACCACCGCGAACGGGAAGTGTCTCGCCTGTAGCGGCGTGTACACGAGGAAGTCGCAGCTCTCCGACAACAGGAAGGTCACTCCCGAGGCCACCGCGATGGCCGGGCTGGAGACCCACCACGAGATGGTGGCGCCCACGACGATGGCCACGACCCCGATGCGCAAGCCGGCGAGACGCTGCAAGATGTCCCTGGCTACAAAGGTGAGACCGGCCAGGTAGACGCCGGATGGGGCCTCGAGCCCGAAACCGACGGGCAGCACGTGGGCTCCCGCAACAGGCCGCCCTACATGGGAGATCATCCAGTTGGCGCCGGCGATCGAGCCGACGTAGACGGCGAACGCCAGGGCGGCCAGGGCCAGCCGCGTGCCGTGCGGCCCACCCCCTGGGGGGGCCAGCCAAAAGGCCCGGCGGGGCGCTGAGGGCTTCGGCCCCGCTCCCGCGGACCCCGCTCCCGCCGGCCCAATTACGGCCGGCCCCGCTCCCGCTGGCCCCGCTCCCGCCGGCCCCGCTCCCGCCGGACCGGCTCCGGCCGGCCCAATTACGGCCGGCCCCGCTCCCGCCGGCCCAGCTCCAGTGGGCCCGGTCGGAGCCGGTCCGGAATTACCAACTATTGGAGTCGCCATTGGCCCGTGAGAAGGTCTCCACCTGGCTGAGCAAACCCAGGCAGCGGGCCTGTTCGCCATCGGTTAGATCGGGGGCCGGCCGGACGGCCAGAGGCCGTATGGCAATGCCGCCGCGCGGCTTGAAATCGCCGTACACG
>DATJUH010000157.1:0-2792 GCA_035502515.1 Acidimicrobiales bacterium
CTTCCCCGCTTAGTTCTCCACTCACGGCCAGTTCGCCACGAGAGCGCAGAGAGTTCGTCTGGTAGGGCGAACACGAGAGCCGTCGGTATAGATCAAACCTTGTTTGTCAACCGTCAAGTAATTCCCCAGGGCTGCCGTCAAGTAATTCCCCACCCCGGTCTTGGGTGTTTCTAGCAGATGGCGGCTCTGAGCGTCACCCCCTTGGTGCCCGGCCTGGACGGCGGTTGGGCCGGTAGCTTTTGCCTTCCATGGCAACTTGGTGGGCGGAGTTGACCAGGCGGTCGAGCACTCCCTCGGCCACGACGGGGTTGGGGAACAGCCCATACCAGTCAGCGGGGGCGCGGTTAGAGGCGAGCACGAACGACGCGTGGCGGCGCTCGTTGACCAGTTCGTAGAGGTCGTCTCCTTGCGAGGCCGTGAACGGGCGCATGGCCACGTCGTCTAAGACCAGCAACTGGGGCTTGGCCCAGCGGCGCAGGCGAGGTTCCCAGCTGCCGTCGGCGTGGCCACCGGCCAGGTCGGCCAGTACCCGTGAGCAGGTGGCATAGGCGACCGAGTAACCGCGCCGGCAGGCCAGGTGACCGAGCGCCTGGGCGATGTGGCTCTTGCCCACACCCGGTGGGCCGAAAAGCGCCACCGACTCACCGGCGGCCATGAAGCCGAGGCTGGCCAGGTCCCTGATCGTGGCGGCTGGGATCTTCGGGTTGTAAGCGAAGTCGAAGCCTTCCAAGGTGTAGGTCTCTTCGAAATGAGCGGCCCGGGCCCGGCGGGCCAGTGCAGTGGCCGAGCGCCGGGCCACCTCGTCTTCGCACAGCACCTGGAGGAACTCCAAATGGCCGAGCTCGCCGGCGCGGGCCTGGGCCAGGCGGGCTTCTATGGTGTCCAACATGCCCGATAGCTTGAGGGCGCGCAGGCTTTTGGCCAGTTCGTGGGGGGCGGTCACGACGCCGCCTCGTCCTCGTCGAAGGCGCCGGGGCCGTGCAACAGGGCCGGGGTGTCCGCCCCTGTCGGTTCGGGGGCCGCTCTCGTCTCGGCGCCGGCCAACAACAGGCCCTTGACCGTCCTGTAGCTCGGGTCACCGACTTCGGCTGCCTTGGCACAGGCGGCTTCTAGGCGCTCGGGGCCGTAACGGTCGGCCAAGCTCAAGATGCCCTGGGCCGAGCGCAGGCGGTGCAACACATTTACCTCCAACAGCTCGGCCACCACCGCCGCACAGCCAGGCCCGACCTCGCCGGCGCGACGGCGGCACCAGGTCGGCGTGCGCTGGAAAAAGGCCACCTTGTCGGGTGGGTAATCGCCGTAGTCGGTCTGGCGGCCTTTGGGTTTGACGACGTGGGTCTTTACCAGTTCTCCCTTGGCGTATATGGCGACGGTGGTCGATGTCGCCCGGGCCTCGACGCGGTCGCCGATGTGGCGCCAGGGCACCGAGTACAGCGTCTTGCCCACCTTTATGTGGCAGTCGTCGTGGACCTTGGCCGACGACCACCGGGACAGCTCGAAGGGGGCGGGCGGCAGTGGGACCAGAGCGTCTTGCTCTGCGGCCAAGAACACCGTGTAGGGCGGTGCCCCCTCCAGTGCCCGGCAGTGCCGGGCCCCGGCGACATCGGTCGACCAGCGCTTCGCTTCGGCCCGCCAGCCCCGCAAGTCTGGTTGCTCCCGCCCTTTGAACAGCGACTCGCGTACATAGGGCACCATCCGTTCACAGCGGGCCTTGTCTTTGGGCTTGGCCCGGCGGGCCGGGTCGATGAGCACGCCGTAGTGGTGCGCCCATTCGCCATAGGTGCGGTTCAGTTTGGGGTCGTAGATGTCGGCCCGCAGCACCCCGTCGGCCAGGTTGTCGAGCACGATGCGGGTGGGCAAGCCGCCGAAGAACTCGGCCGCGGCCACATGGGCGGCTACCCACTCGACCTGGTCCATGACGAAAGTCGGCCGCACGAACAGGTGCCGAGAGCAGGCCAGGACGAACAAGAACGCCCACAGCGCCCGGCGCCGGCTCGTCTCGGGGTCAAAGACCATGCCGAGCCGGCCGTAGTCGACCTGGCCTTCCTCGCCCGGGGCGGGATCGTCCCGCAACGGTGTGGCCCGCTCGGCTTTTAGCTCATCAGGCAGGCGCAACGCCACGTAACGGCGCAGCGTCGACTCCGAGGTGGCCAGACCGGCTTCGTCTCTCAGGCGCTGGTGCACGGTCGACAGGTGGTTGGTCTTCAGCATCTCGCCGATGGTCTCGCGATGGGGTTCGCAGATGGCGAAGGCCTTGGAGCGCAGTCCCGGCACCACGAGCTCGGGGAACCACTGGCGCACTAGCACGGCCCACGTCTCGGTCATGACCGGCGCCCCTCCGGGCACAAAACCCGCTTCCTCGGCGCGCCGGACGTACTTGCGGACAGTCTTTCGGTCCAGGCCGAGCGAGGCAGAGACCTGGGCCTTGGGCCGCCCGGCGTACCAGTGCTCGAGCACTTCGACGATGTCGATCACGTTGAACGATCTCCTCACCTTGAGGGCCTCCTCCTGTCGGCTGACAGGGCGAGGCTCGTGGCTGAAAAGACCGGGGTGGTGGATCCCCGCCGCCCGTCAGGTGGGGAATTACCTGACGGAGAAGGTGGGGAATAACTTGACGGAACTAGCCCCTAGCTGGGGAATTCTTTGACTGCTGACAGTTGAGGGAGGGCCCGGGTCACTGCGGGCTCGCCGCCGCGGTCAGGTAGGCACCAGGGGGCTGCGCGCTGGTCGCTGGACGGGGCGACGTACGACGTCTCCCCGAGCGACGACCCCACTTCAGGTCTTGGTGGACC
>DATJUH010000158.1:0-2260 GCA_035502515.1 Acidimicrobiales bacterium
CGTACGTCACCACCGATTGCATGGCGCGCACAACGAACCACATCAAGAAAGCTACGAATATGAGTTCCCAAAAACCGCTCGGGCCGAAGGCCCAGTCTGCGACGAACATGCCCGCCATCGACACGCCCATGAACACATGAGACAGTTCGACGTCGCGTCCGGCCTTTCGCCTGGTCCTGAGCGAGATCAATAGCAAACCGATCGAGTACGCGGCCACGGCCAGCATCAGGACACCGAAGAGGTAGTACAGCCAAGAAGGGGTCATGGTCACGATGCGCAACCTCCTCTGATGTCGACGAGACGGGCCGAGTTCTGTGCCTCGAGCCCGTCGCCTCTCGGCGCGCGCACTTGGGTGAGCGGCCAGTAGATGAGCGCCAGCAGGATGACCAGCAGTCCCGAGTTGGGGTCAGTGGCACCCCCGGCCAATATGCCACCGAAGTTCTGGACTGCGACCCAGACGAACCCGAAGGCGGCGATTACCAGCACGATGGCCACCTTGGCCCAAGTCACGGGCAGGTAAGCACTGACGGCAACCATGCCACAAAAGACGCACAGCGAAATGGCCAACGCGGTCCCGTGGTGGAGCAGTAGGGCAGCCGAGTACCGGTCGAGGTGGGCCAGCCAGCCGGGTTGGCTACTGGCCATCCCGCTAACGATCCCGTTCAGCGCCTGAGCCGAGAGGCCCGACCCGACCACGGCCAGCAGGGCCAGGACGCCCCATACTGCCGCCCAGATGGCCCGGGCCGCCCTCGCGCCCACCGACCTGGCGGCGACGAACGGCCCGTCGGGCCCAGTGGCCGGCCACAACAGCACCGCCAACACGGCGTAAAACAGCACGCCGCCCGGTCCCCCTCCGAACGGGGTCCCATTACCGGCAAAGACCTCGCCCAGGCCTTCGCCGAACCACCACACCCCAACGGCCCAAACGATCGACAGCCCCAGCGCGGCCTTGCATGTGCGCCGCCCGACGATGCCGAAGGCAATGATGAACTGGATGAGGGCGAAGGCGGTGTTGGTGAGCACGGGATGATGGTTGACGATGGAAGCGTTCCAGGTGATCGTGTGCTCGATCCACGCCGGGTTCCCTGCCGCTGTCCCACCGATCATGCCGCTGAAGCCATTAGAGCCCGGGGTAAACATGAACGGTTGGATCTGGAGGACAGCGTCGAGCAACCACACCGTCGCCAGGCCGAGCTGAGCAGTCCGCTGCAGGTCCCTGGGTTGGCGTGAAACGGCTACGGCAGGCGGCGCCTGGCCCACCGTGACGGTCGTCTGGGGGCTTGTAGCTTGGCTTATCGCCACTTCGGCCTCCTCCCTGGTCGACGTTACTACTACGCAACGTAGTACCGAGACCCCTGCGCCGCAAAACGCAGGACCGGGCACGCAGTGGGATCCAGGTGAAGGCACGTCGTGGCCTCCCTCCGCCGTTAGTGGCTCGACTGCAAGATCACTGCGGAACTCGGCCAGGACCGCAGCTTGCCGGGACTGGCTCAGCGTTCGGCTCGAAAATCCGCCCGTGGCAACGACCGGACATCGCCACGGCCGATCAGAAGAGCTGGCTCAGCCGGGCCCGACCGGGCAGCACGCCAGCAGAGCGCACTTAGTCGACAAGCGTGGCTCCGTAGCCGAGCTCTGCGATCATCGACACCAAGCCTTCTGGGGTGATGACATGGCGGTCGAAGGCGACGACTGCGAGGCCGGGCTCGAGGTCGACGGAGGCCTCCAAAACGCCAGGGCTGTCAGCCAGCGTCTCACTGATGAGAGCCGAACACGAGGCGCAATGCATACCCGTGATCGTTAGTTCGACGGTGGCGAGGTCCTTGCTGTCCTCCCTAGGGGGCGCCTCCGAAGGGACCGGCACGCTTTCCTGGTTTGGCATTGACTGCCTCCTTCGCAACCGTTCTCACCCAATCGTGCGTGCTTGGCGGCAATGGCTCACGTACTGGCTCGTCGAGGGCCCGCCTCGCACGCCATCAGCGTAACTAGCATGTTGGTAACCAGCGCAACTCCAGGAAGCCGTCTTGTCGGTCACAAATCTCTGCGACAACCCGAGGTGCACGTGCGACCCGTGCCTGTGCGAAGAATGCCGGTGCAATACCGTGCGCCTTGGTCGTCTCGAACAGCAGGTCATGGAGGTGCTGTGGGCGGCGGGAGGTGAGTTGAGCGGGCGAGAAATTGCGGACCGCCTGCCTCGCTACGCCTACACAACCGTTTCGACGGTGCTTGACCGCCTGTCACACAAAGGACTGACCCGCCGGCG
>DATJUH010000159.1:0-8329 GCA_035502515.1 Acidimicrobiales bacterium
GTGCGTCGCTCACGCTGCCGTTGCCGGTATCTCCGTCGAGGCAGCATTTCGAGCCGGACCTCGCTCTCAGTTATGACACGGGCGCCGGCAACAGCCCCTTCGGCCTCGGCTGGAGGGTCAATTGCCCCTCGATCACGCGCAAGACCTCCATGGGACTGCCGCTGTACCAGGACAGCGACGACTCAGACGTTTTCGTCCTGTCCGAAGCCGAAGATCTGGTGCCTTTGCTCGTACAGCAAGGCGACAACTGGGTGCCCTATTCGGCTCCGGATCCGACGGGCACCTTTACCGTTCGGCGGTACCGCCCTCGCGCCGAGGCCGGGTTTGCCCGCATAGAACGGTGGCAGGACAACTCTTCGGGCGACGTCCACTGGCAGACCATCTCGGCCCAGAACGTCACCAGGATCTTCGGCCAGAGCCCGGCCACCCGCATCAGCGACCCTGCCGACGAGTCACGGGTATTTGCCTGGTTGCTCGACTTCACTTTCGACGACCGGGGCAATGCCATGTCGTTCCAATACAAGGCCGAAGATGCGACGAATGCGCCTGTGGCCGCCCACGAACAGGGGCGGGTCGTCAGCGCGAACCGGTACTTGAAGCGGGTGCTATACGGCAACACGACCCCCTACTCGCCCAGCGGCAGCCAGCCCACATCCTGGTTCTTCGAGCTGGTCCTCGATTTCGGCGAGCACGACCTGACCAACCCGCAGCCGACCGAGACCACCGTCTGGCCGTGCCGGCCGGACCCCTTCTCGAACTACCGCTCGTGCTTCGAGATCCGCACGTACCGGTTATGCCGCCGGGCCCTTATGTTCCATCGTTTTCCCGACGGCCTGGGCACACCGGCAACGCTCGTCCGTTCCCTCGACCTCACATATACGACGGACGCGCCGAAAGACGCAACGCGGCCAAATTACTCGCTGCTGGCGTCGGTGACCCAGCAGGGGTACATACCTGACAGCAGCGGCGTCCCGGTGGCAACAGCACTGCCGTCCCTCACTTTCGGCTACTCGCCGCTCACGATCGAGGACACGGTGGAAGTCGCCGGTCCGGACGTCCTCGGGAACCTTCCCGCAGGCGTCGACGGACGGGGCTGGCGGTGGTGCGACCTCGACGGCGAAGGGCTCCCCGGCATAATCGCAGAAAGCGACGATGCCTGGTACTACAAGCGCAATCTCAGTGCTTACCCATTCCCGGGCTCATCAGTCACCGCCCGCTTCGAGCCGCTGGAGCTCGTCGCCACCAAGCCCGCCGGCCCCGCCGCGGCCGGCTCCCCGCAGCTGGTCGACCTGCATGGCGACGGCCAACTCTGCGCGGTGGACTACGGCCCGCCGATGGCGGGCTATTTTGCCCGGGACGGCGATGGTGGCTGGCTGCCGTTCAAACCGTTCCCTACCACTGCGGCTTTGCCCTGGGCGGACCCCAACGTACGCTCGGTCGACCTCGACGGGGACGGGCTGGCCGACGTCCTTTTGACCGACGATGGCGCGTTCACCTGGTTCCCATGGTTGGCGGAGGACGGGTTCGGGCCGGCCCAGCGGGTCGCCAACACCCGCGACGAGGACGCCGGGCCGGCGCTCGTCCTGGACGAGGGCGACTGGTCGGTATACCTCGCCGATATGAACGGCGACGGCCTGAGCGACCTGGCGCGGGTGCGCAACGGAGAAGTCTGCTATTGGCCGAACCTGGGCTACGGCCGCTTCGGGGCCAAGGTCGTAATGGACGGCGCGCCGTGGTTCGATACCCCCGACGACTTCGACAGCCGCCGCATCCGTTTCGCCGATGTCGACGGCTCCGGCCCTGCCGACCTTATCTACATCGGCCCCCAAGGCGTCACCCTGTGGTTCAGCGAGTCCGGTAATTCGTACACCGAGCCGACCACGCTGGCGTCTTTGCCCGGTGCCGACGACGTTGCCGTCGTGAGCGCCGTTGACCTGCTGGGCACCGGGACCGGTTGCTTGGCCTGGTCGTCTCCGTTGCCGGCCGAGAGCGGACGCCAGTTGCGTTACGTGCAACTGACAGCCGGCGTTAAGCCTTACCTTCTGAACACGGCCGTCAACAACATGGGCGCCGAAACAACGCTTACCTACGCCCCTTCGACCCGGTACTACGTCGAGGACTTATTGGCCGGTACACCGTGGGTGACGCGCCTGCCCTTCCCTGTCCATGTCGTAGCCCAAAAGCAGGTCACCGACGCGATTAGCGGCACTCAACTGGTCTCCAGCTACAGCTACCACCATGGCTATTTCGACTCCGTGGAACGCGAGTTCAGGGGGTTCGCCCGCGTCGACCAGACCGACACCGACTCCGTCCCCGCCGCGTCCGGCACGGGGACCTTTACCCAGACGCCCACCAAAAGCGGGGCCGAGTTCGTCCTCCCACCGGTCCTCACCCGTACGTGGGTCAACACCGGCGCCTACGTCGACGGCGACGAGATCGCAGCCGCGCTGGCGGGTGAGTACTACCAGGGCGACGCCGGGGCGAAGCACCTATCGGGCACATTGTTCCTTGGGGAGGCCACTCCGGAGGAATTCCGCGAAGCATGCCGCGCTTTGCGGGGCCGTCCACTGCGCAGTGAAATCTACGCCCTCGATGGCACCGCCGTCGCCGCCAACCCCTACACGGTCACCGAGCACCGGTACCAGGTAAGCCTCCTCCAGGCACCCACGGCGGTCAGCTACGGCAGCGTTTACGCGTGCGAGCTCGAGTCCCTCTCCTATAACTACGAAAGGGACCCGGCCGACCCCCGGGCTCAGCACGAACTGACCCTGGAAGTCGATGCCTACGGGACGGTGACCAGGTCGGCCGGCGTCGCCTATCCCCGCCGTTCGCCCGCCTACCCCGAACAATCGGCCACATTGGTCACCTACGTCGAGCACGACGTCGCCAATGTCGCCGACCAGGGTGACTGGTACCGCGTCGGGCTGCCCGTCGAGACTCGCTCCTACGAACTGACGGGAGTGGCCCCGAGCGCGCCCGGCGACCTGTTCGACCCCGCCGCCCTGTTGACACAGGCGTCGGCCGCCGAAGTGCTCAATTACGAGCAGACGGCCACCGGTGCCGTTGCCCAAAAACGCCTTTTCGGGCGGGAGCGGACGGTGTACCGTCCCAACAACCTCACCGGCTCGCTCCCGACCGGGCAGGTGGAGTCCCTGGCACTGGTCGACCGAACGTACCGGCTCATGCTGACCTCCGGGCTGATTTCTCTGGCTTACTCAGGGATATCAGGTACAGCCCCGGCCTCCTCGATCACTGCCGCCGCCACCGCAGCCGGGGGGCTGGTCGACCTCGACGGCGACGGGGACCTGTGGGCGCCGTCGCCCCGTGATTTTTACTCGCCGGCGGGGACCACGTTTACCATGCCGACAGCACCGGCCCCCGACCCCAGTTATGCGGCGCAGCACTTCTACCTTCCCCAGGGCCACGTAGATCCCTTTGGAGGGGTTACCGCCGTGACCTGGACGAACGACCTCGTCGTCGGGGCCACGACGGATCCGGTCGGCAATGTCACCACGGCAGCCATCAACTACCGGGTCCTCCAACCCTGGTTGGTCACCGACGCCAACCAAAACCGCACGGGCGCCCGCTTCGATGCCCTGGGGATGGTCACGGCGACAGCACTAATGGGAAAGGCCCTCCCCAACGGGACCGACGAGGGGGACCACCTCGACCTCACCACCGACGAGGCGTCACCTTCGGACGACCCGACGAGCACTTACGACTACAACCTGACGGCGTACAGCACGTGGGCCAACAACCCTTCGCGCGACGCCGCCCACCCCGCCCCTGTTTGGGCGCATACGCGCACCCGAGTGGTCCACAAGGAGCCGACCACGCCGTGGCTCGAGTCCTACACGTACATCGACGGCATGGCCCGTGTCGCCTTGACCAAGGCGCAAGCCGAGCCCGGCACCGCACCGGTACGCGACGCGGCGGGAAACCTGGTCTACGGCGCAGGTGGACAGCTCGAACTGGCGCCGACGACATCCAGGTGGGCCGGGACCGGCCGCACCGTCTACGACAACAAGGCGAACCCGGTCAAAGCCTACGAGCCGTTCTTCGACAGCAGCCCCGCTTACACCGACGAAATCGATCTGGTGCAGTGCGGCGTTACAGCCATAACCCGTTATGACCCGCTCTCGCGTGCGGTGCGCGTCGACAACCCGGACGGCAGCTTCAGCAGCGTCGAGTTCGACCCGTGGCGTCGGCTCGCCTATGACGAGGACGACAATGTCCTGGATAGCGCCTGGTACCAGGCGTTCATGGCCGAACCGGCCGGGAGCGACGATCGCGACGCCGCCACCAAGGCGGCCGCATTGGCCAATACGCCGACGGTCTCGGACCTCGACAGTCTCGGACGCGTCTTCCATACTGTTGGCGACGGGATCAGCGGCCAGCTCCAAACCACGTTCGCCCTGGACGTGCAAGGCCGTATCGTCGCCACCACCGACGCACTTAGCCGGACGGTCCTCACGACCATGTATGACATGGCCGGGGGCGGTGCTCAGACCGTCAGCGCCGACGCAGGGCAGCGTTGGATGCTCCTCGACGCCGGCGGTAAACCAATCCTGACATGGGACAGCCGGAGTACCCGGGTCCGCCGCACGTATGACGGGGCGCAGCGACCGGCCGGGGTCTACGTCACGTTGGCGGCCGGGGCTGAGCAACTGGCGGAACAGACGATTTATGGCGAGGGACAAGCCAACGACGTGGGCGCCAACCTGCGCGGGGCCGTGTTCCAGCAGCGGGATGGCACCGGCGTCGCCACTACGACCGCCAAGGATTTCAAAGGGAACATTTTGGCCGCGTCCCGCCAACTGCTCGACGACTTCGTCGATAACGTCGACTGGACGACCGGTCCGGCACTAAGCCCGGAAACATTCACGACGGCGAGCACCTACGACGCGCTCAGCCGGGCGGTGACGGCCACAACACCGGACGGCACCGTCACTTCACACACCTTCAACCAACGAAGCCTCCTCTCCGCCGTGACCGTCAACCTCCGCGGCTCGGCCACCGCCACCAGCGTCGTCGAGAGCATCACCTACGACGCAAAGCAGCAGCGGCAGAGCATCGCCTACGGCAACGGCGCGACAACCGATTACACCTATGACCCCGAGACCTTCCGGCTGACGCGCCTAACGACCAGCCGGCCAGGCGGCGCCGGGGCGCTACAGGACCTCACCTACGCCTACGACCCGGTGGGCAACATCACCCGCCTCGACGACGCCGCCCAACAGACCAAATTTTTCAATAACCAGGTGGTACCGGCCAATGCCGATTACACCTACGACGCCGGTTACCGCCTTGTGCGTGCCGCCGGTCGCGAGCACGTCAGCCAGAGCGCCGCGGCCGGCACGTCCTGGGACGACTCCTCCCGCATTTCCGTCCCACTCCCGACGGACGGCCAGGCTATGGCCAATTACACCGAGGCCTACGCGTACGATTCCGTCGGCAATTTCCAGACTGTCACGCACACGGCCGCCAGCGGGAGCTGGACACGCAGTTATTCCTATGACCAACCGGCGGCGCCGGCGGCAAATAACCGGCTCACCTCGACGACCATCGGGACGACTACCGAAAGGTACACTTACGACGGCAACGGCAATGTCACGTCCATGCCGCAACTGTCGCTCGTCTCCTGGGACTGGGCCAACCGGCTGGCGGCGGCGGCCAGCCAGATCGTCGTCGAAGGGACGCCGGAGACGACCTATTACCGCTACGACTCGAGCGGCCAGCGCACCGTCAAGGTCACGAACAACCAGGCGGGCACCCGGACGGCCGAACGTATTTATCTCGGGACTTACGAGGTCTACCGGGAGTACAGCTCATCCGGGAGTGTCAGCCTCGAGGTCGACAGCGTCCATGTGAGCGACGACGCCGAACTGGCCAAGCGGATCTGCCTGTTCGAGACAACCCTGACGGCAGCGAGCCCGTCCACCCCCGCTGCTGCCAGTACCACCACGAGTACGACCCTGACGCGCTACCAGCTTGGCAACCACCTCGGCTCTGCCGTCCTCGAGCTCGACGACGGCGCCGCCATCATCACTTACGAGGAGTACTACCCGTACGGCAGCACGTCGTTCCAGTCCGGCCGCAGCCAGAGCGAGGTGTCCCTGAAGCGCTACCGGTACACAGGCAAAGAGCGCGATGTCGAGAGCGGCCTGTATTATCACGGGGCGCGCTACTACGCCCCGTGGCTGGGACGATGGACCGCTTGCGACCCTCTGGGGGTCGTGGAGGGCACCAACCTCTACGCCTATGCCTCGGGCAACCCGGTCATTTTCAGCGATCCGAGCGGCACCTTGAGCGACCAGGACGAGTTGCCGGGCCCGGTTCTCGATGTGTTGAGCCACTTCGGCACGTCCTCGAGCCCGGACGGGGGTTCTGACGGGCCCGGAGGAGGTTTCTTCAGTGCTATAGGGGAGTTTTTCAGCTCCATCGCAAAAGGGATCGGCTCCGCGTTGAGCACCGCCTGGGAATGGGTGAAAGGGGCCGCCAGTTCAGCCTGGGAATGGACCAAAGGGGCGGTCAGCGCCGCATGGGACTGGACCAAGGGCGCCGCCACTTCGGCCTGGGACTGGACCAAGGGGGCAGTCAGCTCGGCATGGGAATGGACGAAGGGGGCCGCCAGTGCGGCCTGGGACTGGACCAAAGGAGCCGTTACCTCAGCTTGGAACTGGACCAAACAAGCGGCCGCCTGGACATGGAACTGGGTACTGGCGCCCCTCGTACGGACGGCTACCAACGCTCTCGCCGGCGCGGTGCTCGGCGGCCTCGCAGGCGGCCCCGTCGGCGCCGTAATAGGAGGCATCCTCGGAGCCGGCACCGGCGCCGTGCACGGGTGGGAAATGGCGGCGGCCCACACCTACGACTGGGGCAGTTTCTCCGGGTGGGCCGAGTTCGTGGTGGACAACACGTGGTCCCTGCCCAATTCGCTCATCGCCTCGGTTTTCGCCACGGCCAATGTCGTTGGAGGAAACCCGATAAACAAAGGCGAGAGCCAGGGCACCGGTCAGCTGGTGTTCCAGAAGGAACTACTGCCGCCCTATGCGACAACTCTCGGAAATGTCACGGTGGGCAGCCATCCAGAGGTCCACGAGCGTTTCCACGGATTTCAGGCCCGCCTCTTCGGTCCGCTGTTCTACCCAACTGTTATAGCGAATTATGCAATAGCCACGGTTGCACCTTATTGGCTCCTTTACCATTCCTCCAGGTACCCCGGCCTGCCGATCAAATCGGTCGGGCAGTATTTCAGCCGCGGCGTGTACCCACATGTGTGGGCCGAGGATTGGGCCTACTCCATCGACCCCCACTCATCTCCTCAGTAATTCGCCGCATTGTTTTCGAAACCTCCTGGAGCGAGCGCCCCGGCGTCTCTTCTTAACTGTGTTCCCGAAACATCTGTAAGCTGGCCTTGCCGGCCCGTGGCCGGCCTGGTTGGCAGTTCTTGGAGGGTGAATGATGGTGTGGCCGAATGGCGGTCTCCGGCAACTCTTGTCATATGGCTCGTTGCCGCCTGCGGGGCCGGGTAGTTCATGCTGAGACCGGAAGAAGTCGAGCAGTACCGGCGCAACGGATATCTGGTTGTCGACCAGGTGGTGAGCGACGCGCAGGTCGCGGCTCTCCGTAAGGTGGCCGACGAATGGGTCGAGGCTTCTCGCACCGTGGAGGCCAATGGGGACGTGTTCGACCTCGAGCCAGGCCACAGCGCTGACCAACCACAAGTCCGCAGGATCAAGAACCCGGCCGCGAACAGTAAGGACTACGACGCCGTGATGCGTGATCCCGGGCTACTCGATATCGTGGCGCAGCTCCTCGGCCCGGACATCCGTTACCAGAGCACCAAGATGAACATGAAATCGGCCGGTACCGGCAGCCCCGTAGAGTGGCACCAGGACTGGGCCTTCTACCCGCACACGAACGACGACATCCTGGCCGTCGGCGTCGTGATCGACGACATGAACCTCGACAATGGTTGCCTTATGGTCGTCCCGGGCAGCCATTGCGGCCCGGTACTGGACCATCACGCGTCCGGCCGCTTCGTCGGGTCCGTCGACCCCAGTTTCATCGACCCGGCACGTTGCACGGCCCTGGAAGCGCGGGCCGGAGCGGTCACTATCCACCACGTCAGGCTGCTCCACGGCTCAGCCCCCAACCGCAGCGGCAAGCCGAGGCGCCTGTTCCTCATCGAGTACGTGGCCGGTGACGCCTGGCCGCTACTGGGCAGCGATTGGTTCGAGCTCCAGCGCCATCAGTTGAGGGGCGTAACCAGCCCGGTCCCACGGATGCAGCCACTACCCGTTCGCATCCCGCTCCCGGCCAGCGA
>DATJUH010000160.1:0-4198 GCA_035502515.1 Acidimicrobiales bacterium
CTTCAACCTGGACGTCCTGGGCGCTCACGGCACCGAGTTGGCCCGGGATCTTTACGGCGCCCACGGGTACGGCGTCGACGCCCAAAGCTCGACCCACCGTTTGATCGCCGACTGGCGCCTGGACTCCGAGCCCGTGAGGCTAATTGCCGGAGGCCACCCGCCCGCCGACCTCGGCCTTCCAGCGCAAGTCCCGGCGGTCGGTGCAGTATGGCGGGAAGAACCGGGCGTAGCTCTCCTCTCGGTACCCATGTCCTGGCCCGGCGGTTGCGAGCGAGCGGATGCCGCGGCGCTGGAGGAGCTCATCCTGGTCGCCATCGAGTCCTTGCTGCGAGACGGGCTTATGGCGGTGTCCTGCCGCAATTTCAACGACGAAGTGGCCGTCTACCGTTTTCAAGCCAACGACGACGCCGTCGGCGGGCAGGCAGGGCCGTGAACATCCAGATCGTAAGGGTCGAGCTTTTCAAGGTACGCATGGCGCTTGTTCGCGAGTTCGAAACGAGCTCGCACCGGAAGGGCTGGATCGAGCACATCCTGGTCCGGGCGGTCGACCGCGATGGCCTGGAAGGTTGGGGCGAGTCGGCCAGCCCGACCGACCCGTACTTCTGCAGCGAGAACGTCGAGACGTGCTGGCTGATGCTCGAGCGCTACCTGGTACCTGCGATCTTGGGCGCGACGTGGCGTACGCCGGCTGAGGCTTCTGGACTGGCTCACATCAACGGCAATGCCTTCGCTCGCGCCGCGACGGACATGGCCTGCTGGGATCTCTACAGCCGGCACCTCGGCCTTCCCCTCGTCGAAGTCCTCGGCGGCGAGGCGGAGACAATCGAGGCCGGCGTAAGCCTGGGGATAGAACCTACCATCGACGCTCTTTTGGATGTCGTAACCGAGTATGTGAACGAAGGTTACCAGCGGGTCAAGCTGAAGATCGCGCCGGGCTGGGAAGTCGAGCCCTGCCGCCATGTGCTGGATGTGTTCCCGGGCATCGCGCTGCAAGTCGACGGGAATGGCGCCTTTTCTCCCAATGACCATTCGGCTGTCTTCGCTCAGCTGGACGAACTGGGCTTGACCATGATCGAGCAACCGTTCGCTGCGGACGACCTGACCGCTCATGCCGACCTCCAGCGTCGCCTTTCTACGCCGGTGTGCCTGGACGAGAGCATTACGTCGCCGGCCGCGGTGCGGACCGCCCTTGCCCTCGGTGCGTGCCGGGTCGTCAACGTCAAAGTATCTCGCCTGGGAGGGCTCGGGCCGGCACGTGCGGTCCACGACGTTTGCCGGGCCGCCGGGGTACCGGTCTGGTGCGGTGGGATGCACGAGTTCGGTGTGGGCCGGGCCGCCAATGTAGCGCTGGCCAGTTTGCCTGGCTTCGTTTTCCCGAGCGACGTATCGGGCTCCGACAAATACTACGAACACGACGTCGTTTCGCCGCCCATAATTGCCGAGGCCGGCAAGGTCCGAGTGCCGCGCTCGGCACCCGGGCTCGGGCACGAGGTGCTCCTCGACGAGGTCGAACGCCACCTAACGGGGCGTGCCACGCTGAGTATTTCTGAATGAGGGAGGAAGTCAGATGAGGGTCTTGATCTCCGCGGACATGGAGGGCATTACCGGAGTAACCTGCCCGGCCGACGTCGAGCCGGGCACCCCCCGCTGGGAGCGGGCGCGACGGTTCCTCATGAGCGACGTAAACGCAGCCATCGCCGGTTTTGTCGAGGCCGGAGCCACCGAAATCGTGGTCAACGAGGCTCATGCAGACAAACGGAACCTGCTCCTCGACCAGCTTGATGACCGGGCTACAGCCATCATCGGTACCCACAAGCGCCTCGGCATGATGGAGGGAGTGGAAGGGGCGGACGCCGTGGCCTTCGTCGGTTATCACACCGGCGCCGGTCGCCAGGGGGTGCTGGCTCATACCTACGCCGCCCAGACGGTGCTCGAGGTACGGGTCAATGGTGAGGCTGCCAGTGAGGGGCGGATGAACGCCATGTTGGCCGCCGAGTTCGGTGTCCCCATCGTAATGGTCACGGGTGACGACCTGACTTGTAAGGACGCCGCCGCCTGGGCGGCCAATGCGCAGCGAGTCGCAGTCAAGGAGTGCGTCGACCGTTACACCGCAAAATGCTGGCCGCCGGCCCGGACCGCGCCCATGATCAGGGAGGCGGCGGCGCGCGGCCTGGCCGGTCTCACGCCCGTGCCGAAGCAGGCCGGGCCTTTCCGGTACGAGGTTTTTTTCGATGCCGCCCAACCCGTGGCGGCCTGCAGCGCCATCCCGGGCGTCGAGGAAACGGGAGAGCGCTGCGTCACGTTTACCCTGCCGACGATGCACGCCGCCATTAGATGCTTCAAGGCGGTCACCGTGATGGCAAAAGCCTCTGTTGAGAAGACTTTTGGCTAGACCGAGCCGGGACGCCATTGATGTGGCGTCGTTCCTCAGTGGGGCGGCCCAGCGCGAGACTGAAATAGCCGACCGGTTGAAATGCCTGGTAGAGCTGGAGTCGCCGTCTCGAGACGCGGAGTTGTTGGGCCGCCTGCGAGATGATCTGAAAACACGATGGGAAATGCTGGGCCTGGACGTTCGCGTAGTTGAAGGGCCAGCGGGCGACCACCTCGTAGGCACGCTTCCAGCGGGTGAAGGGTGGGAGGGGACCGCTCCACCCCCGGGCCACCTTCTCTTGGTTGGCCACTACGACACCGTGTGGCCTCGTGGTGAGACCGGGCGGCAACCGTTCCGCGTCGATGGGGGCCGTGCCTATGGCCCTGGCGCATTTGATATGAAGGGCGGCATAGTCGCCCTCGAGCTGGCGCTGTCATTGCTGACGCGTTGTGGCGTGCAACCAGGCCAAGAGCTGCGGGTGGTGTGCGTGGCGGACGAGGAAGTTTCGAGCCCGCACGGTCGCCATACAGTCATGGCCGAGGCCGAGGGGGCGGCTGCGGTGCTCGGCCTCGAGCCGCCCCACGCTGATGGGAGCCTCAAGAACGGGCGTCGGGGCGTGGCCCGCGTCAGGCTCGGTGTCACGGGCCGCGAGTCCCACGCCGGCCTCGATGCACAGAAAGGTGTGTCCGCCGTCGACGAATTGGTGGACCAGCTCCTGGTCCTCAGGAGCACCTTGCCCAAAGTGGCCGATGCTGCCTGCAATATCGGGGTGGTGAAGGGAGGTACCAGGGCCAACGTGGTAGCCGGTGCGGCGGAGGCTGAGATCGGGCTCCGTTTTTCCACACCCAGCACCGAAGAAGCTTTGCTCCATGCTCTTTACGCACTGAAACCCTTACGAGACGGGGCGAAAATCGAGCTGGAAGTCCTGTCGCGCCGGCCGGCCTGGCCCGTGGCCACGGACCCCTCACTGGCCGACCACGTGGCCGCCGTGGCCAAATCGCTCGGCGAAGACATCTCGGCCCGACCAGCCGACGGTGCCGGTGACACAAACATGACGGGAGCTTCCGGGCTCCGGACACTCGACGGCCTTGGACCTCGAGGCACGGGGGCACACGCCCACGGTGAGGCGGTCGACCTGGCCTCGATCCGAAGTCGAGGCGTGCTCTTGGCTACGGTGATCGCCAGCCGGCTGCCACCAAAGAAGGAAACCTAGCCCCGTAGCTTGGAGAGCGTTCAATTTACAAGCGTTCTCCCACTCAGATCGTCAGCCGCCAGTTTAATTGTTCCCCGGCCACCTTGGAACTCTCTGTCGCACACTCTTATGCGGTATGACCGCCGACGCATAAATCACTTGGGTTATCCCAGTTGGATTGCCCCGGTTTTCCGACACTTTGATTAGGCCGCTCCGGTGGCGGTTGGGTTGCAGGAGAGCTGGCCCTCGTACGCTCGTTGTGTATCACAAGGAGCCTCGAATGACCGGCATCTTGATCGTTCCCAAGAAGGTAAAGCGATTGTCGGGTTAGGCGCGGACGCCGGAACAACAGGACCCGGTCGGCATTCAGTTCGTACTCTGCGCACAAGCCGCTCCGCTACCGTTCGCACGGGGCGAGCCAACCGGCGTTTTCACGACCCTGATGAGTAGGGACGAAAAGACCTCGTCGAGGTTGGCAGTGAACGGAACACGGAAGACATTGAAATATAGCGATCTTATGTGGGCGGTACGCGTGGAGCCCGCCCGTCGAGACCGCTCTCTGAACTAGCTTGAGCCGCCAATGAAGACAGTCGTTGTTGGCCCTCGCCCAGCCGAGTCGGAAGAGCTCATCCGGC
>DATJUH010000161.1:0-7260 GCA_035502515.1 Acidimicrobiales bacterium
TGGCCCCACAACCGAAGTCGCCGCCAAATGGCGCACTGGGGGGACGTCCTGGGCCTGGCCTGGGTCGTACTGGTGGTGGGTGCGTACCTGTCGCCTGCTCTCTGGGATGGCTTTTCCTTCGGGCCGACCGATATTGCCAACCAGCTCTCGTTCCTCACCTATATCCCCCACGCGGCTGTCCACAACGGCCTGAACGGCGACATCATTACCCAGGAGGTCCCCTGGAACTGGCTCGACTGGCTGGCGGTCCACCACGGCCAACTGCCCCTCTGGAACAACTACTCCGCCGACGGGATGCCTCTCTTGCTGAACTTCGAGTCGAGCCCGTTCGCGCTGGCCGCCCTCGTCGGGTACCTGTTCCCTCTGAGTGCGTCTTACCTGGTCGGCGTGGCCGTCACGTTGCTCGTGGCCGGCACCGGGACCTACGTCTCGGCCCGGCTAGTCGGTGTCGGGCCGGTCGGGGCGGCTTTGGCCGGGACCACCTTCATGCTCTCGGGCTCTCTCTCCGGGTGGGCCGGGTGGGCGGTCGGTGGGCCGCTGGCATGGGCCGGTTGGCTTTTAGCCGGCAGCCTCCTCTGCTGTCAGCGGGGGCGCCGGTGGGCCGGCGTGGTCGTGGTGGCCGTCTCGAGTGCGTTCGCCGTTTACGAGGGTTTCCCCGAAAGCCTCCTGTTCGTCGGTATTGCCATTGCCACCATCGTGGTTGTCGGAGGCGGTCTCAGTGCCCTCGCCGGTAGGGCCAGCCGGGCCGGGCCGGCGTGCTGGCTCGCCGGCGTCGCCGGCGGGGCCGCCTTGTCTGCCCCGCTGTGGCTGCCCGGTTGGAGCATTATTACCCGGTCGTCGCGTGCGGCCGAGAACGGTACCGGTGGTCTCCCGATCCACGCCGTGGCCCTGCTGTTCGCCCAGGGTTATGACGGGCTCCCGACCCGAGGGGCGACATGGTTCGGGCCGGCAGACTATTACGAAGCGACCGCCTACGTCGGCGTGATTGCCATCGTGCTGGCGCTGGTTGCGGGCCTGGTCGCCTGGCGCCGGCCGCTCGTGGCCGCCCTGGTAGCTACCGTGCTCGTAACGCTCGTGGTCGTTTATGTCCCGGCGATGCAGCGTTCCTTCACGAGGCTCGGCCTCGGCTCGGTGGCCACCCAGCGCATGGTCCCGATGCTCGCTTTTGCCCTGGCCATGCTGGCTGGCTTGGGCACCGAGACCGTACAGCGGCGCGGGCGGGAAACGGCTGTCCGGGCGAAGGCGCTGGGCAGTGTCATCGCCTGTTCCGGTGTGCTCGCCTACTTGTTGGCGACGGCCCGAACTCCGGCGCTGAGCCCGGCCGAGCTGGCTGCCCGGCGGCACTCCCTTTTCTGGCCCGCTCTTGCTCTGGCCGGGATGGCAGTTGTCTTCGTCGTGTCCTTGTGGCCCCGCGCCCGGCACCTCCCCAAGCACGCTACAAGTCAGGTTGCCGCCCACCGTTGGGCCGGCGGCGCCTTGTGCTTGGTGCTTCTTGCCGCGCAGTCCGCTTACCTGGTCTGGGCGGGTATCGGGATCAACAGCTACGCACCGACCACCTTCCCCGTCACGCCGCCTCTGGCCGAGCTGCAGCGCCTCGTCGGCAACAACCTCGTGGCCCTGGACGGGACCAATAAGCACGACGTGACCCTCTGGAGCGGAGTGGGGATCTACCCCGAGGTCAATATCGGCTACCGGATCCGCGAACTCGCTGTCCACGACCCGGTGATCCCGCCCGCTTACTTCGCCACCTGGCCCGATCAGGCAGCCACGACCAACGCCGGCCTCGGGAACAACGTTTTCGCTCCGGCCGTCGGGTCGGCGAAGAGAGCACGTTTTTACGGTGCGCCGTTCATACTGGCCGCTCCGGGGAGCGTCCCGAGGGGCACCAGGTTGGTGGCGCGGCTTCACGTGCCTCTGGCCGGGTCGCTCTACCTTTACAAGGCGACCGGAGCGGCCCAGTTCGCGTTCGAAGGCGGCGACGGTGCCCGGGTGGTCTCCGCCCGCCAGACAGGCAACGCCGGCTGGCGGATCAGCGTCGATGTCCCTAAGGCCTCGGTGCTTACCCTGCACCTCACTTATTTCCCCGGTTGGCACGTGAGCGCCGACGGACGAGCCTTGCCGGTCCACGAAGCACAGGGGCTGTTTTTGGCCGCGACCATCCCTGGTGGGACCCGGACGGTCACCGTGAACTACTGGCCCGAGGAACTCACCGCCGGGTTTGCGCTGGCACTCACCGCCATCGCCGGGCTGTTGGCCGGCTCGGTGCTTGTGCTCGCCTCGCCGTCCCGCCGGCGGTCGATCTTCTCGCTGACGACGATGGAAGACCCGCCCGGCGGGATGCTCACGCCATAAAGGCAGTCGGCCGCCTCCATGGTCCGCTTCTGGTGGCTGACGACCAGCAGCTGCGCCTCCTCCCGGAACTCGTTGAGAAGGTCGAGGAAGCGGTGCAGGTTGACATCGTCCAGGGCCGCCTCCACCTCGTCCATCATGTAAAACGGCGATGGCCGGCTCCTGAACACGGAGAACAGGAACGCCAGCGCCACCAGGCTCCGTTCTCCACCAGAGAGCAGCGAGAGGCGGCGGATGTTCTTGCCCGCCGGTCTCACCTCGAGGTCGACCCCCGACTCCAGGATGTTGGCCGGGTCAGTGAGCGAAAGCGCGCCCTGGCCGCTCGGGAACAAGGTGGCCACGAGCTTGCCGAAGTTTTCCGCCACGTCGTCGTAAGCCGCCTTGAAGACGGTGATGATCTCGGCGTCAATGGCCTTGATCACCTTGGACAGTTCCCGCCGGGCCGCCGAGACGTCGTGGAGCTGGCCTTCCAGGAACTGGTGCCGCTCCTCCAGGGCGGCATGTTCCTCCAGCGCCAGCGGGTTGACCGGCCCCATGAGCCGCAGCTCCCGTTCCAGTTCACGGGCCCGGGCCGGCGCGCTCGTCCCGGGTGGCAGGACCGGGCACTCGGCCCCTTCGAGCGCTTCGGGCTCGCAGTCGAGGTCGCGGCGCACGGTCTCAGTAATCGACTCCATCCGGGCCCGGCTCTGTGCCGACTCCAGTTCGTTACGGGAAAGCTGTTCGCGGGTCTTGGCCAGCTCACGTTCGACGCCGGCGCGCTCACGGCGCAACCGCTCCAGGTCCTCACTGGCGGAGCGAAGGGAACTGGCCTCGGCCAGGCGCAGCTCCCGCAGCTTCTCCAGGGCGGCCTCCAACGCTGACAACCTGGCGCTCACGAACGTGCCCAGGCGGGATACCACGTTCTGCTCGGCTTCGAGGCGCTCCCGTTTGTGGGCGGCCTGCTCTCGTTCGGCCACGGTGCGGGCGAGACGCTGTTCGACTTCGCGGAGGCGGCGGCCAAGCAATGCCCGTCGTTCTTCCAGGGCGCTGGCCCGGACCTCGAAGTCCCTCCGCAGGGTGGCCACGGCGCCGGCCCGCTCGGCCAGGCGGTCACGAGCGGCGCGTTCCGAGGCAGCCCGCTCGGCTGCCTCGGCCGCGGCGGCTTCGAGCGCCGGAAGGAGATCCTTCAGTGCGGCCGCCCTGACCTGGTCCCGGCCTCGCCTGGCCCGCAGCTCACCGACCTGGTTCGAGAGCTCGTCGGCCTCGCTGGCGGCTTCGTCCACCTCCGGCCCGGCCCGGGTCAGTGACTCGTTGGCCGCTCGCAGAGACGCAGCCTGGGCGGCCAGCACCTTCTGAGCCTCCCCATTGAGGTGGCGGGCGGCGTCCATCCCGGCTTTGGCCTGCAGTTCG
The DNA here is from genome assembly GCA_035502515.1 of Acidimicrobiales bacterium. Lineage (GTDB taxonomy): Bacteria > Actinomycetota > Acidimicrobiia > Acidimicrobiales > Palsa-688 > Fen-671. The sequence continues at coordinate 3,739 of DATJUH010000161.1, forward strand.
CCCTCCTCGGCCCGTTCTGCCGCCTCTATGGCGTCATGTAAAGCCGTACGGGCCTCTGCAAGGGCAGCCCCGGTGACACCCGAACTGCGCAGCCCGGTCCGCCAGATACCGGAGGCGCAGCGGTCGCCCTCCCGGCTGACGATGACCAGATCGGGCCGGCGGGCGGCCAGGTCGACGGCGTTTTGCCAGCCTCCTTCGACCACAACGGCTCGGGCCAGGAGCCGGTCCAGCAGTTCGGCCACCGACGGGACCGACGAATGCACGTACTGGCGTAGCCAGCCGGCGCCCTCAGGCAGCAACCCGTTTAAATCGCTCACGGCCGACAGCCCCGGTTTTAGCCCGCCATCCGGTTCGTTTGGGAGGGGCATGACCGCACCCGAGGCCTTCTGGCCGGCCAAGTGGGCCAGCCCATCGCGAGCGGCGGCTTCGTCTTCCATCAAGACGGCGGAAAGGGCCTCGCCGGCGGCGGCCTCGAAGGCCGGCTCGTTGCCCTCGTCCACCTGCACCAGCTCGACCAGCGCCCCCAAAGCGCCGTCCACCGACGCCAGCCGCCGGGCGCCGGCGCGCGCCCTCGCCTCGTCGAGCGCTTCGGCCAGAGCTTCGGCCCGCGCGGACCAGCGTTGGCGATCGGAATCGGCGCGGCGCCGGGCTTCTTGGGCCGCGGCGAGCGCTTGCTCGGCCAGTCCCACCTCCTCGGCCGCCCGCTCAGCTCGCAGCGAAAGTTCTCCGGCGGAGCGCTCCACCTCCCGGACGACGGCCGCGGCCCGCTCCATTTCCTCGTTCAACCGTCGCCGGCGGGCCTCGACCGCCTCAGCCCTGGCGGCGATCCTGGACAGCTCGGCTTCTGCGTGCTCCGCCGATTTGGCCAGGGCCAGAAGCTCTGCCCGTACTTGGCCGGCTTGCTCGCCCGGCGCCGCGCCGGCGTGCGCACCATCAATCGGGCCACCACCTATCAGGCCGTCACCGGCTGGTCCGTCACCGGTTGGTTCGTCACCAATCGGCTGACCACCGGGCCACCCCTCTTCATGTGCTCCGCCGTCCTCGAACCCACCACGACCGCCAAAACGCTCCTCTACCTCAGCTACTTCTCTCAGCTGGGCGTCCTCTGCCCCGGCCAACTCAGCCTCCAGGGGCAGCAGCTCCTCTGCCTCTCTGTCGGCGTCAGCCAGCTGCCGGCCCAGGGTGGCCGCCTCTGCCTCGAGCGTGGCCACGACGTTCAGGTCGATGGCGGCCGTCCGCTCCCGCTCGATGCTGCGGGAGCGTTCCTGCAGGACGGCAATGAGGCCGTGGGCACGTGCCTTCAGGCCCTCCGCGGCCGAAACGAGCTCCGAGAGGTCTGACTGCTCGGCGTCGCGCCTCACCGTATCGAGCCTTTCTTCTGCCGTAGTTACGGAGGCGTCCAGACCGGTGAGGGCGCTGAGTTCGCCCTGCTCGGTGCTGGCGAGGTCCGCTTTGGCCGCGTCGGACGCACCCAAACGAGACCTGAGCAAGCCGAGCTCGCGGCCGTACAGGTATCTGCGCAAGGCGGTGAGCTCGTCGGTGACCTCGGCGTGGCGCCTGGCCGCCTCGGCCTGGCGCTCGAGCGGCCGAAGCTGGCGCCGGACCTCCTTCAGTAGATCCTGGGCCCGCAACAATGCGCCCTCGGTGGCTTCGAGACGCCGTTCCGCCTTCTCTTTCCGGCGGCGGTGCTTGGAAATGCCGGCGGCCTCTTCGACCACTGCCCGCCGGTCCTCGGGCCTTGCCGACAAGATGGCGTCGAGCTGCCACTGGGACACGATGGTGTGCTGTTGGCGGCCGACACCGGTGTCCGAGAGCAACTCCTGGATGTCGAGCAAACGGCAGGGCGCGCCGTTGATCGAGTACTCCGACTCCCCGGTGCGCCAAAGCGCTCTGGTGATGCAAACTTCGGAGAAATCGATCGGCAACAGGCCGGCCGAGTTGTCGATGGTGAGAGAGACTTCAGTCCTCCCGAGGCGCGCCCGTTTGGGCGTGCCGGCAAAAATTACGTCCTCCATCTTCGAGGAACGCAACGTGCGCGGCCCCTGCGCCCCGAGCACCCAGGCCACAGCGTCCACGATGTTGGACTTGCCGGACCCGTTCGGGCCCACGACGACCGTCACCCCCGGTTCGAACTCGAGGGTGGCCGTATCCGCAAAGGACTTGAAGCCCTTCAGAGTCAACGACTTCAGGAACACGCTTCGCCAAACCTAGTGGGGACGAACGCTGAAAAGGGGGACCCGGCCGGGGCGCACAGGTGAGGCAGGTGGTGGCCCGTGGCAGAGATCAGGCGCTTACGCCGCGCAAGCGGCGAAGGGGGGGAACAGTCGTCGGCGGCTGGCGGCGGGGAGGCAGGCCGGCCAGAAGCTCGGCGGTGGCGTCCCGCACCTTGCCCACGGCGCGTTCGAACGCCTCGTCGGTCTGGCCCGAGGGCGTGGCGATGCCGCTCACTTTGCGGACGAACTGACGGGCAGCGGCCTCGATCTCGGTCGGAGTAGCTTTCGGCTCGAGGCCCCGTAAAACGGTGATATTGCGGCACATGTGGCCACGATACAGCCGGCACCGCCACGAATTACCAGTACTTACGGGGAAGATCTTCCTGGTGTCACGCGTCCCGGCATCGGCGCCACCGGGCCGACCGGCGTTGATCTTGGGTCACTTCTGGCACTTCCGGCACACAAACGCGCTCTTGGCGCCGAAATGCAGGCGCTCGATTTCACGGCCACACCTGACACATTTCTGGCCTTTCCGGCCGTAGACCCTGTGCTCCAGCTGGAACAGCCCCGGCGCTCCCTGCAGGTCCCGGTACTGCTCGTCCTGCAGGGAGGAGCCGCGTGCGGTGACGGCCGACTCGAGGATCGAGTGAGTGGATGCCGTCAGCCGCCTCAGTTCTGCCGGCTTGAGCGAACCTCCCGGGCGGTCAGGCCGCAGGCGGGCGTCGAAACAGATCTCGTCGGCGTAGATGTTTCCCACCCCGGCGACCACCCGCTGGTCGACAAGGAGCGCTTTGAGGGGCGCCCGGCGGCCGGCGAGGGCGCCACGAAAGTGGGCTACGTCGACCTCCAGAGCGTCGGGACCGAGGTGGTCGAGCTCGGCCAGCCGGCTGGCGACGAGAGGGACGTTGACGCCGGGGGGGCCGGCGGCCGGGCCGGGGGGGCCGGCGGCCGGGCCGGGGGCGACCGGCGGCCGGTGGCCCGCCGGCGGCCGGGGGGGTACAGGCGAGCCGCTGGCCGCCGCCGCTAGGCCAGCTGCGGCCGGGCCGTCGACCAGCGCCGTAGTGGCCAGGAACAGCTCGCCGAAGGTGCGCGGGTCGACGAAGCGTAGTTCGCCTGCCCCCCTGAAGGTCAGCACTGCGTGTGTATGCAGAGCAAGGGGGTCATCTGGCTGGGCCGCCAGGAGCTGGCCGCTCATGCGGAGATGGACCACGAGCACCTGGCCGTCGTCCCATTCGAGGAGGAGGTACTTCCCGTGGCGGCCTGTGGCGATGAGCGTCCGGCCCTCCAGGGAGGCCAGCAGCTCAGGTGG
>DATJUH010000162.1:0-10420 GCA_035502515.1 Acidimicrobiales bacterium
ACCACCAGGTCTGGCCTACAGGGGCTGCTCCGGGTCCTGCTGCGCCGGGCGTGCGATTCGGCCTCTCAGCCCTGCCCCAGTTCGTCGGGTAACACCCCAAGCACGAGCAACCCAAGTGAGGTCGCCGAGCTAATGGAGGAGCGCGCTTGACCGGGCCGGTCACCGGGCAGCCGGTCGGCCGGCGCAGCCCGGAGTCGTCCCCGCCCACCAGCTGAACCCAAGGACAGTTGAACCAAAGAAGGAGCCATGATGACCACAATGCAGATCGGCACGCAGTACTCCACCGGTAAGTCCCGGGCCAACATCGAACAGGCGCTCCGCGCCACCGGGTTGGACCTCGACGCTCTCCAGCCTGGCGACCTATGGATGCTCGAGGACTTCCACACGCTCGGCCGGATCGCCACGAACCAGTTGGCCGACCTGGCCCAGGTCACCAAGCGGGACAGGGTGCTCGACGCCGGCAGTGGCATCGGCGGAACGGCCCGCTTCCTCGCTCACCAGTACGACTGCATCGTTACTGCCCTGGACCTGACCGAGGAGTACTGCGACACCGCTCGGTGGCTCGACCAGCTCGTCGGGCTGCAAGACAAGATCAGCGTCCGCCAAGGAGATGTGACGAACCTGCCTTTCGACGACCGGAGCTTCGACGTGGTGTTCAGCCAGCACGTCCAGATGAATGTTCGCGACAAGGCTCGGCTCTACACGCAAGCCCGCCGGGTCCTCGATGCCGATGGCCGCCTCGCGTTGTGGGATGTCACTGCCGGAAATGGCCACCTCGACTACCCTCTGCCCTGGGCGGACGGCCCCGAACGCAGCTACCTGGTCTCGGCCGACAAGCTGCGGGCTACCATCGAGGGGGCCGGTTTCACCGCCGCCGTTTGGAACGACCTGACCGAGTCCTCCGCGCAGTTCATGGAGAGTCTTTTGTCCGCCCCTCGCGGGCCGCTCGGGCTGCACACGTTCGTGGAGAACTTCGCCGAGAAAGCCGACAATTTCACGCGTGCGCTCTCGAACGGGAACCTCCGGGTTGTACAGGCCGTTTTCCGCGCCCAACGCTAGGCTCGAATAGGCTACTTCGGGCCTCTAGCAGAGCCGATGGGCGGAGGACCGTCGACCAGCGGCCAGCGGTGCCCTGGCCCACAAAGACAGAGTTGTCGGCCAGGGTGCTGGCCTCGCGTGTCGTCGCCGGAGTTGCCTCTAGAAGTACTGGTGCCTTCGAAGGGCGAGCGAGTTGCGCCTTTCCACTTGAAACCGTCCCGGGCGCGGGCCCAAAAGCGCTTGGCGATCCCCTGAATTCAGCTGCAACCGTCTCGGTTCAACGTGGTGACGCCAGAGCCAGGCTCACGAGGCTCCTGTGCCGGCCTCTTGCCATCCCCGCGCATCGGAGATCGCCACCACCACGGGACGAGTACGCACAGCCGGCCACACCCGGCGCTTAGCTACGGGACGCCGCTGGCGGTACAGCTCGGCCAGCAGGCGGAAGTGAGCTTGGTGGCGGCGGATTTCGACGTTCGCCTCGGCGGGACGGACGGGAGCGAAACTCGGGTGGGCCTGGCGGCTGCGGTCCATAACTGTTAAGTCGGAACCGATTGTTGGCCGGCCATAAGCGTTTCGTAAGAGAACACGAAGATCGGGTTGGGGGCAGAGCACCCCTCTCTCTTTCTTCACCCACGCGCCAACACGGATCCGGGCGAAGGCGTGCTCTTCAGGGATTTCCTGGCCCTCAAAAGCTCTGCGCCATCGTCATCTCCTCACTCCGGAGCGTCTTGTGGTCGCGGTCTGTCGCCGGCCCCGCCTATCCGGCAACGGGCACCGCGCCGAAATTTCGGTTTACTCGCCTTTTCCATGACTGCCACAGCGCCGCGTATGCACCGGCCCTACCCAGCAGCTCGGCGTGGGAGCCGGCTTCGACGAGCCCTTCGGACAGCGCTCCTTGTGCCTGGCGGTAGGTCGCCTGCACCCGTTGACCTTGGTGTGCCGCTACAGGTCATGGGTAACCCATGACGGCCAGCCGACCTGCCCAATATCGACGCCGACGGGCTCGGCTGTGACGCTTGTCTCACATGAGCCCGGCAATGTTCGTCACCTGGTGTGATGACCGCCGCTTGAGCGCAGCCGTCCCCAACGAGCCACCAACAAGCCATTCGATAGCGGTTGCTCGAGCTAGCCCCAGGGACGGAACTAGGGATTTTCCGTGGGGTCGCCGGCGCACCAAAACCGGACACTAAGAGAGTGGGCATTGCCGACAGCACGAGCTGGTTGTGGACCGGACCGACCGTTTCGGTCACGGCCGCGCCAATCAGCGAAAGCGCCCGCCTGTACAAGCGGCCACGGAATGGCGCCCTGAGCCCGGCACAACGGTGCGAAGTCCCGGTCTACAAGAGGGAACACGAGTGGACGAGCCAGCGAACGACAGACAACCACACACGACTATTGCAGAAGGGAAAACCGAGATGTCACGCTTCAATACCGAGGGCACCGGCTACGACAACCAGAGCCTCGCCTCCGCGCTCGACGAGAACATAGATGCCGGCCACCGCCCCGCCGCCCTGCGGCAGCGAGGTTGCGCCATTGCCCGTCTCGTGGGTGCCGGGGCCGCCACCGGGGCAGTCCTGGCGGCGCTCGCCGTGCCTGCAGCCGCCTCGGGTGCTCCGAACATTTGGGCCGCCGCGCAGGTCGGCCTCACCTACCCCGTCTACCAGCCCAAGACGGTGCTAGCCCTCGGGCTGAGCAATTTCAAGCTGCTCTCGTGTGCGGCCGGGCAGGAGGACTCCGTCTACGCCACCTACGGCAAGGCCTACAACCCTTCATCGAACTACGGCAAACTGCCGGGTTTCTCGGTAGCCGAGGGTTATCCCAGCATCTGCTCGCTCCCTGGGGCCGAGAAGACGGTAGGGACATGGACAGTCGGGACCCCGAACGGCAGTGTACGAGTGGGTGTTTCTGTCTACTGCAACCCGGCACAGTTCAAGAGTTGTACTACAGCCTCGGGGCTAAAGAACGGTTACCTGCTCCAGTGGGCGCAGCCGTACAAGTCGACTCAGTTCTTGAAGAAGAAGACACAGATCTACATCGAGACCTCGCGTCTCACGCTGCCTCAGGCCCTGCACGTCGTGGCCGGCCTGTCGTCCGTCGGCGCAGCCGCCGCCAGCCCGGCTGCGGGAACCGCCAAACCGGTGACCTTGCAGTCGCTAGGAAAGCCCACCATCACGGCAAAGTGCTCTGGTGGCCAGTACCGTCCGGCCACACCCAATTCCCCCATGACGACTATCAGGGGGAAGAAATGGACCTCAGGCTTCTCGTTGATAGGAACCAACTGCGACACGTCTTTTACCTGGCGCCTGAACACCTCTTACTCGACGCTCGTGGCCACGTTGGCGCTCGACGCGGCTAACTCCGGCCCATTGTCCGTCCAGTTCCGCTCCGGGAACGTGCCGATCAGGTTCCAGTCCGGCGGCAAGACGGTCTCACAGCTCAAAGTTACCGCCAGTAGTTCTGTCCAGATCAACCTGCGCGGCCTTCGCCAACTGAGCATTGTCCTGCCCAACCCGGGAAGCGACGCCGGGATATTGGACGTGACGACGAGCAGGCTGGCCTGAAACGCAGCTGTGGCGCCCGTGGTCGGGCGGCCCCAAGCTGTCCGCTCTCGACCGGGACGGGGAAACCAGCTCACGTTTGCCGAGCCGCATGTGACAAGGAGGCCGGTTGCCAAAGACGATCGACGAAGCTTCAGGGTCGAGGCCCTTGTCTGTCCTCTACGAGTCCTGCTTTGTCCGCCCCCGGGGTCGCCGTTTCCGGGCAGTCGACTTCGTCTTTTTCTTTTTCTTGGTGGATGGCTTCTTCTCGACCTCATCCATCGAGTCGCCTGGACGGGGCTTCGTATAAGTCGACTGCGGGAAGGAACCAAGGTTGAGGGTCAAATCGTTCATCACGGTGGTGTGATCAACCCCCATACCGGTATAATAACGCTCGTAGTATTTCAGTTCGAGGTCCGTGGGTTGTCTGAGATCGGCTGAAGGCTGCCTTCAAGCGGCGGGACCGAGAAGGATTTCGCGTCCGTGAACGCCTCTTTATCGAATACACTGTGGTCAGCGATCTGTCCTTCCCCCTTGTGCGGGAAGTTGGTGTTCCCCTTCGGATGGACTATCTCCCAATGTTCCTCCTTCCCATCATGGAGGTTCTTCCAAATGTCCTTGGCGGAGCGCTGCATGTAGAAATCACCGACGATAACCATCGGGATGCCATCTTTATCGCTTGTCTTCTGGGCAACATCCGAGATACTGCGGATCTCGGTTTTGATGTCGATCGAAGGCGAGGTATGGACGACACCTACGTAGAACGTCACAACGGGGATGGACCTGCCGTATACCGGGCGGAACGACCAAGGGGACGCATTGAAGAGCAACCTCCAGACAACAAGTTGCCGGTTTCTCTTCTGTTCGCTGCTGAACCCGATTGCTGGTTGGGGCTTGGAAAGGTCGAAGGGAGTGCTCTCGTTGGTCGCTAAATTGACCGTAAAACTGGTAGGCTCACCGATGATCTGAGATGTGTTGTACATGACCGGGTAGTTCTCGCCGTACCCGCCGGAGGTGAACCGCGGGCCTTCGTGCATCGCGTATGTATCAGACGGCTTATAGCCAAGTTTATTTTCTCGTTCGGTCTTGGCATATTCGCGCTTCTCTTTGAGCTTCTTGACCCCCTTCTTGTTGTAGTACGGAAGGGAAGCCTTACGAAGGCCGGGCTTGCGTTTTGTTCCTTCGAGAAGGACCTTATCGTCGCTGATCTCCATTAACCCGAGAAATGCCGGGCTGTATGTATCAAGTGTATTCAGTGTATGCGACTTCTTCGCCTCGCGCTTATACGCCCTCGTGCTCTTCCCGAGCTTCTCGGGATTCCAGGAGCCGAGGCGTACCATAGGGGACATGTCAATGTCCTTGGCATCGACAGGCTCGCCACCTTCTTCACCAACGGTCATATCCTCGCGGCGCTGTTTCTTGGTCGGCCGATCATCATCTGTGAATGGTTGGCCCAGTTCGCGATCGGCAAACTCGATGACCGTCTCCCATGAGTCAGCAGATCTCAGGTCATCCGGGATTTTGTGGAATGCCATTAAATGACCGAGCGGCGGGGTTTTGCCGCCACTTCGGGTTTCACGACCTCGAGGGCCAGCGCGGACTGCCGGCGCTGGCCCCGGCCTTGGGCTACATAGCCCACGAGGTGGCCAGCTGGAGCAGAGTGCGGGCGCCCCAGCCGGTGTTCCCTCGGCTGAACCACCCCTCATCGCGCTCGGAGTGGCTCGGGGCGGCAATATCGAGGTGCGCCCAGGGAATGCCCTTCACGAAATGCTGGAGGAACAGGGCGGCCATGATCGTGGAGGCGGCGCGGTCCCGGCTCACGTTGCGCATATCGGCTACCTCGGAATCCAAACGTTCCTTGTAAGGCGCCCATAGAGGCAGACGCCAGGCCGGCTCTCCGGCCGCGGCGGCGGCCGTACTAACGCGGTCGACGATCTCGTCGCAGCCAAGCAGGGCTGCCAAGCCGGGGCCGAGGGCTATCGTCTGGCCTCCGGTCAGGGTGGCGATGTCGACGATAGCGTCCGGGTGGCGTTCCCCGGCAACGAGAAGGGCATCGGCCAGCACGAGCCGGCCTTCGGCGTCGGTGTTGACGATCTCGACAGCGGTCCCGTCGCGAGCAGTAACGACATCGCCGGGGCGGGTGGCATGGCCGCCCGGCATGTTCTCCGCCATGGCAGCCCAGCCGTCGACGCGCACCGGGGGGGCTAACTCGGGCAAGGCAACGAGCGCGGCAACCACTGCCGCGGCTCCACCCATGTCGCCCTTCATCGTCTCCATGGCGTCGGGCGACTTCAGCGATAAGCCGCCTGAGTCGAACGTGATGCCCTTGCCGACGAAAGCCAGGTGGGCCCGAGCCGTAGCGGGGGCGTAGCTGAGCCGGACCAGGCGAGGCGGTTGGGCCGAACCCGAGGCCACGCTGGCCAGGCAGCCAAGGCGCTCGGCAGTTATGCGCTCTTCGTCCCAGATCTCGACCTCGAGGCCCGCGGCCGCGCCGGCTTCTGCCGCCGCTTCGGCGAAAACCGGGGGCGACAGTTCCCGCGCCGGTTGGTCCGCCCACCGCCTGGCTCGCAAACTGGCCTCGGCCATGATTTGGCCGGCGCGGGCGCCCGCCGCCGCTTGTGGCGGGCCGACCAGCGTCACCTCTTCCAAGAGCTGCTCGGGGGTCGCCGCTGACGGGCGGTACCTGTAGCCCGCCAATACAACGCCCTCCACAACGGCTTGGACCGAGGCGGGAGTGCCGTCGCCGGCGTTGTGAAGCGTGGTGGCCACCGAACGAACTCTGGTGCTGGCTCTCGCCAGGGCGGCTCCAGCACGACGCAGGTCATCGTTAGTAGGTGTCGACGGGTGCCCCGAGCCCGGTGCGCCACTGCTGGCGGGAGCCAGGCTGGTCCCTACGGCCACGACGTGGCGCCTCTCGACCAGAACAGACTGCGTTTGACCAATCTCACCACGAAACCCCGTGGAAGCCAGGAAATCCCGGGCATTCTCCCGCTCGAGGGCCGCCGCCAGTTCCTCCCAGCTCCCATTGTGACCGGGGGAGGAAAGCGAGCGCACAGCTCCTGTTATGTCGAGGTTGGCACCGACCGGGACCCCGACTGCCTCGGTGCCCTCGGGGACGGTAGCCGCAGTCGTGAAGTTAATTGGCACCGGAGCATGCTCCTTGAACTATGGCGTCTGTGTGTTCGGGAACGTACCGTACCGTAGCGCGCCCGGGCGGCGGGCCGCCCACTAACGGCCGCCCACCAACGGCCGGCCCACTCCGCCGGGAGAAGACTGGTGAAGAGCCACTTTTCCGACAAGAGATGAGCCGTTGGCACGCGAACGCAATGCCCGGTTCTCGGTGCATCACGCTTGAGGGTGTTCGTGATCGCCCCCGAGCGGGTATCGCGATGATTTAGGGCCGGATCTCAGCTGTCACAACTAGGCCCCCCCACCCGTCTTATGTCGGCGGACACTCAAAGGAGGAACAATGCAACCGAGAATAAAGAACCCCGCCCAAAGCGCTCCCGGAGCAATGCACGCTCTGCTGTCATTGGCCAAGGTCGCCAACGAGGCCGCGGCCGAAGCTGCTGTGCCGGAATCGACAATCGACCTGGTTGAGACCCGGGTCAGCCAGATCAACGGCTGCGCCGTGTGCCTCGATATGCACAGCCGTGCAGCCAAGAAGCACGGCGTGACCGATCCGCAGCTTCATACCCTGGCTGCTTGGCGTGATTCGCCCTACTTCGACGAGGCCCAACGGGCCGCTCTGGCGTTAGCTGAAGCCGGCACCCGTCTGACCGACCGGCCCGAGGCCGTTCCGGACGAGGTGTGGGAGATGGCAGCCAAGCACTTCGATGAACCCGCGCTCGCCGCCCTCGTGTTGAGCATTGCGCTCATCAACGCCTGGAACCGGCTCAACGTCATCACCGGCCAGGTCGCCGGAGAATGGACCGCCCAGTACTCCGCCTAGCTCTCCCACGAGCCTGCTAGGCAGGGCGAGGTTGACCGTCCCGGCCACCGTGAACGAGCCATGACCGGCCAAGGCGCCGGGGTGCCAGTCATTGTGACGGGATCGGTTCGGTACCTGTTCCAGGACCGGGCAACGAGCTGCTCATCTGCCGAAACGTTGGCCGGTGAGCAGCCAACCCTCGTGGGTCATTGGGGCCCCGGCTCGTACTCGGTGTCGGTGACGTGGTTTCCCCACGTGGGGTCTCCTTCGCTGACGGCCAGGTGGGTCATGAAGTGGCCGGGGGCGGCGCCGTGCCAGTGCCATTCCCGTGCGGGCGCGAAGACGACCTCGCCGGCCCGGAGGGCGACGACGGGTTCGCCACGCGCCTGAGCCCGTCCTTCCCCCTCGATGACGTATAAGGTCTGGGCCACCGAGTGGCTGTGCCAGGCGGTGCGCGCTCCCGGGCTGAAGCGCACGAAGGCGACGCTGAGAGGTGAGCCGCTGTGCCCTTGCGCGGCGGTGTCTATCCACACGTCGCCCGTGAACCACTCTGCCGGGCCTTTGACGGTGGGTTTCTTGGAATGGTGTTCCATGGGTTGTTCTCCTTTCGTGGCTCAGGGGCGCAGCAACACCTAGATGGCGCGCCGCTTGTCCATCGCCCTTTAGCCCTCGGCGGCCTGGTCGAGCGGCAGCTCTAGGTCGCAGACATTGCCGGGGTCGACCCTGCGCTCCCGGATCAACCGGACCAGTTCGGGCAAGAGGCTCCGGACGGGGGCGGGCCCGCCGTGGAGGTGTACGCCGTAAAAGCACAGCTCCTCGCCGCACAATACGACACCGTGGGACACGCCGACATAGCCGACATAGCCGCCGGGCCGAGCGGAACGGATGGCTTGCGTCATCGATTCTTGGGTGCCCGCAGCCTCCACGACACTGTGGGCGCCGTAGCTACCCGTTAGGTCCTTTACCCTGGCGATGCCGTCCGCGCCACGCTCGGTGACAATGTCGGTGGCGCCGAACTCCAAGGCCAGCTTTTGGTCAGGGGGCTCGCACACGACCGGGCCAAATCCGGCCGCCCCCTCCGCCACTAGAGGATGCGTGACAGAAAGGCCTTGGTCCGCTCGTGGCTGGGGCTGGACAGGACCAGCTTGGGCGGACCGGACTCGACGATAATCCCATCGTCCATGAAGACGAGGTTGTCGCCAACCTCCCGGGCAAAACCCATCTCGTGCGTCACCACTACCATCGTCATACCGATGTCAACAGCCAGTGATCGCATCACGTCGAGGACGTCGCCGACGAGTTCGGGGTCGAGCGCCGACGTAGGCTCGTCGAAGAGCATGAGCTTCGGTTGCATCCCGAGGGCGCGAGCAATTGCCACCCTTTGTTGCTGGCCGCCGGACAGCTGCCTCGGGTACGAGTCGGCCTTGTCCCTGAGCCCTACTCGCTGTAGCAACTCCTTGGCCCGCTCGATGGCCATGGCCTTGCCTTCGCGCTTGACTTTGACCGGCCCCACCGTGATGTTCTCGAGTGCGGTCATGTGTGGGAACAGGTTGAAGTGCTGGAACACCATGCCGACCTCGGCGCGTCGCCGGCTCACTTCCCGGTCCTTCAATTCGTAAAGGCGTCCAGAGTGCTCCCGGTAGCCGACCGGCTCTCCGTCAACGGTGAGGCGGCCCCCGTCGATTTTCTCGAGGTGGTTTATGCACCGGAGGAAGGTGGACTTCCCCGATCCCGAGGGGCCGATTATGCACAGCACCTCTCCCGTGCGTACCTCGAGGTCGATGCCACGCAAAACCTGCAACCGACCGAAATGCTTGCGCACCGCTTCGGCATAAACCATTACTTCATTCATGTGGGTACCCGGTGAAGGGAATAGCCGGCGGATGGGCCCACCTGGCCATCCCGTGCTCATCTGGGCGGATAAGCAGCCAGCGGCGCAGCCGTTGCAAAGGTGTAGGCGGGAGGTGGCGGACCGCACCCCGTGCATAATGGCGTTCAAGGTAGTACTGACCGACCATGAGCACGGATGTCACCCACAGGTACTGAAGACTTGCCACCATTAGCAAAGGTATGACGTAATAGTTGGCCGCGTATATTTGCTCGACGCGGAACAACAGCTCCGGTGCGACGACGACGGAAGCAAGAGACGACGTCTTCAGCATCGAGATGGTCTCGTTGCCCGTGGGCGGGATCACTACTCGCATCGCCTGCGGCAACACGATCACACGCAGGGCCATCAGTCGCGACATCCCCAATGAGTGAGCCGCGTCGGTTTGCCCCTCGTCAACGGAGATGATCCCCGCCCGGATGATCTCCGCCATGTACGCGCCTTCGTTCAAGGCCAACCCGAGGCCAGCGGCGACGAACGGCGTCAGCCAGGAGTTGAGGTTGAAATGGACCAAAGCAGGTCCGAAAGGCACGCCCAGCGTGAAACTCGGGAATATATAGGCGGCGTTGTACCAGAACAAAAGCTGCACCAGGACAGGCGTACCGCGGAAAAACCAGATATAAATCCATGAGCTCCCGGTCACGATCGGGTTCGGCGATAGCCGCATGATAGAGAGCAGGACGCCGATAAGAACCCCACCAACCATGGCCACCGCGGTCAGAGCAAGAGTTACCCCGAGCCCCTCGATGACCTCGGTAGAAAAGAAGTAGTGGTTTATAACATTCCACTCGAAGCGCGACTCAGTAACGCCATCGCGCTTGACGGTGGAGAAGAACAACGAATGAACGGCCATAACGGCCAGGAGACATACGACCGCCGCCGCCACCCAGCGGCCCGGGTGGCGCAACGGGACGACTTGCATGTCAGTTCGGGTCTGACCTGATCTGGGCTGACCTGATCTGGGCTGACCTGATCCGGGCTGACCTGATCTGGGCTGACCCGGTTCTTTTGCAGGTTCAGCCGTTG
>DATJUH010000163.1:0-7431 GCA_035502515.1 Acidimicrobiales bacterium
CCGGCCCCACTAGGTACAAGACGTTGGACAGCTGCGGCCGCCCACTCGGCCCGGTCGTCGCCAAGATGCCCTCTCGATGGCTAGCTACCAGTGCCCACAGCTCTTCCTGGCTAGGCACGGGTGACGGCCTCCTCGCTCGCCCTCGGAGCTGGGGCGTCCTTAGCCTCGATGGGCGTCGACGTCTGTGGCGCCGGCTTCGCCCGCAGGACCATGCACAGGCACGCCGCCGCCGACGTGGCCGCGACCGCTATCACGAGGCGGGCGGCCGGCCGGGGCAGGGAGCGGCCCGTGAGCCCGTCGACGGAGCAGCGGCCGAGCGTCCAGGTCCCCTGGGTGGCGCGAACAAGCGAGTGGGTGTCAGCGATGGTGGTCATGTTCCCTCCTCGGGGTTGGTTTAGTTGATGGTGATGGCGAGCTTGCCGAGAGTGCCGGCGGCGAAGTCGCTGAACGCCTGGGGGGCATCCGCTAGGTGGTAAGTGCGCTGCACGGGGACCTGTACGGTGCCGTCGCCTACGGCGGCGGAAAGCTTTTGGAGGGTGGCGGTCGAGGGGTTGGCCATGATGGGGGTCACCGTCACGTCGTCGCGGTCGGTCTGGTCGGCGCTGAAGCCGAGCGTGGAGGCCATGCGACCGCCCCGGCGCAGCAGGCCCGCCAGGGCGCCGCCGTCACCGGCGAGGTGCAGGGCGGCGTCGACGCCGTCCGGTTGGACGCTCCTGAGGGCTGCGGCGAGGTCACTGCTGTGGTCGACGGTGCTGTGGGCGCCGAGGCCGGTGACAAAGGCGCGCTCGTCCTCGGTGGCAGCGGTGGCGATGACCGTGGCTCCCCGGGCCCGCAGGAGCTGGATGGCGATGGCACCGACACCGCCGGTCGCCCCGGCGACGAGCACCGTCTCGCCCTGGCTGGGGTCGATGGCGCCGACTGCGTCGGCGGCGGCGGTGCCGGCTAGACCGAGCACCCCGGCCACCACCAGGTCCACTTCGGCGGGGACCCTGGCCAGGAAGGCAGCCGGGGTGGTGACCAGCTCGCCCAGGGCACCGTCGCCGAGATAGGGCTTCATCACGACACCGAACACCGTGTCGCCGGCAGCGAAACCGTCCACGCCGGCGCCGACGGCTTCGACGGTGCCGGCGAAGTCCTTGCCGAGCACGACCGGGTAGCGGTGCTCCATCATGCCGATCAGCCTCCCGTGGGCGACCGAGAGGTCGAAGCCGTTGACGGAACTGGCCCGGGCCCGGACCAGCACTTCACCTTCGGCGGGGCCGGATGCGGGCAGGTCGACCAAGGCGGGGGATGCACCGGGTTCGGTAATAGCGATGGCCTTCATGTGGTGTCTCCTTGTTTGGTGGGTCGCAGAGAGGGGGGCAGGTCTGCACCGCAGCGGCCGGCAGGCTGCGCGGGACTGGCGGAAGGAGAAGAGGTGAAGATGCCGAGCTGCATGGTCAGCGCTTCCTTCCGCTGGCGCCGAGGCGGCGTTCGCCGTTGCGTCGCATGGCCAGTCGCACCCGGCCGGGGCTGGGGGCTGCAGGCCCGGGGGTGGCGGCGGTCGAGCGGAACCCGTCGAGCAGGACGTGGATCAGCCGGGCCGACGCCTCTGCTGCGATCCCATGGGCTCGTTCGACGAGCCCCGCGTTGGCCATGAGGAGCACGACGACGTCCTGGGTGGCGAAGTCGGCTCGCAGGGCCCCGGCCGAGCGGGCCCGCTCCACCAGGCAGACCAGACCGTCGAAGGCTTTGGAGCGAAGCCGTTCGATGTCCGGGGCGCTCGGCACGTCCATGGTGACCAGGTCGGCGATGCCCCGGTCCCGGGCTTGCATGGCGGCCGCAGCCTGCACGTAGGAGGCGAAACCGTTCCAGGGGTCGGGGTCGGCCAAGCCGGCTTGGACGGCGGCGAGGTGTTCGGTCATCCGCTCGGCGAAGACCGCCGAGACCAGGTCCCCGCGGGTGGGGAAGCGCCGGTAGAGGGTGGCGTTCCCCGTCCCGGCCCGGTGGGCGATCTCGTCCAGCGGGGCGTCCAGACCCTGCTCGGCGAACACCTCCCGGGCCGTCTCGACGATCGCAGCACGGTTGCGGGCCGCGTCGGCTCTCAGTTCCACGGGTCGTCCAACCCAGCCGAAGTGGGGAATATTCCCCACTTCCTGAATACTGGACAGGTCATGACCGAGAAACTCGACATCCCCGCCAGCCACGCCGACCTCCTCAACGGCCCTTACACCGCGGTGCTCACCACCTTCGGGGCCGACGGAACACCAAGGCACCGACGGCCCAGCCTGACGACGCACTCACCCGGTTTGGGCCGCCCTCACCGAGGGTTGGCAAGAGGCGGCCGGACGGACCTCCCCGAGTGCCTCATTGTACGCCTATCGCTTTATGCTGACCGATCTCAGTGACCGCTATTACAAGGACGAATTGTCGGGCCTACGCAGGGTGGTGGACGAACTCTGGCCGCGCTCAGAGCTATAGGCCACGACTGATGGCCAGCCCCGATTATCCGTTATGGAGCAACCATCTTTCTTTCGCTTAGAGCGCCGGAGCGTCGCGGAACGACGGTTATCGATACTGTGAACTGAGCCAGTTTCGCTTGAGTTGCAACGCATGATCACCGGCATGTTGCTCCCCACGACGGCCGATGCTCTGTGCCGACACCGAACTCGCGCCAATTCGGGACGACCTTGCTGTCCACTGGAGAGCCGTTTGGCGGGCGTTGACAGGCGGAGCCCAAACTCACGGGAACGTGCAGGTTGTTCTCACTGGCCAGCACTTGACAACGGCATAACTTCGCCGGAGCGTTCCGTCGTGAGACGTGGCGCGAACTTCGCTCAGGCCTCAGGCTCCGAGAGACAAGGGATGTTAGTTCGTGTTCTGTCCTTTGCAAGGATATCAGTCGGCTATTTGCAACAGCCGCGACCGGTGATCTGCAAGCATTATGGCCGGTGATGGCGTGAAAGGGTCGGGACTGGCTATTTGAGCGAGCGATATTCCCAATTCCGGCGCTGTCCGGCTCGCGGGTCTTCATCGCGCAGACAACTCAAGCTGGGCGTTGGCCCGTTGGCGCGTTGGCGCGTTGGCGCGTGCCCCTTCGTTCCGCTCACGGTGGCGAGGCGAGGGGCTGGAGCGGACCCCCGGGTTTGACCCAATCGACCGTGAACCGCCACAGGAGCCTTCGTTTCACCGTGGCGCCAGGAAGTAAGCGGACAACGGCGCGTCGAGCGTCGCTCATCGACATCTGCGGGGCACAAGCCGGCGAGCTCATCTCCCCGTCTCCCCACAGCACTATGTAGCACCGGTTGACGACTACCGCGGCCACGCTGATGCCAATCTCGGCGGGCATCGCGACGTCGGGCCACACCCCGAGCAGGACAAGCCGGCCACCGGGACGTAGCAGGCGCACCATCTTGGCGATGGCGTCTTCCAGTGGAAGGTGGTGGATGACGGCGAGACAAGTGACCGCGTCGAACGATGCCTCCAGGAAGCCTACGGACAGAAATTCAGCCCGAACAACGGCGACGTTGGCGGCGTTGGCGCAGGTAGCTTTGGCCACCGTCACCTGCTCGGCGTCCGGGTCAAGCGCTACTACGGAGGTCGAACGGCCGGCCAGGCGTCGAGCGAACAACCCGTCCCCGCACCCTATGTCGAGCACACGGTCACAGCGCGGGGGCAACATGTCCAATAGGACGCGGTGGTAGTGGGTGTTGTGGTTCCAGTGGCGCCGCCACACGGGTCAGCATTCTGCCAAGGGGCAGACCGCGACGCACGACGTCGCCATTGCGGCTTCCCCTGGTCGGCCCTGCGCCTGTCGCACCGTTGGGAGCGGCCCGAAGGCATAGACGAGGCCCGCAACTGTCCGGCTCCGCAACCTCGGGTGCTCGCAGCCGACGGCCAGGCATTGCCCTTTTCGTGAAGCAAGCACTGACGGTGGCCCAGGGTTCTGTGGTACCGCAGGCGCGCTTTTGGAGGGCCCAGCTCCGGGAACGTAATCACCTTGTGCCGACCGCGGGCTCGTCGAGGCGAAAGCACCCCGCCATCCATTGCCGGGTCCTGATCCTTGGACAGTCGGTCCCACCAGAATTTATCGGCGCCCTCGTGGACCAGGAAGTCCTGAGCAGGACAGGGCGGCTCCCGGTCCACTACGGGCGCAGGGACCGTGATTTCGGACGGTGCCACCATGCTGCCCCACGCACCAGGGTATGAAAACGGTGCGCATCCCAGGGTCTCGGGGGTTGTCCAGGTGGCTTCGACATTGAGCAGTGGCACCGGAGACGCGCGCCGACGCGGGATTGACTTCAAGGTCGAACCCGGCGGCCATCGGGCTGGACGAACGAAATAACTCAGGGCCGCCCGCGCCAGATTTGCGAGGCAATCCCGTCGAGTACGCACCGCAGCCCGAACTCGAAGCGTTCTTCACGCGTCTGTGGCGAGTCGGGGTCAACGTCTTCGTCGAAATCCGCAAGGACCGTGTGAAACGGCCGGTCGCCCGCAGCCGCTCTGGCCACAGCTTGATACCGGCGTCGGCCTCCTGCCGGCCCCGGCCGGCAACTATCAACGTCGCGTTCGTCTCGCATCTCCTGCAGCTCCCGGATCACGGCGTCGAGCACGTAAGTGTTGAGCGTCATGAGGAGGTCGAGCAGATGGTCCTTATCGGGGACGTGCCAGTACAGCGACGTTGCTCCCGCATCGAGCTCACGGGCAATACGACGCATGTTGACCGCACCGGCTCCCTCGGCGTGGGCGACGGTGATAGCCGAATGGACGATCTCATCCCGGCTGAGCGGGCGGGCCGGGCGCCGGCCCCGATGATGACGCGGGACGGCCCCCTGGCGCGGAGGCACCGGTCCGAACGGAGGCCGATAGACCTCGACTGACCAGTCGGAGCCTCGGTGCTGAAAAGTCGTTGTGGCGCTCATTGTGCGCTTTCTGCGAAGGAAATTGAATAGCGCAGAACGACTACGGGCAAGGCCTTCTCCTATGAGGGTGAGCGGTTGAAGTCCAGCACCGTGCTGCCAGTCGAGTTGGCCAGGTGCCAGCTCATGGTGTCCCCTGAGCACGACCAAGTACCCGACCCGCCCCGCACCGGGGTACTGGTGCCAGTTATGGGGGTGCCGCCGTCCACGCTCACCGTGACGTTGCCGCTGATTTCCCCCACTGTCAGCCGGCCGGAAGTGGCGGTGGTGGACGGGGCGTAGTCGAGGGCTTCGATCCCTTGCCCGGCGAAGGTCAACTCTCCTAGGGGTGCCATCCCGGTGAAGTCGATGTCGGCTTGGTCGCTCGTCACGGTGTAGTGGATGCCTGCCCCGCCCGAGATCGTTCCTCCGTCTGCACTTTCTGACCAGTTCGTAGTGACCCACCGGCCGAGGAGGCACGGGACGTCGTTGGTGGCGGTGATCGAGTACGTGGCACCGGCCGTATCGCCTGTGAGCGCCAGCCACACCGCGCCGGGGGCAAAGCGAGGCAGCGCCGCCAGCTCGGCCGATGCGGAGCAGTCGTTGACACAGAACTTGTGAGGGCCGGTTTGGACGTTGTCGAAGTCGTGGGTAGTGGAGTCGTGAAGGCGGCTGTACGGGGTGCTGACGCTGAACTGCAACGTATTGGCGTTGGTCGTCACGGCCACGATGTCGTTCGTGAAGGGAGCCACCTTGCCATTGAGCGACTGCCCGGGGGCCAGGATGTGCACGTCGACACGGACGGCGACGCCGGCCGGTATGCCCGGCCCGGTGGTGTCCCACCCCTCACCGAATTCGGGGTCCCGCAGCAGCGATGAGGCCCAGGTCAGCTTGAACTCCTTGTCGGTGGCGACGGCATAGGCGGCGGCACTCGTCGGAGCCTTGAACATCCGGTCGAAAAGGTGCCACGGGTCGGTGCCGGTTTCTTCCAAGTGAGCGAAGAAACCGATGGCGTCGTAGTCCATGTCGAAGAGGCTGGTGCCGAAGCTGAGCAGGTAACCGGTCCACCAACTCAGCCCGAACGTCGGGGAAGGCGCGAGCGTTTGCCCCACCCAGGCGGCCGACCCCTCGATAAGCCAGGCTGGCGCATCATAGAAGGCCTTCAGGGTCGTGTAGTCCGCCGCCTGGAAGCAGTGGAACATCTCGTGCGTGAGGCTGTCGTTGACAATCGAAGTGTCCAGGGAGTGGTAGAGCCGGGGGTTGATATAGACCACGCAACTGGCGGGACGGCCGATAAGGTCGCCGTGGCTGTCGTAGGCGTAGGTGTAGGCGAAGGCAGTGCCCACCTGTTTCGAGTTGACCACCACGTGGAGGGGGAGGCCCATCGGGTGGCCTATGTGAGCTGCAATTTCGCTCTCGGCATTTTTCAGCACGGCCAGATAGGGCCCCGCCGGAGGCGGGTCCGGGGCCAGCATACGGGTCGCTGCCAATGCCGGGCTCCCACCCAACCCCGTTGCCGCCACCAGTGTCGCGGAGGTAACCAAGGAGGAGAGGCGACCGAGTTTCATGGTGCCCTTAGCTCTCACCAAACGCCGAGACAACCGCAGCAAACCAACCAGTAGGGCCGGACGCTCACCTTTGCCACTCCTTTCGTTCTCCTGCATTCTTGTCGATGTGGACCTGCCGGTCGTCGGAAACGCTTGACCCTTGCCGGTCTCGGCCAGGATGACGCCCCTGGCGAACACCTGCCGAATCGATTAAGGGATGCGCGCAACCGAGCCGCTCGGCCAATGGCTTACTCCGGGCCACGGTCAAGCCGTGCGGGACATCAAGGACGACAAGGCCACTCGGTCCGAGGCCTGGTGGCGGCGACGTCGAGTTCGGCGCGAAAGTCAATCCCGGATCGCCCTCGTTACCCGGGGACCGGCCGATAGCCGTGGGCTGCTATAACGTTCGATCTCATGGGTAGTCCGTCGAGTTCGGGCGCTCTGCGTGTGTTGTGCCCGGTGATGGTGGGGCGCGACCCGGAACTCCGAGCGCTGGAGGGGGCATGGCGCTCGCTCGGCCAGATGGTCGTGGTCCGGGGTGTAGCAGGGATCGGCAAGAGCCGATTGGTGCGGGAGTTCGTGGCTCGGGCCCGTGGGTCCGGAGGGGTAGTCCTCATCGGCCGGTGTAGCCCGGCGGCCGCCGATGTTCCGCTAAGACCGTTGCGGGAGGCGCTCCTCGCCGCGGACCGAAATGGGCTGCGTCCCTCAGGGGATCTCGGTCCCTTCTTGCCGGCCCTTGGGGCGGTCGTTCCCGATTGGGCGAGCTCAGCTGATCCAGCCGCCGACCGTGGGCCGATCGTGCTGGCCGAGGGCCTGCTGAGGCTGATGGCGCAATGGTCCACGACCCCGCGGACAGCGATGGTCCTCGCGATCGAGGACCTGCACTGGGCCGACGCCGAGACCCTGAAGGTGGTGGAGTACCTGGCCGACAACCTGGCCGGGCAGCCGGTAATGGTGGTTGTGACCCTCAGGGAGGGCGAGGCTGGAGCGGGCACCGACCTGGTGGG
>DATJUH010000164.1:0-2771 GCA_035502515.1 Acidimicrobiales bacterium
CTCGGCACTGTTGTTACCTGCGGGGACAACTACGGCCCCGGAGGGCGGGCGCTTATAAGGGTCCTTGAAACCTGAAGCGCACCAGTCGACGGGAGGCGAGCTGGGTGGCGGGCCGAGGCTGGTTGCGCTGCCCCCGGTTGCCGACGGGTTCGCGATATTCGTTGTTGAGGCACTTAAGAACAAGGCGACCGCAATGATCGCGCCGGACCGATGGACTCCAAGCATTTCCGCCCGTTCCTAGGTTGGTCGCCGACATTGGTACGAGCCAGCAGGGAAGACCGGTAAGGGATATCTTCGAAGCGACGATGGCCGGAGCATAACACAGCTCCTGTGTCGGCTGGTCGGCCTGGACTGAAGTCCGGAACGCTTTACCGGATCCCGCCGGTTGGGCGACTGGCTGACTGGGGTCGGAAGCCTCACCTTACGATGGCTGTCATGGGGGCAACTCGTTCGTCCGCTCTCTTCAACCGTCCGTCCGCGCTGCTAGGCGCCTGGCCCACGGTTGTTGCCATGGGCGTCTGGCCGGTGAGCGTACCGGTGCTGTCGTCGTCGGGCGTGGCCCCGACCAGGACAGCAGAGCGGATAGTGAGGCCGGCCTGGCGGACGAGCTCGGTCGAAGACGCCATCAGGGTGTCGGTCACCTTGCCGGCGGTGACAAAGACGACGGCGGTGCTGGCCCACGCAGCTAGCTGCTCGACGCCCAGGGCGGGGCTTACGCTCGCCAGCACGATCACGAAGTCAGCGTCGTCGGCCACCATGGGGGGCATCTCGGCGGGGTCGGCCGGGGCCACCACCAAGGTGACCCCTTCGTCTTGGAAGATGATGCTCGAATGGGGGCTCGGCTGGCCGCGGCCCCGGACCAGCTGCCACAAAGGGCGCCGGTCGGCCATGTCCACCAGCACGACCCGCTTGCCTTCGGCCGCCAGCGAGAGGGCCAGGCTGGAGACGCAGAGCGCAGCCGGCTCGCAGGGGCCGATGGGCAACACGGCCAGGGCCGACCCCGGGGCCGCCTCGAGCTGGTTGTAGACCCGGCGAGCCATCATCTCGAGCGTCCCCCGGGGCCGGCGTACGCTACGGCGCAGCCGGGCCTGGCGCAACAACAGCGGGGGCCGGTACGGCCCGACGCTCAGTTCCACCGGGACGCCCAAGGCGGCAGCCACCTCGTGCCGCAGCCGGGGGCGGTCCGAGATGACCCCGGCCACCAAAACTATGCCCAGGCCGAGCAACAGCCCGCCCACCAGCCCGGTCAGGGCGTCCTCGGCGACGACTTTGGTGTCCGAGGTCTTCTCGGCCACCGCCGGGTCGAGCACGTGGCTGCCCTGGACGGCGGTCTGCTCGGTCAGGAAGTCCTGCTGTTCTTGGGACTGCAGTTCGGTGATCTGGGAGGCGTCATTGGTGCGCTGGTCGACCAGGGCAGCCACCTGGTTGGCCGATTGGGGCCCGGCCTTGGCTACCGACAGCGAGCCGATGGACCTGGTCAGCGACTTGATCTGGCCGTTGAGGGAGTTGACCTGGGCGGCCAGGCCGTGGACCACGAGCTGGGTCTGGAGGGCCAGTTCGGCCGACCTCACGCTCAGGAAAGCCCGGGCCACGGCGTTGGCGTCCGTCACCGCCGCGCCGGGCGAGGTGGCGCTGAGCTTGACCGACAGGATCTCGTTGCTGACCGAGGTGCCCTGGTAGGTGGCCAAGAAAGTGGACGGGCTGACGTCCAGGTGCAACGCCTTCACCGCCTGCTCGGCCACCGCGCGGGTCTCCAACAAGCTCACGTCGTTGGCGATGGCGGCCGTCGGGTCCGCACCGGCGGGCTCGACCATGTACAGGTCGGTCACCGCCGCGTACTTGGCCGGCACGAACAGGTGGAACGCTGCCCCCAGGACCAGGCCGGCCAGCGCCGCCGCCACCCATGCCTTGCGCCCCCGCCGGGCCACGTGCCTCAACGAGCTGATGTCGACCATCGGCCCGGAGTACTCCTCGAAGCCGTCCGGGTCGGGGGCGGCCACTTTGGGCATGGGCACGCCGCCGCCCGTGAAATCAACCGCCATGGTGCTCAGTGGTTCAACCGGGGAGGCCAGCCGGACGGTCGCTGCCGGGGCGTGGTGAAGCGAAGTGGGTGATATGGCGGGCGTCCCCGGCCGCAAGTATGGCGGGGCGAGTTCAGGTTCCCTTTCGACGCTGGCCGAAGTAGCGTCCACCTCCGGACTACTCGCTGGAACGTGCGCTTCCGGGCTAAGCAGCGCGACGCGGAACTGCCACCAAAACACCACGGCGCTGAGCCAGGAAGCGACGGCGGCGCCAGACACTGTTCCGACTGCCCCGCCCGCGACGGCCCCGGCAAGACTGAATATGACGTAGATGACGGAAGAGATAACCATCGCTCTGAGGCTCCTGCGCGCTGCGCCGAGCGCGTGCAAACCTGTCCCAGCACTGGCCATTACGCACCCGCCCATGATGGAAATCGTCAGCGGAAGGATTAGCGGGTAGGTGGGTCGCCACAGGCTGTGCAGCAATAACTGCCCGGCCCCCATCGGAAGCGCCACCAGTAATATCGCGCCCCAAGCGAGCCCAAGCAAAGCGAGCCCTATGCCAAGGACCACACAAAAAAACAAGAGGTGGCGTGGTGAGGTGCGCAGCAGCCTCACGGCCTCGGGCAACGCTAAGAGGCCGAAGCCAAAGAAGACAACCATAAAAGGGCCCATGAGAGTACTGGCAGCCTGCACGTAGCCGACTGCCGCCAGGCCGAGGATCAGACCGATGCCGTAGGTCCGCAATTG
>DATJUH010000165.1:0-5136 GCA_035502515.1 Acidimicrobiales bacterium
CGGGTCAGTTCGGTCACGGCATCGTCGTACTCGTCGAGGGGGCCACCCATTCCGAGCAGTCCTGGGCGGCCCGCAACAACGGGGTGACCGTGGGGCTGGTCGCCATCGCCGGACTCACTTTCCTACTGAAAGCGGGCGGTGGCCTCTACTGGCTGATCCCGGCCATCGTTGCCAGTCTCGTTGGCGGCGTGATCGACGCGTGGCTATCTTTGCTCAAGGCGCCTGGATGAGCGAATCCCGGCTTGCTGCTTGAGTTCGCGGGCCACTGTGCCGATCTCCCTTCGGGCGTTGCGAGGATCACTTGCCAATTGAGCCCCCTGAATTGCCCCCACACTCCTGGCAAGCAACACCCACCGGCGTCGACATCGCTGGCGAGCACCGTTTTGGCGGGCCACTGCGAGGATCTATGCCTCGGCTACGGCTGGTGGAGGATCCAGGAACGGGGCACCGACGCGAAGCCAACCAGTGAGCCGACGTCATCCTCGCTCGAAGGGCTCCTGTTTTTCACCATAGTGGTGCACATTTTCACCATAGTGGTGCAGACGAGGCTTATACCTCGCGACGAACGTTCGTCCGACGCCTCCAGGTCTGGCAAAGTGAGCTTGATGAGCACGAAGCAAGCCGGGACCACCTCCGGAAACGCCGGTGGAGCGTGGCTCGTGCTGACGCGAGACATCTCGCAGTCGGTACGAGTGGAGGCAGAGCCGCAAATAAGGGCGGGCTTGGTGCTGGACATGGACACCGGACTGGTCCGAGGCGTCGCGGTGGGCGCGACTGAGGCAGAGGCGGTCGCTCAAGCGGTCACGATGGGTCTGAGCCGGCCGGCAGGGAGCCTGCCGCCCGGGCGTCCCGATGAGGTGCTCTGCGCGCCGGACTTCAAGGCGCAGGTGGTGGAGATCCTGTCCTCGGTAGCCGGAGGTAAGCCTCCGCCACGGGTCCGGACGATTGAGCCGCCGGCCGAGGCGGAGGACATCTTCGACTCGTTCATCGGCCACATGTCAGGTCGCCCACAGCCCACCGAACCCCCCAGGCCGTCGGACTGGGCATTGATGTACCGTCACTCGCTCAACTTCTACCGGGTCTCACCTTGGACCCGGTGGCACGACGGGGTGGTACTGGGACTGGAGACGAACGGTGTTCTCGCGCAACGGCGCTATGCCGCCGTCGTCATGGGCAACGCCGGGATTCAGCACGGGCTCGTTCTCTACCCCGCCGGCAAAGTGCCGGGTGGCCTGAAAGGCTGGGAGCCCGGCCGACCAGTGCCAACCCCGCCGGGGACCCTTGCCCTGATGCTCGATCCACCATCGGAGCTGCCCCCCGAGCTGCGTGACAAGGCATTCCGCTACGGGTGGCCACCGGACGCAGAGCTCCTACCGGTCGCGCTGAGGCTCGGCCCGGACAGGGAGGGCGGTGATCCCGACGAGACGGAAACCCAACTGCTTGCGGTCGCGCTGGCGGCGGTGACGGCCCATGACGCACGCGGTCCTATTGCGGTCGGCCCTGGCGAACACACCACGACTGGGGAAGTAGTGCTCGGGAGCGGGCGGAGCGTCAGGTTCTCCATTGCCCAGGAACCGCCCACACCCGACTCGGACGTCCCCCGTCTCCGATTGCACCAGGCGGGCTTCGACCTCGTTCCCGAGGGCACACCGGTCGTCCTTGGCCACCTTCCCTGGACGTCGGTAGCAGCACTGCGCTCGGCAGCGCGGATCCACCGACCGTTTCCGTCTGCGGCGCCAAGACCAAGCGGCGCCGATGTACCGCTCCTGGCGATCCTTCCGCAGCCCGAAAAGGGCGACGCCACGGCGGCCAGGGTGGCCGAACTCGACCCCTACGGCGTAGCGGCGGTGGCCACCGACGACGGCCGGGAGGTCTTCGTGTTGGCTGGTGGCGACGGCGCGCAACTCCTCATGGAAGTGCCCGCCGATAATCCGAACCTTGCAGATTTTCGCCGCCGGTTACGAGCCACCAAGGGCCTACACGTCGTAATGGTGGCCGACGAGGGCACTAGCAGGGGAGAAGGCACCGTCTACGGTTTCTTCGAATGCCACCAACCGCCGCCGAAAGCTCCTCCTCGGACGAACCGGCCCAGCGGGGAAAAACGGTCCAAGCGCCGCAGGTAGGCCGTTCCTTCAGATCGCGACCAGGTCGACATGCCGGTCCAGCCGGCGCAGGTCATTGGGGTCGGAGGTAATTATCCGGACCCTTCGCTCTCGTGCAGCGACGACGACCGAGGAGTCGACGACGTCAGCGGTGTCTGTGGCGCCGCACAGCTGTCCGGCGGCCCGTGCCCCGTAGTCGTCGAGCACAACCACGTCGCACAAGGTGGACCGGAGAAGCCGGGCCAGCCGGGTCTGCCGGGTGCCGTCA
The DNA here is from genome assembly GCA_035502515.1 of Acidimicrobiales bacterium. Classification (GTDB taxonomy): domain Bacteria; phylum Actinomycetota; class Acidimicrobiia; order Acidimicrobiales; family Palsa-688; genus Fen-671. Next base: position 2,371 of record DATJUH010000165.1, read on the forward strand.
CGCCACGCCTGGGCTACCACTCCGGCGGGAACGAAAAGGGTGTCTCCATGATCGAGAGCTCTTGCGACGATTGCGACGACGCGCCTGTCGTTCCTTTCGAAACCAACCAGGGCACCGGTATCGAGGACCGCCCCTCTCATCGGCCGAGGGCGTGATCGGCGGCCTTGCGTTCGACCGCAGTCAGCGGGCCGCCGGTCTGAGCGAGCATCTCCTCAAGCAGAGAAGCCAGGTTGTCCAGCTTCGCTTGCTCCTGTAGTGCCCGAGCGACATACGCGCTGACACTGGGGGCCCGGCCCTCCGAGACGGCGCGCTGCGCTTGCTCAACCAGCTCGGTAGGCAGGCTAACCGCGATCTTGCTTGTGGTCATACCACTCATCATACCAACTGTGAGAGGTTGTACCATGACGAGATCAGCCCGGAGATCCCTTTGGCGGGGCTGGGAGTTCCGGTCACCCCGAAAAGACGAGAAAGCGAACGTTGCGGAACGCGCCCAGTACTTCCAGCCGGGCATATGCGCGGGAGCTCAAAATTGGCTCGTGATCGAGGCAGGGCCGCTTTTTAGGGTGGTGCCCCTGACCACGGCCCGGCCCGGTCAGTTCCACGAAGGCTTCCTCGACCCCGGCGGCCCGCACTTCATATGGCGCACATCTTGGTACAGCCCGAGCAGGTCGTACAGGGCGGCGTCGGCGCAGCGCAGCTCCACGCTGTCGCCTTGCCGGCCCGACGAGATGACCCCTGCGAGGCGCTGCAGCGCTCGACCGGGGTTTCTACCAGCTCGGGGCGCTCGCATGCGCTATTCGACAACTAGTGCGTGGTCGGTTCACGGGTTGGAGCCAGTCACGCAGCAGGTAACCACAGGTCGAACTTGCCAAGGTGCCGTGGAGTTTTGTACCAAGTCCCCCTTCCACACCGGATCCAATGTACGTTTGCCCCGGTGATGGACGCAGCGGCGTGGCGAGCGGCCCGCACCCATTTACGAGTTGAAGCGCCGCCACGGGGGCGCGCCAGCCCGAGGGCGCGGCCCTACGAGGGGTAACCTGAGCTGGTGGCCTTTACTCGCATCACGGTCGACCCCGCCCTCATGGGGGGTATGCCCTGCATCAGAGGGCTTCGCGTCCCAGTGGCCACTGTTGTGTCGATGGTTGCCGACGGCATGACTGTCGACGACATCATAGCCGACCTCCCCTACCTGGAACGTGAGGACATCGCCGAGGCCTTGCGGTTCGCCGCCGAGGCGGTCCGGGAACGGGAGCTGCCACTGCCAACCCCAGGGTGAAGTTCCTCGTCGACGTCAACCTCTCGCCTCGTTTCTGCGCCAGCTGGGTGCAAATGGCCACGATGCCGTCCACGCGTGGTCCCTTGGGCTGGGGTCGGCTCGCGACGAGGTGCTCCTGGAGCGAGCACGTTCCGAACAGCGGGCGCTGATCTCGGCCGACTCTGACTTCGGGACCATCCTGGCCGCCACCCGGGCCACGGCGCCTTCTGTGGTCTATATCCGCGGGGCGGGCGGACGGCACGTCCCGCAAGCACGGCTTTGAAGGCGTAGACGTGCTGGTCCGGCTCTTCAAGGGCACGCCCTGGGTGCCGCCACCGGCATTGTCGCCGCCATAAAGTCGCAAGTGTCAACCTGCAATAAAGGAGGCCTCATGAGCGCAGCGGGCAAGGACAAAGGTGACCTCGACGCCTTGATCGAGGAGATAACCGTCGATGCCTACGACGACGACGAACAGTTGATGGGGTTCCAGAACGCCTTCGAGGAGGACGCGAACTTGCCTTGTAGTGGCCAAGTCGTAGGCGAGGATGTCGAGGTGTTGTCGGTCTCAATCGGCGACCACCGCCGTGAGCTCATCGCCACCTGCGAACGTGCTGGCCGACAATACGACATAGCCTTGCTGGATATCGACCTCCGAGCCGACGCCGCCACGTCACAACTCGTTGCCGCGTACAAGCGCTGGCTCGGTTACCGATAGGTCGCTAGGCCTGAACAGTTACAATTCCCGATACCATCCCAACCATCACAAATAGGGCGAGATAAACCCCAAGAGCTCTGGCGGTGCACAACTTCATCCATCAAGTCCATATCTGGTCAGTTCGTCGACGATCCGTGGCTGGTTCAGCTGACGTATAATAAGTCCTCCAAGCAGGGCTCGTTGCGTGCTCGGTAGCAGGCCCACAGCCCCTCGGGCTGGTTCCTTCAAAGACGGTGCGATAACTCCGTTGGTCACGTTCGTGGGTAATTGACCTTTTCAGACGAGACGCCCAAATGACTAATCAGTTGTTGTACATCATCGATGAGGGCTGCAAAAGCGGCAAGGAAAAAAAGCTGATAAGGGAGAGCTAGCAGCCCTGGGTGAAGGTCCGGCAATAAGACCAGTTTTCGTTGTTGGTCCTTGGCTGCTGTCGAGGTACTGCGAACTCCTGGCGAACAAGCTCCATCTTCTTTGACAAGTCAGTTGTCTTTTGAACCCGAGTCATGCACTACGATTACGAAGGTCGAGCAGAGCGACGGGCTTGGTCTCTTCGCCGGCGGGGTGGTTCTGGCCAGCGAGTGGGCTTTACCACATACAACAGCCCGATCTCACGCCACACTGTCCAGAACCAGCCTCTTCGGTGCCGCTGGTGTCAATTTTCGTCAACACCTGCCGTTCAGACCTTTGCCCGGATCGCCGTCTCCGCGAGGTCGAGCAGTTCTCGCGCCTCGGCCGGCTTGGGGTTCCGGGCCCCAAGCTCGGCCTTGCGGCGCAGGAACTCCATGCCGGCCGTGTG
>DATJUH010000166.1:0-2431 GCA_035502515.1 Acidimicrobiales bacterium
GTGTTCACCCAGACAAGGGAAATAGCCACCAGTGCCCCCGCCGTGCACACGCCGATGTAGACACCGAGCTGGACCGATACCCGCACTATCGGGACACGCCGAAGGCGCCTGTCCACGACAGCCATAACGAGCAGGAGCAACACCAGGTCAGTGACCGCGATCAGCGCCACCGTCCCGGCGCTGACCAGCCAACCGTGCTCGCCAACGGGAGACGCCCGGCCCAGCCAGCCGTAGTAGACCGCGATCCCGCCGCTCACCGCGGCCACGTATATGACGGACTGGATTAGGGTTTTGCGCACCGGCCGCCGCTGCTGGACGTTGGCCGCCACGTAACCGAACGAGACCGCCCCCAGCGTGAGCTCCGGCCGGAGGAAGACCACGCCGACCAGGACGGGGATCTCGGACAACCCGATTGACAGGCTGACCTTTCGGTTCCGGATCCTGACCGGGTAGGCGTCGCTGGCCCAAATGCCCAGGGCCACCAGTGGAAGGAGGCCCAGCCTGTCCCCGCCTGCGGCTTTGATCCCGGCCAACCATTCGAAGTAAAGAAAAGCGACCAGTAGCGCGAACGCACTCACAGCCACCAACGCCCGAGAGCGCGAGTTATCCCTTGTCTGGGCCGCGGTTTTGGCGCGCTCGGAAGCTTCGGTGCTCAAAGAGGGGCCTTTCGAGGTCACTAGGGAACCTTCACCCCCGGTGTCGGACCGGTCATCGGCGGGCTAAAGCTCAGTTACGCCGTATGGACCCGCCCCCGCGCTCTGAGTGGCGAAACTGGCGCGTTTTCTCGAAGATCGGGCAAACTCCGTAGTGTGCGAAAGCCGTCACGAAGGGTCCTGCTCTCGCGTCGCGGTCCCGCCGGGTTACGGCCCCGGGCCACCTGCACATTTGCCGCCGTAGCCGCCCTCCGCACTGACACAGAAAGGGGGGCGCTCATGTTCCGCGCGTTCAGCTTCGACTAAAAGAGCTCCCCCAAGAGTGGTAGCACCCACATTTGCAGCGTCCGGCCCCGCTCAGGGGCCGGCTGTGACCGTGGTACAGGCTTATGGCGACCGTCTGTAGCACGTGGCGGGCCCTCTGACCACCGGCGGTGAAGCGCGCCCGGCCGCCATGACTTCGCGCTGTTCACCGTTGGTGCCGTGGGCTGCTAGGTTCTCTTGCCGGCGCAAACCGCCCCACTTTTTGCAAAGGAGCCCAAATGCACGACGCCCTCCTTCTGGCCAGCATCAGCAAGCACGACATCGGGGGCATCGTCTTCGTGGTGATAGCCGTGGCGCTTATTGCCTGGGGGGTCATCAAGATCATGGCTAAGGCTGCTGGAGCGGTCCTCTGGACCCTCTTGGGCCTGCTGGCGGCGATCGTTGCCATCTTGCTGTTCACGAGGGCCGTCTAACCGGCCTCCTTGGCAACGCGTCCGCCACCGCGGGCCGGCCGAGCCAGGCACTAGGTTCGCTTGGGCCGCCCGCTAGCGTTTACAGCGGGCTCTGGGCGTCGACGCCAGCACCTGAAGAAATGGCGCCGCCAGGCACCCTAAGAAACAACGAAAGTGAGGCACGCCCCACATGTCCTATGAAGTCGCCGACGTCCATGCTCGCGAGATCCTCGATTCCCGGGCCCGGCCCACTCTGGAAGTCACTCTTCGTCTTGCTTCCGGCCCGGAGGCGACTGCCGGCGTGCCGTCCGGAGCTTCCACGGGCACGCGCGAGGCGGTTGAGCTACGTGACGGCGACCCCAAGCGGTTCAAAGGTGCCGGCGTCACCAAGGCAGTAGCCAACGTGAACGGCGAGATCAACCAGTTGCTGTCCGGCCGTTCCTGGAAGGGCCTGGACGAACTCGACCAGGCCGTCATCGAACTGGACGGGACGGAGAACAAGAGCCGTCTCGGGGCTAACGCCACCGTCGGTGTGTCCATGGCTGCGGCGCGAGCCATGGCTTCCGTGGACGGCAAGCCGCTGTACCGCTGGCTGGCCCAGGACGAAAGCCTCCTCCGCCTCCCGGTGCCCAATTTCAACGTCGTGAACGGTGGCGCTCACGCCCAGAACCCTCTCGAGTTCCAGGAGTTCATGCTCTCCCCCCTCGGGGCGCCCAACTTTGCCGAGGCGTTGCGGGCCGGGGCGGAGGTGTACCTCGCACTGCGCGCCCTGTTGCACTCCAAGGGCCACTCAACCGGCTTGGGGGACGAGGGCGGCTTCGCCCCCAACGTCAGCACCCCCGAGGAAGTGCTCGACCTGCTGCTGGAGGCGATCTCGGCTGCCGGCTACACGCCGGGCCGTGACGGCATCGCCATCGCCTTGGACCCGGCGTCGTCGGAGATGCGCGAACCCGACGGTGAGTACCGGTACTCGAAGGGCACCCGGTTGACCCCGGACGAGATGATCCTCAAGTACGCCGCGCTGACGGACGCCTACCCGATCTGGTCGATCGAAGACGGCCT
>DATJUH010000167.1:0-16908 GCA_035502515.1 Acidimicrobiales bacterium
GTAGCACTGGACGCGCAGCAGCTCTCCGCCGGTCCAGCGGGCCAGCGCCTTTGCCACTTCGGTCTTGCCGACGCCGGCTTCGCCCTCGAGCAACAGCGGGCGGCGCATGACGAGGGCCAGGTAAACCACGGTGGCGAGGCCCTCGTCCGCCAGGTAGCCGCACCGCCCAAGTGCCTCCCGCACGTCGTCAGGGCCCCGGCCCGGTACCGGTTTCTCCGCCGGCGCCCCGGCTGGCCCGGCGGTGGGCCCGCCCTGTCGGCCGGTGCCGTCCCCCGGGCCGGACGCGAAGCCGCTCACGCCAGGGCCCGCTCACCGGCCAGTGCCCTCTCTAGCGCCCTGCGGACCAACACAGTCGCCAGGTGACGGCGGAACTCTGCGCTTGCGTTCAGGTCGTTCGGCGGCTCGGTGCCCTCGTCGGCTCGCTCGGCGGCCTCGGCCGGCGCCGCCCCCCCGGCCATCGCCGCCTCTACGGCGCCAGCGCGTATGGGCGTAAGGCCCATGTTGACGAGAGATACCCGCACCACCCGGCCGTCACCACCGGCAACAACGACCACGCCGACCGTGGCCCAGTCCTGAGCGCGGCGGTGGAACTTCTCGAAGGCCCAGCCGCGTGGCACTTTGGGCACCCGGATTTCGGTGAGCATCTCGTCTGGCCTGACGGCGGTTTCGAGAAAACTCAAAAAGAACTCGCCGGCGGGGACCTCGCGGCGGCCGCTGGGGCCCTCCACCACCAATGTCCCGTCGAGCGCCAGCACGGCAGCCGGCAGGTCGGACGCCGGGTCGCCATGCGCGACGGAACCGCCGATCGTCCCACGGTGGCGGACCTGGGGGTCGCCGACCTGGCTGGCCACGTAGGCGAGAACGGGTGCCTCCTCCCGGAGCACTTCCGACTGTTCGAGGTCGCGGTGGCGGGTGAGGGCGCCAATCGCCACGTGGTCGCCGTGGTCGCGCACATAGGAAAGGTCCGAAAGCCGGCCGATATCGACCAGCATCGTCGGCACCGCCAGCCGCAGCTTCATGAGAGGAAGCAGCGAATGGCCGCCGGCCAGCAGTTTCGCCCCGTCGCCATACTCCGACAGCAAGGAGAGCGCTTCGCCGACGGAACCGGCTCGGCGGTAGTCGAACTCGGCCGGGATCATGCCGGCTCCTGCGTTGCTGCCACCGCCAGTACGGCCTGGACGATGTTGTGGTACCCGGTGCAGCGGCAGAGGTTGCCTTCGAGGCCCTCTCGGACCTCGGTCGCAGTAGGCCGGGGGTGTTCCTTCAGCAGCGAAGCCACCGCCATCACCATCCCCGGGGTGCAGTAACCGCACTGGAGGCCGTGGTTCTCGCGAAAGGCCTGCTGGATGGGGTGGAGACGGCCGTCCGCGAGGGCCATCCCCTCGATCGTGGTGATGTCTGTCCCGTCCCCCTGCACGGCGAGGACCGTGCACGATTTCACCGACTCGCCATTTATGAGCACTGTGCACGCCCCGCATGACGACGTGTCACAACCGATGTTCGTCCCCGTGAGGCCAAGAACGTCCCGCAAGTACTGGACGAGTAGTAGCCGCGGTTCGACGTCGTCCTGCGTGCCAATGCCGTTCACCGTCATGGTCACTTTCATCGCTGCTCCTTGGCCGCCGTCAACGCCCGCCAGATCCGTTCCGGCGTGGTCGGCATATCGAGATGACGGACGCCCAGGTGGGCCACGGCGTCCACGACGGCATTTTGTACTGCCGGCGTTGACCCGATCGTGCCTGACTCGCCAATTCCCTTGGCCCCCAGGTCGTTTTTAGGCGTCGGGGTCTCCATCCGGACGCATTCGAAGCTGGGCAGCTCGGCCGCACTGATGACGGTGTAGTCGGCGAAGTTGGTGGTGAGGGGGTTGCCGTCGTCATCGTAACGGAACTCCTCGAGCAGGGCCTGGGCCACTCCCTGGGCCAGCCCGCCGTGCACCTGCCCGTCGGCCAGCAACGGGTTGAGGATGCGGCCGGCGTCATCGACAGCTATCAGGCGCCGGAGCACAACCTTCCCCGTCTCGGTGTCGACCTCCACGACGGCCAGGTGAGCTCCGAAAGGAAATGTCGGGCCGCCGTGCTTGAAATCAATGTCGGCGCGAAGCGGCGTGCCCTTTTCCGTGGCGGCCGTTGCCAGTTCAGCCCAGCTGCGGCGGGCCGCCGGCACGCCGGCAACGTGAACGCCACCGCCGGCGCTATCGACCACGATGTCCTCGGGCGCAGCCTCGAGCAAGTCGGCTGCCAGTTCCCGGGCCATCTCGAAGACGCGTCCGGCGGCGTGGCGAGTGGCCATCCCGCCCGCCTGCAGGGACCGAGAACCGGCCGTCCCGCCGCCACTTTTGACGAGATCGGTGTCGGATTGGACGAAATCCACGTCCGCCAGCGGGATCCCCAGCTTTTCCGCTACGAGCATGGACCAGGCAGTGGCGTGCCCCTGCCCGTGGGCGGAAGTACCCGTCTTTATAACGGCCCGGCCGTCCGGCCGGATCTCGACGGAGCTGAACTCGCTCCCCTCCTCGCCATTGGTGATCTCGACATAACTGGACAGGCCGAGCCCGAGTTGTACTGTACCCCCGGCCGCCCGCCGTTCCGCTTGCTCTTTGCGTAACTCTTCGTAGCCGGAGGCCTCGAGGAGAAGGTCGAGAGCACGCTGGTAATCGCCAATGTCATAAACCATGCCCGTGGGTGACGTGAAAGGAAATTGGTCACGGGCAATGAGGTTGGCCCGGCGGACCTCGACCGGGCCCATGCCTATCTCAGCGGCAAAAAGGTCCATGGCCCGCTCTATGGCGGCGGTCGCCTCGGGGCGCCCCGCACCGCGGTAAGCGACGACAGGGGTGGTGTTGGTCACCACGGCCCGGCTGAAGAAGCCCACGGCGGGGATGTCATAGGTGCCTGTCATCATCAACCTCGTCACCGGGGGCAGGACCGCCCCGAGGTTGGGGTAGGCGCCGGCGTCTTGAAGCACTTCCAGCCGGTAGGCGCTCACCTTGCCGTCCCTCGAACCGCCCAGCGTTATTTCCTGGATCTGGGCCCGGCCGTGCCCGAGCCCGAGCATGCTCTCCGAGCGGGTCTCCGACCACCGCACCGGGCGCCCGGTCCGGCGGGCCAGCCACGCTACCATGAGTTCCTCGGGGTACGGCCAAATCCTGGAGCCGAACGCCCCGCCCACGTCGGGGGCGATCACGCGCACCTGGCTCTCGTCCACACCGAGCACTTTGGCCAATTGAGCCCGGACGTGGAACGGCATCTGGGTGCAGGAGTAAAAGGTGAGCCGCCCATCCGGCCCGAAACTGGCGGCAGAAGCACGGACTTCCATGGGGCACGGCGCCACCCGCTGGTTGACTACCCGTTGACGGACAACCACTTCGCAGCCCTCGAACAACGAGCCCTCCCCTTCTTCCCCGGTGGTGAACACCACGTTGCTGCCGGCTTCGGGGAACAGGAGGGTGCGACCCTCGAGGGCGTCGGACGGGTTGACCACCGGGACCAGCGGGTCGTAGTCGATCTCGACGAGTTCTGCGGCATCGACCGCCTGGGCGCGGGACGCGGCCACCACGGCCACGACTGGTTCGCCGACAAAGCGCACCACGTCGTGAGCCAGGAACGGCCGCCACATGGCCTCCGGGAAGCTCGGGTCGTCCGGCGGGTAGAGCAAGAGGCCGGTGTCAGGCGCAGTCACTACATCGAGTACGCCGGCAGCCGAGCGGGCCGGCCCGACATCGGTGCTCACAATGCGGGCGTGGGCGAAAGGAGACCGCACGTAGGCCACCCAGGCCCCACCGGGAAGCACAATGTCGTCGAGGTAAGTGCCGCCCACAGTAAGGAACTTCTCGTCCTCCTTGCGGAGCACACGGCTACCAACGATGGTCAACGGACGCAACCTCCCCTTTCGTCTTCCGGGAGATTATCCCCTCTGCGACTACCCCATCATCAGCGCACCTATCGCGCACAGTGTGACTGGACCGGTCGGCGTCTCGTCGTGCCAATGGCGAGGACAGGAACGGGGCCGGGCCGGCCCTACAGAACGTGAGAGCGCTACCACTTTGCGCGTGCAACGTCGTAATGATGGCTCCCGGATAGATCCCGTCGCTCGAGACTTGTGCGGCGCCAGGTCGTCCTGACGTCAGCGACCCCGCCACTGGCAGACTTGTGTGGCGCCAGGTCGTCCTGACGTCAGCGACCCCGCACTGGAGACTTGTGCGCGCCAGGTGCTCTTATCGTTACACCAGCGCGCAAAAGTTACCCGTACCGGTTACCTTTTCCGCTTGTTGCGGTCGCGGCACCGGGCGGGAGTACCTACTCGTGGGACCTGAGCCGGGCTTGACCTCGCCTGAACTCCGGGCTCAATGGCGACCGTTTACAGGGTGATACCCACGACCTTCTGGTGAAGCGCCCGGGCGCCCACGGGCCCAAAGAAAGCGGCGTCGCCGAAGCCGAACACCCCGCCGTCCGCAGCCGCGACCCAGTAGCCCGCCCGTCGGCGGTGGCGGCGATGCCTACCACTGGCCCATGGAACCGGCCACCGGGAAGCGTGACGTGTCTGCCGTCGTGGCCTAGGTGACGTTTGTCGTGGCCGCGGCGGCCATGCTGAGCGGCACCCTGATACCCCGCCGCCGCTCACCTTGGCTCTGGGTATCTTCCGCCGCTTCCAGCAGTTTCTCCCTAACCGTGCCCTCTCATACGCGCCCGATCATCTCGGTGCTCTCTTTGGCTTCGTCCCTGACCGCGCATGACTTTCATGCCTCACGTGCGGGCAGAAGTATCCTTACGGGTTCTCGATAATCGTGTTCAGGTCGCAGGACGCTGCGCTCCCTACGTTATCTCGACCATAAAACAGGCCGAACCCGTTGGGCAACTGCAGTTCCCTTATGCTCCCAGTACGTGGCCGGGAATGCAGTACTGGGAGCCGCGCCGGACAGGTTCATCACGGCTTTCGGCCGTGCCGTGGGCCAGCCCGCGGTACCGGTGGCCGCCTGAGGGGTCGACTGCGCGGGCCAAGTTGAAGCCGGGTCAAGGAGGCCCCCAACTGTCTCCGGAACCTCTGTCTTCGAACCGGGCCTGCAGAACCGAGGACGGTTGCTCATCCAGTGGTACCAGCCGGCGAATTGACTGAAGAAGTGCCCGCCTGGAGATGATGACTAGGTGAGATTTCGACATCGGCGGCTGCTGCGGACTGTGGGCGCTCTCGCATTGGCCCTCTGGGGCTCGCTCACCGTCGTGCTATTTATCTGGCCTTCGCTCGACCGCATCAAGGGGACTCGGGCTGACGCCATCCTCGTAATGGGCGGCCCTGGTCCTCGCCTACAAGTTGCGCTCAAGCTGGCCAAGGAACACGCCGCCCCGGTCATGCTGGTATCGGTGGCATCTGTGCGCTGGAACTGTCCTAATTTCGACGTCCCTGGTGTCCAGGTAGACTGCTTCAGGCCGAGCCCCTTCAGCACCCAGGGAGAAGCGCGTTACGCGGCCAGCCAAGCACGTCTTCACGGCTGGCATAGCCTGATCGTGGTCAGTTCGGTCCCCCAGTCGACGCGTGCCCGTTTAAGAGTCCAGCGTTGCTTTGACGGGACCGTCAAAGTTGTCGCCGCGCAACCCTCCCTGGCCAGCTGGGCGTATGGGGTCATTTATGAATGGGGCGCTCTGATCAAGGCGCTCGTCTGGCAGAGGTCGTGCTGAACCTCCTCTCAAGCGGTGACCTACGCAGTAGTCGGCTGCGTGCTAAGCGGTCCGGTGTTGTCGCCTCGTAAGACCCGGATGGCAAGTTGACCGTTGGTGAGAGTCGCCTCAACTCCCTGACCATAACCGTCGGGTAGGTCAACCTCTCGCTCGTAACAGCCGTACTCCCATTCGTGCACCAGGTAATCACGAGGGCCGGCACTGCGGAGCCGGGCCCAGAACCGCAGGGAACCGGGCCGCACTTCGACAGTGACGTCCTTGGCCGTGACCGCCGGAAGTGGGGCTAGGACGACCAGTGCCCCTGGCGTCTCGTAGACATTGACTGGCACGGATTGCGGGCGCATCGAGGCTTCGGCCGAGGCAGTAGCCTCGGCCACCTGGTCGTGACTGGGACGCACGTTCGCCATGTGCCCACAATAGCCAGGCCGACGCGCGCCGCGGCAAGGCCGTGGCCTTAGCCGAGGCCGTCCGGCGCAAACACCCGGGCTTCCCGACCCGGCGCGGGCTCGCTGGCCCGGGCCGTCCCGAAATTGAAAGGACCGGCCGCCGCTCTGTGCGCGCCAGGTGTTCTTACCGTTACCCTAGCGCGCACAGTCCCGAGTTTTCGGCACAATTCGGGCCCCGTCAGTCCGTTAGCCGGCGCCAAGGGCGGGGATGATACGGCGGGCGTTGCCACCATAAACGTTAGCGAGCACGTCTTCAGGCAGGTACACCCCCGAGATCGTCCAGCGCCCGCTCCCGGGTGGGTTGGCACGCGAATAGGGGAAGTACTCGTCGTCGGTCTCGAGGAAGCGGTAATACCCGGCGTAGGAACTGTGCTTGGGCGGGAAAGCGTCCGTCCCGAACAGGACCCGGGTCGGATGACCCATTATCAGCCGTCTGGTCGCTCGAGGCTGCCTCCCCAGATCGGCAACCCTGGCCGCGATGTCCGCATAGAAATTCGGGTAGGCGTCGAACATCCGTCCCACCCAGGCCAGGTCCTCGGCGTTACAACCAACGTGGGCGCCGATGAACGTGACTTCTTTGTTCTCGGCCACGAGGTGCTCCAGAGCGTCGATGAGAACCTGGAAACGGGGGAACTTCGGGTCGGCAAAGTGCCATTCGGGATGGACCAGAAGCTGTTCGAGGCGCTCGTTGTTTTCACTCAGGGGTTCGAAGAAAGCCGGGGGATCGGCAATGTGGATCAATACTGGCAATCCCGCTCGCGCCGCCACGTCCCACACTGGCGCCAGCCGCTTGTCATCGCACAGGACCAGGCTGCCGGTTTCATCGCGGACGTGAAGGCCGACATCCTTCCAAACCTTGAGGCCAGTGGCGCCGCGATCTATCGAGTCCTGCAGGCTCTTGGCGAACCGGTCCGGCCACCCCGGTTGCTGGCACTCGTCCCAGTCCAGGCGGCAGAACGTGGCGAAGCGGCCGGGGTAGGCCCTATCGTAACGGTCAAGATTGGCATCCAGGCTGTCGCCCCAATCCCCGTCCAGGTTGACGATGGTTCGGACATTCCACTCGTCCATTTCCGCCACGAGGGCCCCGACGTCCTTTACTAACCAGTCTGATTCGCCGGTGGTGACCACCAGTTCGTTCACATCCATGCGGCGGCCCAAATGATTGTGTACATCAACCACTGGGGCCGATGAACGTAGTACCTCGTGCGCAGCCAAGCGCACCGCCGGTTCGGGCTTGTAGTCCCGCAACAACAGATCGTTCCAGTTCCGTTCCACCGATTAGACCTTTCCTTTCCGCGTTGAGTTGACGTTGCTCCGGCGCTTCGGCCGGGGCGGGCCGGGCCGACCGAGGCCCAGTTACCCGGGACTTGCCATCACGCCGGCACGCCGGCGAGCTCATGTGCGTCGAGGAGCTCGTCGACGAGTTGACGGATTTGGTCCAGGCTGAGTTGCGCCGACAGCATGGGGTCGACATAGGCGGCCTGGTATAAAAGATCCCGCCGCCCGGTCAAAATACCCTCGACCGCCAGCAACTGGACATTGATGGCCATCCGGTTTAGCGCGGCGCAGGCCTCCGGCAACGGCCCCGCCCGCCCTGGAACGATCGTCCCGCCCCGGACCGTGCACGGTACCTCGACGCAGCAGTTCTCGGGGAGGTTGCCGATGAGGTGCCCGGTGTTGACGACGTTACCCATGAACGTGAACGGCACATTGGACTCCAGCGCGGCCACGATGCGCGGAGCGTACTCGACGCTCTGGGCGACGGTGGCGGAGGACTGAGCGCCGGCATCCCGAACGGAGCGCCGGTTTTCGGCAAAGCGCTCCTCCTGGCGGTCGAGTATGGCCAGGTACTCCCGACCATGGATCCCGAGTGCCTCCGCATTGCCACCCGGGTGAAGGAACCAGGGATAGTACTCCGCGCTATGGACGCTCGACTCGCTGACGAAATAGCCGAAGCGGTCCATCAGCTCAAAGCGGACGGCGTCACGCTGGCGCACGGCCGGGTCCTCGGCACGCTGGCGCAGCCGCGGGTAAAGGTCCCGCCCACCCGAGGCGAGGGTCAGGAACCATGTCATGTGGTTGATCCCCGCCGCCGTCCACGCCAGCGTGGCGGGACCGGGGAGGTCCAGGTAACCGGCCAGTTCGCGAGCCGTGTTCTCGGCGTCGTGGCAGAGGCCCACATGGCGAACATTCGTGGCCCGGGCCAAAGACATGACGACCATCGCCATCGGGTTCGTCTCATTGAGCAGCCAGGCACCCGGGGCCTCGTCCTCGATCACTTTGGCCAGCGCCAGGACTTGCGGGATGGTGCGCGCCGACCGAGATATGCCCCCGATGCCATGGGTGTCGGCGATGGTCTGGCGGATCCCGTACCGTTCGGGTATGTCGAAGTCCAGCTGGACGGCGTGCCTACCGCCGACGGCGATCGTGTTCATTATGTAGCCGGCGCCCCGCACCGCTTCGGCGCAGTCATTGGTCAGCGTGACGCGAGCATTCCCACCGCTCTTTTCGACTATTGCTTCAACAACCTCGCCCACCTCCTTCAACCGCTCGGTGTCGATATCCATGAGCCTGATCTCGGCATCAGCCGTCGGCTCTTGCTGCAGGAGGTCGCCGACCAGCTTCCTGGTGAAGACGAGACTACCTGCCCCGATCACCGCGATCTTTACCATCCCCTGGTTCCTTTCTTTTGTCGAATGCTCAGCGTAATTGCGGCCGGAAAGCCCCTGTCCCACTGACGGCATAACCGCAGGCAGGCACGAATAAGCCGGTCGTTACAGCAACGGCGTCGAGTTCACGCGCCGCCAAGGGCCGAGTTGGCCTGTGACACCGCGGCCGAGACGCCGGAGCTAACCGAGACCTTGTTCAAAAATACGAGGTTGAGTTCGGTCTCCATCTGAGTGTACGCAGTCTGAGCGTTGGGCGCTTCGCCCAGCAAGAACGTCTTGCCCTTCTGCTCGCTCAAGAACGGCTGCACGTCCACACCTTTCTTGGCCCAATAGCTCACGTAGCCCTGATCGACCGAAGGCATGCTGCCCCATATGTAGCCGTCGTCGCTCATCAGGGTCTCGGTCGATTTGTTCGTCAGCCAGGCCCAGAGCAACTCAGCCGCCGGGAGGTGCTTGGAATGGGCGTATATGTTGATCCCGAGCCCGTTGGTAGCTGAGACAATCCCGTCCGGCCCCGCAGGAAGCGGCGCCACGCCCCACGGGAACTTCGTCGTGCTGGCGATCGAAGCCAGGTCCCAGTCGCCATCGGTCATCATAGCCACGTTGCCCGGGGAGAACGAGTCGGTGGCCTCGTCATATGTCGGCTGCGTCGTCACCGTCGCCGGCGGGGCCACGTGCCATTTGTAGACAAGATTGTTCAAGAACTGGAAGACCTGGTCACCTTTCGAGGTGTCGTAGGTGAACTTGTCATGAGAGAAGTAGGTGACCCCGTCTTCCTCCAGGAAGTTGCTCCACCCCGTTTGGAAGCCACCCCCGGCATTACCGGGCGAAAAACCGTACTGGACGATCTTGTTCGGGTTGAAGCCGGCCTGGCCCGGGTGTTTGCCGGTGTTGTCGAGGGTCAAGGCCTCCGCGTACTTGAGGAGGGTCCCACCGTTGGTCGGGTTCCACGTGAGGTTAGTGGGAGCGGCTAGTCCGGCCTTTTTGAGCTCGTTCTTGTTGTAAATGATGCCGATTGTGTCCCAGTCCTTCGTGATGGCGTAGTACTGGCCCTTGTAGACGAACAGAGGCAGCAGGCTCTGGTAGTAGTCGCTCAGGTTTATGTGGTACTTCTTTATGAGGGGCGATACGTCAAGGAGCGCGCCTTCCGACACATAAGTGGGGAAGTTGTTGAGGTTGTCCCAGAACAGGTCCGGAGGGTTGCCGGCGGCGATTTCCGTAGCCAGTTTGGTCCAGTAATCTGTAAACCCGACCTGGATAACGTTGACGTGGATATAGGGGTACACCTTTTGGAAATTGGCGATGGCCTTTTTGTAGCCGATCTCCTGGTTCGGGTCCCACAACATATAGCTGATCGTGACAGGAGCCTGAGTGGCCGCCGTCCTCGATGCCACCGGTGCCGCGCCGGCCGTGCCCGAGAGGCTGAGCACTACACCTCCGGCGGCGCAGGCGCAACATAGCAGCGCCCGGCTAAGTGATTTGACCTTCCCGCGGGTGGACCGGCTGCCGTCTTCGATGTGCCTCATTTCACTCCTCCTTTTTGATGGGTCGTACGAGTGCCTACAGGTGAATGGGTCAATATGAAGGTGTTACCGGAAGCTCGTGAGCTGAATGGAGCTCACGATGTAACGTTGGAAGACGAGGAACAAAAGCACAAGGGGCAACAGGGACAAGACGCCGCCTGCCATCATCAGGTTCCAGTCTGTGCCGAAGCTGGATTGGAAGGTGGCGATCCCTACAGTCAGCACTCGCGCCCCGTTTCCGTTCGTGGCGATCAGCGGCCAAAGGAAGTTGTTCCACCCATAAACGAAGCTCATGATCCCAAAGGTAATGAGTACCGGGCGGCTGAGGGGCATCATCACCTTCGTGAGCACCTGGAAGGAGTTGGCGCCATCGACCTTGGCTGCACTCACCAGGTCCTCAGGGATGCGCAGGAAAAACTGCCGCATCAAGAATACACCGAACACGCTGCTAGCCACGTACGGTATGATCAGGGCGGGGAGTGAATCGAGCAGGCCGAGGTTCTTGACGATAATGAACATGGGAATAATGGTTACCGTCCCGGGGACCAACAGCATGGCGATGAACACGGCGAATAGGGCATTTTTGCCAGGAAAGTCCATCTTGGCAAATGCATAAGCGGCAAGGGCGCAGAAAAAGACCTGACCGACCGCAATGCAAATAGCCACGACGGCCGTGTTCAAGAGGAAGTGCCCGAAGTCGTACTGGTTGATTAGTTCCACGAAATTGTGCCAGGTCAGAGGGTGCGGCAGGGAGAAGGGCGACCCGGAGAACATCTGGTTGAGGGGCTTCAGGCTGGCCAAAAGGGCGAGCAGGTAGGGGACGACGAAAAGCACACTTGCGACAAGGAGGACGAGGTAGCGCCCTGATGATGAGAGGAGGATCCGGTAGGCGTGGGGTCTCATCGAGGTGCCTTTCAACTGAGGTCGTAGGTCAGGCGCTTGCGGAAGTAAAGGAACTGGAGGACGGTGATAACGAGGATGATCACGAACAAGATCACCGAAAGGGCCGAGGCATAGCCGATCTGCAGGAACTGGAAGGCGTGCTGGTAGATAGTGAAGTTCATGACCTGGGTCGAATAGCCGGGGCCGCCGTTGGTCATCACATAAACGGTGTCGAAGACCTGGAACGAGGAGATCATGTCGATAACCGTCACGAATAGCATCGTGGGGCTGAGCAGCGGAAGGGTAATGCGGTAAAAGCGCTGCACTGCGTTGGCGCCGTCCAGTTCGCACGCTTCGTACAGGCTGTTAGGGATACCTTGCAGGCCGGCCAGGAAAAACAGCATATTATAGCCAAGGAACTGCCAGACGGTGACGAAGGCAACGGTCGGCAGCGCCAGGGTGAACGAACTCAGCCATGCCGGGCCGGTGATGCCGAAGAAGCTCAGCACGTTGTTGATGACCCCGTTCTGCGGGTTGAATATCCACTCCCAGATCACCCCTATAGCGACTGGAGTGGCCAGCCAGGGCAGGACGGCGATAGTCCGGAAGACCCCGGCCCCCATGAACTTGTTGCGCAGCAACATAGCCATCCCGAGCGAAAGCACCACGAGTGGCACCACGGTGAGGACCACGTATATGGCCGTGGTCTGTAACGATGACCAGAAGAGCGCCGAACCGAATATGGCGTGGTAGTTGGCCAAGCCCACGTAATGCGGCGAGCCGATCAAGTTCCAGGAAAAAAAGCCCAGCACGACGACGGCGATGACCGGCACCAGGATGAACAGCCCCGCGCCGACAAGGCTGGGCAGAAGGTAAAGGTAGGCGACCCCGTACCGGCGCAGGCGAGGCCAACGGCCGGCTGACGGGGCCGATGGCGAAACCGTGAAGGGCCGGGCGCGCACTGAGCGGCCGGGCACCCCCGTTACTTCAAGAGTACTTGGCGACGCCATATATTTCCCCCTTTCTTACCGCCTCTCGCCTAGGGCCCTTCTCCGTCCCGTCGCCGCGCTTTGCTGGTTCCTGTGCCCGGGCCCCGCGAACCGCCGCGCCTGGCGAAACACGACCCGGCTCCTTCCGCCGCGAACTCGATCTCCAGCTCCCCCAGCCAGGAACTGACCCGCATGGCCTTGTCGACGCGCTCGACGGCCGCGGCCAGCACTGGCTGCATTTGCTCCAGTTGTGTGCCGTCCACTCGCAACACGGGAGCGGTAAGGCTGAGACCGAAGATTGTGCCGCCCACGCTGATCGCCATCCCGATACATCGGACACCCGGTGTCGACTCCTCGCACTCGCTGGCGAACCCCCGGCGCCGGCACCAGGCCAGCTCAGTCATAAGCTCTTCGCGGGTTCGGATCGTGTTTTCAGTGAGGGGTGGCAGTTGTTCCGGGTAAATAGCCGCGATCTCGTCATCGTCAAGGCACGACAACATCGCCTTCCCCAGAGCGGTGCCGTACGCCCGTTTGCGGTGGCCCACACGCGAGATCGACAGCAAGTCATAGGACGCGGCGCGCCGGTTCAGGTAGAGGACGTCGCCCTCGACCAGCGTCCCGAAGTGGCTGCTTTCTCTGGTCACGGCGGTCAACTCGTCCAGGGCCGGGTCGACGATCGAGCGCGCCGAACGCACCAGCGGTATAGAAGTGCCGACTTCAAAGGCGGTAAACCCGATTGACATCCCTTGTGCTGATGACTGCAGGAAGCCCGCCTCGAGGAGGCTCCGCACCAGCGCGTGCAGGCTTCCTTTCGGTACGCCCGTCTGACGCTGCAGCTCGCTGAACCGCAAGGGACGTTTTGCCCCCGACACGAGCACCAAGAGGTTGAGCGCCCGGTCAACGCTTCGGTTGCGCCCATGAGGCGACCGGCCTCTAGCGTTGCCGTCCCCTGCCGTCCTGTACGGGTAAGCAGCACTCAGCACTTTCCCTGGCCTCCCATGTTCGTATATACGAACATCGTTTGGCATATCTTGCTAAACGATGGCCCGGATTGGGTGCGATTGTCAAGACAGCCTCCGCACAGCGCTCCTTCCCAACCCGCGCTTCGTCAAGGAGATGGTTGACGCGGCGATCGTGATCTCCAAGGTCTTGAGTCTCCACGGTTAGTGGTTGGGTACGTCATGGGCTTGGTCCGGGTAACTCACGCCCTCCTCCCTCTCCTTTTGGCCAGCCACAACGGTGTGATCGTCAATGTCGGCAATGGTCTTGGATCGTCGACACGCGTAAGCAACCCAAGCTCCCATGAGTCGCAGAGGGCACGTTCGCAGCACTGAGCGGGTGCCGGACAAGGGGCGCCGAGCTTCTTTACCAGATGCCGGCCAGTTCCCAGGCCTTGACGGCGCCGTTGACGGGTATTCCCCCGAGTCCGCTGGCAGTGGGTGATTGCACCAGGACGGTACGGACAGGAGGGCGATGGTAGAAGATTTCCGAGCGCACCACCCCGGTCGCCGTGAACACCTCGCAGATCCCGCCGTCGTAAAACAACCGGACGGGCCCCGAGGCGGCCGAGCCGGGCCTGGGGTCCGGCAGCGAGGTTGTCCCCACCTCGATGACTTCCCCGTCAACAGTGACCCCAACCACAAGGTCGCCGTCGTCGTCAAGGAGTTGCACTGAGAGGGCCGCGTCGGCATCCACCTCCACCTCGACGGCTTCTAAAGAGTGAGATGCGTCGAGCACCAACGGCGATCCCGGGCTGTGTCGCCCTCGGAGCTGTAGGGCGGCGGACCGCAGCGATCTCAACTCGGCCGCCGGCGCCATCCCGACCGCCCCGTCCGGCCGGGAAAACACTTCTCGAGGCAACGACATCACCCCCACGCGGCTCCGGTCCTTTTCGGGCAATTCCTCTTCGTTCTCCCGCAGCCACCCGAACGCGATGCGACGACCATCGGGGGCATCGAAGGACTGCGGCGCGTACCAGCGAGTACCGGCGTCGAGACGAAGGCTGGCGTCGGGAAGGAAACGGTCCCTGTCCAGCGTTCCTCCGACCGACAAGACCCCGAGCTGCTGTCCGTCATCGAGCAAGGAGATCACCAGGAACCATCGGTCGTCGAGCTGGAAAAAGTCGGGACATTCCCACATCCCTCCGGGTAAACCAGATGCCCGCGCCGAGAGGAACACCCCGCAGTAGTCCCAGCTGACAAGATCCTTGGACCGGTACTCGAGCAGGCATCCCCCGAGCGCCGCAGATCCGGCGCCGATCAACTGCCGCACCTCGCCGTTCACAAGGCGTACAGCGGTGTCTCGGAACCCCACCAGGTCCGGCAGGGGCTCGTCGTGAATGACCGGGTTCTCTTCCAGCTTTTGGAATGCCACCAAACCGTCATCGAGTGCCCTGGCCACGCAGGGCCGTTGCCGGCTGCCATTTACACCCGTGTAAAGCAGGAAAACTTCTGCACCCTTGACGACGGCCCGGCCCGACCAGCACCCGTCCTGGTCGGATGAGCCGGGCGTGGGCGACAGCGCCGGCGGGTGATCTTCCCAATGGACCAGGTCGGAGCTGGCGGCATGTCCCCAGGAGACCCTCGGGTATGGAGTGGTGCCGTGGGGGTTGTACTGGTAGAAGAGGTGGTACCGACCCTTCCAAAAGATCAGGCCGTTGGGGTCGTTCATCCAGTTTGTCTTGGGCGCGAAGTGCGTCCTAGGTCGCGGCCGGGCTGGCTGTTCCAACTGAACGGCTCCTCTCCTGTGACACTGACTGGTCAATTCTGCGGCCCAGGCGCAGGGCGTGTCACATCTCCCTTCGCCACGAGGACCACTCTGCTGCGCCACGGTTGACGGCGCTCGCCATAGCCGCAGGGCCGCGGGGTAACGTGTGACGGTGAAGGTTCGTCACGCCAGGAGACATCATGGACATCACACAGCTGATCCTGGACGACCATTACGAGCAGCGCCGTCGCTTCGCCCTACTGGAGCAGATCGGCTCGGCCAACGCCACCGCGCTCTCAGCCGTATGGGCCCGGCTGGCGGTATTCCTTGAAGTCCACGCCGCGGCCGAGGAAGAGATCTTCTATCCGGAACTGGTGAAGCTGGCATTCGCCCCGCCTCCGCTCACTGGCGCTGAGCCGGAGACGATCGACGCGATCCACGACCACAACGAGATACGAGACGCGATCGCTGCGGTTCGCCCGCACCTGGTGGGCAGCCCGGACTGGTGCGCCGCTATCGCCGCGGTCAACGTTGCCAATGGCGACCACATGGCCGAAGAGGAGCGCGAGGGCCTGACCGATTTCCGGCGCAGGGTCGGCCTGACGGAGCGCCACGAACTGGCCGTCAGGTTCGCGACATTCGAAGCGCGGAACTTCGCCGGCGTGCCGGCGGTGGACAGGGACCCGCAAGAGTACGTGCGGCAGCAGGAAGAGGCAGCGCGGTCCGGTATGCCGGCTGGGTCGGTCCTCGATGCCGGCTCGGCTGAATCGGCCGGCTCACTCGGTATAGGCGGCCTGAAGGGCACACTGCCCTAGGGCGGAGCTGACAAGTTCACCGACTGCGCCTTGTCATCGGCGATAGGTCGTCGACGCTGAGTCCTGCAAGGGCAAAGTGAACAAAGGTCAACACCTGGGTGAATATCGCGTTTCTTCGTGTTCCCGCACGATAATGCATGTTAGGGCACGCCTTGCGTCACCGCGTCAGGCCCTGCGGTGACCATTCGAGGAGGAACGACGAGGCTCATCTTGCCTAGTTCGGCCAGGCTGTGACGTGCGCCGCAGAGGCGGCGGGCCAGGTCCACGACCTCGCCGACCCAGGCACACGCGGGCAGCCCGGCGCTCTGCAGCATGGCACCGACCCCGGCCATCGCTTACCGACCGCGCCGGTTGGCGACCGAGGACAGTTATGCTGCCCGTGCTGGGCTCGGCCAGACCGAGCAGCAGCTCCACAGTGGTGGACTTGCCCGCCCCATTCGGCCCGAGCAGCGCCCCCATTTCCCCGGGCCAGACGTCGAAGCTCACCGCCTCGAGCGTTCGGTCACCTCCCCCCCCGCCCATCGTGAGTTCGACGAGGAGGGTCGACGCAGCGCAGGTCGGTCCGGCTGAGCCCGACGGGGTCTGCCACTGCCTGGTCGAAGGCGTCAGTGTCGCGCTGGTACTGACGGATCAGGCCGGCCAGGTCGGCTCGGCGGTCGTCCAACCTCGTCACCGCTGGTTCCCCGGCGGGGCTTTAGCCCACGCCGCTCGCAAGGCGCGGGCCGGGATAAGGGCGGCACGGTGGCCTTCTGTCCCGGACCCCGGCGCAACCATGACGTCAGCGCGGGGTATCGGGCGCGCTGGCTAGCATGCAGCGTTGCTACCTCGAGCAAGGAGGACCACAAAGTGGCCAAGGCCGACGAACTCTTCGTATATATCGGCACGTACCGAGATGAAACGGCAGCGCGTGAGGACTATGACGTAGTGAAAGACCTTCATGCCGAGGGGGTAGTGGGCAGCTACGACGCCGCCGTGATCACCAAGGACCAAAACGGCAAAGTCCACGTCAATAAGGACGAAATGGCCACCCGGCACGGCGGCTGGGGTGGAGCGGCGGCGGGGGCCGTCGTCGGCATCCTGTTCCCGCCCTCCATCATCGCCACCACCTTGGTGGGCGCCGCGGTGGGAGGCGTGAGTGGTCATCTATGGCGGGGCCTGTCCCGCTCAGATGTCAAGGAGTTCGGCGACCTTATCGACGAGGGC
>DATJUH010000168.1:0-4250 GCA_035502515.1 Acidimicrobiales bacterium
CGATCGAGGCCTGCTACCTGGGCCACCCAAAGGCAAGGCCGACGGGCCAATCGGGCCGGCGCCGGCTGGCCCGTGCTGCCGCCTTGGCCGGACGCGAAGCGGAGATGAATGTGGTCCGGACCGCCATAAAAGAAGTGACCTCCGGCGCCGGGAGCGTGCTCCTGATTACCGGCGAGCCCGGCTTGGGCAAGACCCGTCTCGTCCACGAGTGCCGCAAGCTGTTCATGGCGTGGACGGGCGCCGCCTCCGGGCGATTGCCCCTGTGGCTCGAGGGTAGAGCGGCCTCCTACAACTCCTCCTTGCCTTTCGGGCTATATAAGCAGCTTCTGTCGGCCTGGGTCGGCGCCGCCCCCGAAGCTGACGAAGAGCGTGCCCTCCAGTCCTTGACTAGGGCCATGAGGGCCGCCTTCGGCCCGAGGACCGACGACGGTGAGGTTGGCCTGCTGGCACAGGTTATGGGCCTGGGGTCAAGCAAGGTCGCCGCGGGCGTGGCCCGATTAGGACCGGAGCAGTTACAACGGGCTCGGTTCAAAGCCTTTTCGTCACTCCTCTCGCAGCTAATCTCGTATGGCCCCACTTTGCTCGCCCTCGAGGACCTCCATTGGGCTGATCCCACGTCTTTGCACCTGACCGAAGAGATCGCTTCGCTCACAGCGAAGGCTCCCCTCCTGCTTGTGCTCACTCGGCGGCCCGAGCCGGACGCGGGCGTTTCCGCCCTGGAGGGTGCCTTCAACAATGCTGCGGACCTCAGGCTGCGTGCGGTCCAACTCGAGCCGCTCCCTGACGACGCCGAACGTGACCTGGTGAAGACGCTGCTCGACGGGGACGCCCCGGACGACGTCCTGGCGGTCGTGCGCCAAGGGGCCGACGGCAACCCGCTGTTCCTCGAGGAACGGTTCGCATCACTGCGCGAAACCGGTGCGCTGGTAAAGGACAACGGCCAAAAGTGGCGGTTGGACCTCGAGGGGCCGACCGAGATCCCGGAAGCGATCGAACGCCTGGTGCGAGCGCGCGTAGACCGATTGGATGCGGGGCCGCGTGAAGCAGTGGTGGCTGCTTCTGTGCTCGGGCCAGAGTTCGCTCTGAACGCGCTGCATGCAATCACGGACCTCGACGGGGAGCTCCTGCCATCGGTTTCGCAACTGTGCTCGGCCGGCTTGCTGGTCCAGGTGGCGACGGCCCCGGAGTCCGTCTACCGTTTTCGTCACAGTCAGATCCAGGAGGCCACCTACAGGGGCCTCTCTAAGGCGCAGCGGGTAAGTTTGCACCTGCGGGCCGCATGGGGCCTCGAAGAAGCATCGACCGGGCGGCTGGAAGAGGTGGCCGGATTGCTCGGGCACCACTTCGCTCTGGCCGGCGAAGCCGAACGGGCCGCACATTACCTCGTAGTTTCGGGGGACCGCGCCGCATGGACCTTCGCCAATGACGAGGCGCGGACTTCCTATATGTGGGCCATCGACTTGCTCAGCCCCGACCCCGCCAGCGCGGTCACGACCGCGGACATCTGGCTCAAACTGGCCCGCCTGGCCTGGCGGTTGGGACGCTTCGAAGACAGTCGCGCTGCCTGCGCCCGGGCCGCGCGTCTGGCGTCGGCCGACGCACCCCTGGTCGCAGCGAGGTCATATTGCCTGCTGGCCGCGGTTGAAACGGCTGGCCACCGCCACGGGGCGGCCGCCGGTGCGCTTGACGCGGCCGAGGAAAAACTGGCTGCCTGCCCCGACCAGGGCAGTGCCGAGTGGGCCGAGATCTGGGTCGATGTCCAGCTCGAGCGTAGCAACCTCCACTACTGGCGCAACGAACCCGAGGCGCAGGCGCTGGTCCTCGAGCGAGCCCGCCCGGTAGTCGAATCCCGCTCCTCGCCTCGGCAAAAGGTCGACTTCTACGGGGCAGTCACTACCCAGCGGTGCCGGGCCAGCAGGTACCAGGTCGACGACAGCCTCCTTCTCGATTACCAGAAGGCATGGGCGGCGACGGTCGACGCCGGCCTCGAGAACGAAAAGTTTTACGTGCGTTTCGGCCTCGGGTTCGCCCTGTTGTGGTACGGCGACTTCACCGGGGCGCAGGAGCACCTGGAGCAGACGCTCGAAATATCGAGGCGAGCGGACGACAAAACGCTCGAGCTGAGGGTGCTCACTTACCTTTGTTGCACTCATCTTCGCCGGCACAATCTGGAGCAAGTCAAGGAGTTGGCCGTGGGGTCGGAGGCACTGGCGTCCGAGCTGGCGTTCCCCGAGTACGGAGGGATGGCGAAAGCGATGTTGGCCTGGGCGGCGTGGAAAGAGGGACGGTACTCAGATGTCGAGGCCTTGGTGGGAAGGGCCATGGACCTGTGGCGCTCGTGCGTGGTCCATTATTCCTGGTGCTGGGCCGGTCTTTGGCCGCTCGTCGCCGTGCGTCTCGCTGACGATCGTACCGAAGAAGCTTTTGCCCCGGCTCGTGAAATGCTCGGGCCCGACCAACAACGCTTTCCGGCCGCCCTCGAGTCCGTCCTCCAGAAGGCGCTCGACACCCGGGACAGTGGTGACGCCAAGACGGCTGCCAAAGAACTGCGCCGCGCCCTGGACCTGGCTTGCGAGTTGCGGTATGCGTGAAACGCGACCTCAGGTGAGGCCCTTAGTCGATTTGAACTACGGTGCCAGTACGGTCAGCTGCCACCACGGCATCGAGCACCTGTAGAACGCGCTTTCCGTCGGCCACGTTTATGGCCGGTGACCGGTTCTCACGAACAGCAGATGCAAACTCCTCGAGTTCGGGTACGAGCATGGTGGCGATATGGTCGCCTTCGGCGGGCGGGCGGATAACGGTCGGTTTGGAAAACTTTTGACTTACGTGGTTTTCGACTTCCACCTCAAAATGCGTGAAGTCCGTACCGTGGAGCATCACCCGGCCGGCCCGGCCCTGGATATCCACGCGGTAAGAAAAGCTCGGCGCCGCCTGGGTAACCAGGCACTGAGCCACTGCGCCGGAAGAAAACACGACCTGGAAAGCGGAGGTGTCGTCGAGCCCGTTGCCAAGGCGACGGATTTTGCCCGAGACCTCCACGGGATTATCTCCCGCGAACCAAAGGAGCATATCGACAAGGTGTGAGCCCAGGTACAACAACGGGCCGCCACCGGTACCAACTGATGCCGCCCAACCCCGGTCAAACGGGCCCGAGTAGAAGGCGCCGGTCATCGCCACCAGCTCGCCGGCCACTCCCTCGGCCAACAGGTCCCGGACATAGCGGGCCAGAGAGAAACGGCAAGAATAACCGGCCATAAAACGGACGCCGGCGCGCGCGGCTGCGGTTTCCAGCTCGGCCGCCTCCCGGGCGTTCAGTGCCATCGGCTTTTCGGCCAGCACGTGCTTGCCTGCTCGGAGGACCACTAGAGAAACCGGGCAGAGGAGATGGTGGGGCGTGGCCACCACCACCGCGTCGACGGCGGGGTCGTCCAGCAGAGATTCCACCGACGAGTGCGTACTGGCGTCCTTGGCCAGTTCTGTGGTTCTTTCCGCCGCAGCCAGATCAGGGTCAGCGCAGGCCACGATGGAAAGTGCAGGAGAAAGGGATGCCGCAGCGGCCAGTTGGCGCCCCTGGTAGCCGCACCCCGCCAAGCCCAGGCGCAGCGGCGCCGACGGAGGGGCGGCGTCTGGCGCGGCAACGGCGGCATCCTGCTCCATCTTCATCCTCCCTGGCAGGGTGACAGATATGGGCTTACGTTAGTAGGCCCGATGGCGCCGGGTGACCCCAAATGCGCTTTCCTACATCGTGCCCGGGGCGGCTACTCCCATGAGGTCGAGGGCGACGGCCAGCCCGACGCGTGCTGCGTGTACCAGCCAAAGGGCAGGCTCACGCCGGAGTTCAACCTCGCCGGCTGCCTTTGGTCCCTCCGTAGCGCGTCCGAGAGTTTCTCGTCGGCGATGTCGAGTACGGCGTGTCGGCTCCGACGTCTCTGGTGATAGCGGCGTGCAACCGCCGGACCCAAACCCGAAAGGAGAAACTTCCATGAGTATTTTGGCTTCCTTCGTCGTCACTTCCGTTGACGGCTTTTACGCAGGGCCCAACGATGAGTTCGACTGGCCGGTGGTCGACGCCGAGTTCAACGACTTTGCCGTAGCTCAGTTGGACAAAGCTGAGGCGCTCCTATTCGGCCGGACGACGTACGAACATATGGCTGCCTACTGGCCGACGGAACTCGCCACGGGCAACGACCCGGCCATAACCGGCCGGATGAACCGGATGCCGAAGCTCGTCTTCTCGAGGACCCTCG
>DATJUH010000169.1:0-7541 GCA_035502515.1 Acidimicrobiales bacterium
CGATAAGAGCACCTGGCGCGCACAACCGTGGTGGCCAGCGGGGTGCGGCTCGAGTCAGCAGCACCTGGCGCCCACAACCGTGGTGGCCAGCGGGGTGCGGCTCGAGTCAGCAGCACCTGGCGCCCACAACCGTGGTGGCCAGCGGGGTGCGGCTCGAAGGAGCGATGGAGCGACGAAGGAGAGCCCCCTACGCCGGGCGGGGCAGCACCCACCTCGCTCCCATCACTACTGTTGGCGGCGCAACCCGCCTTCAGGGCCTCCGGATGGCGGCAAGGTGAGGCCTTGGGCCTCCGGCCAGAGCTGACTGGCCGGCCTGACCGGGTCGAAGGCGGTCTCGGCGCTCATCCCATCACTCAACGTGCCGGCGGCCCCTATCCCGGCTCCAGCACTTACTGCGGCCCCGGAGGTGGCGGCCGGCACGGTTTCGAGCGCAGGGGCGGCGGCCGCCACCGGTGTCGTCACCGGCGCTCCGCCCTCTGCCGGAGCGGCTCCAGCGGCGGCCGCGCCGGCCTCGGGCCAACGCTTGAGCTCGACGTGGGGTATCAGCCAGCTGGCCAGGAAGGCCAGGGCGCAGATAGGAACGGAGACTTCGAACACCGTCTGAATGGTCTCGGCATAGGCGATCACCAGGCCGTGATGCACCACTTCCGGCAAGTGAGCCAACAGTCCCGGCGTTATGTCCTCAGTATTGAAACCGGGCGGAAGGCTGAGGCCGTGCAAGTGGGCAGCAAGGTTGCCGACCAGCACGTTGGCGAAAATGGCCCCGAAGATGGCCGTCCCGAAGGAACCGCCGATCGACCGGAAGAACGTCGCTCCCGAGGTGGCCACGCCCAGCTCGCTCTGGGGGAGGGCGTTTTGGACGATGATGACGAGCACCTGCATGACGCCGCCGAGGCCGGCGCCGAGCACGACCATGTAGAGCGCTTCCACTGCCGCAGAGGTGCCCGGCCCCATAGTCGAGAACAAGTACAGCCCGAGCGTGGTCACCGCCGTCCCGGCGATGGGGAAGAACCGGTACTTGCCCGTCCTGGAGATGATCTGGCCCGAGGTGATCGATACGACGAGCAAGCCTGCCATCAGCGGCAGCAGCTCGACCCCCGAGGCCGTCGGGGACAGGCCGCGCACCACCTGGAAGAAGGCGGGCAGGTAGGTGATGGCGCCGAACATGGCGAAGCCGATGATGAAACCGACCACGCTCGTGGCCGCGAAAGTCCGGTTCTTGAACAGGTGAAGAGGCAGCACCGGCTCCCGGGCGTAGCGCTCCACGAGGGCGAACACGCCGATCAGCACCAACCCGGCCACGCCCAGGATGATGATGGGCGCGGTACCCCACCCGTAAGTGGTGCCACCGAGGCTTGTGAAGAGCACCAGCGAACTGGCGGCCAGAGTGAGCGTTACTGCGCCTAGGTAGTCGATCACGTGGCTGACCTTGGTCAGGTGGCCCGGGACCTGGCTGGCGACGACGAAGAGGGCGATGGCACCGATCGGCAGGTTGATGTAGAAAATCCAGCGCCAGGAGAGGTCGTCGACGAAAACGCCACCGAGCAACGGGCCGACGATGCTGGCTACGCCGAACACGGCACCGAAGAGGCCGACGTAGCGGCCCCGCTCCCGGGGTGAGACGACGTCGCCGACGATGGCCTGCGCCCCGACCATCAGGCCGCCACCGCCAAGGCCCTGGACAGCCCGGAAGAGGATCAACTCCATCATCGAGTGGCTGAGGCCGGAAAAGACCGAGCCAAGCAGGAAGATCACAATCGAGGCCTGGAAAAACATCTTCCGCCCGTACTGGTCCCCGAGCTTTCCCCACAGTGGCGTCGAGACGGTGGCGGCCAGCAAGTAAGCCGTGACCACCCAGGCGATATGGGCGCCACCCCCAAGGTCGCCGACGATGGTCGGCAGAGCCGTCGAGACGATGGTCTGGTCGAGGGCGGCCAGGAGCATGCCCAGCATCAGGGCGCCGATTATGAGCAGCACCCGCCGATGGCTGAGACCCATGATGGCCTGGCCGGGTTGAGGCGTCATCACCGCGGACTGGCCGGTGCCTCCGGGCGCCCCGCCGTTGTCAGGAGAGTTGGTCGAGCTCACTTGGCAAAATCCTTTTCTTCCTCGAGTCTTTTATGGAGGGTCATAAACCCCACCTCCAGTCCGGTGGGAGGCCATGGGCGAGTGCCTGGAAGGCGGAGTCGGTGAGAGTGTCGAGGGCCATTGCTTCCCCCAGGCCGGCCCAGATGAGGATGACCGCCCGCATCAACCCTACCGCTGTGCTGCCGAGCAAGACCGGGTAAGGGTCTCGCCCGGGGTCCGTCCCGAGACGCTCGGCCAGGGCAGCCACGACGGCGTGCTCGAACTGGGTCATATGGGCTGCTTGGGCCGCTTTCAGCTGCGGGTCGATCAGGGCCAGCTTCATCCGGCAGATCCAGCCGGCCGGTTCTCCCCCGAGTTCCGTCAGTTCCTCCGCCAGCTGGCGGACCTCTTCGACCATGACTGAACGCAGCGCTTCGAGCGGGCTCTTCTCCGGTGGCTCGGCCACGATGCGCCGGTGCATTCTTTCGACTCGCTCGGGGTCGGCCCCAAGCACCGCCGCTTCCTTGGAGGGAAAGTAGTTGAAGAAGGTGCGGGGGGAAACCTCGGCCGCTTCGGCGATGTCCTCTACGGTGACCCGCGAATAGCCGCGCTCCGCGACGAGGTCGAGGGCGACCCTCTGGAGGGCGCGACGAGTGGCCAGTTTCTTCCGCTCCCGCAGTGAACCGGAGGGGCCCGTCGACGCGGTCTCGCCTGTCGTGTCAGCCATGTTGCAGTCAATGTATCATTGCAGGCTGGTAAATGATGCAGTGAAGGCAAATTAGCGCTGTGGCCAGGACGGACACATGATGACCGGGAGGGCGTCAGGCTCAGGCGTCTCGCGCAGATGTCTGCCGGATGAGTTTCTCGACCGGGCTGGGCAGACGGGTCACGAAGTCGAGCACTTTGGCCCAGTGAGGCGTGACCACGATGCGGGTCGTCTCCTTATAGAGCGCCCGTACCCCGTCCTCGAACCCCTCCCATTCAGCAGGGACGACTTTCCTGGATGCTTCCAGGTACTCCGGCGGCACGCCGGCCACCAGCTCGGCGGTGGCCTGGCCGCGAACCAGCAGCGCATTGGGCGGCCACGTTTCCGTATCGATCGTCATGGCCACGTCCGGTCGCGCCTCCAGAGCTCGTACCTTCGGAGAGCCCGGCACTGTGCAGATGACAAACCTGGCGCCGTCCCACAGGAACCGATCGCGACTACCCGGGGCTTGCCGTCCAGTGCCGTGTACGCCAGCCGGGCGGGTACGGACGAGGCCAGGAACTGCTGAGCCAGTGGGTCGTTCAGCACAGTCTTGACGGTGTCTTGGTTCGCGAGATGCCCCTTGAATGTTTGGCTTGAACGTTTGGCTTGAATGTTCGGCGCGCTCTACTGACCCGACCCCCGCAGGGCAAGAGTGGCCGACGATGATGTCAGGGCCGGGTGGCAGCACATGAACATGAGGTCCAGTGTGTCTTCATGTCCCGAGGACGGTCCGGTCGCGGCCAACGACCACGGCGCGGCCAGTTCTTCCTGCCGCCTCCGGGCGTCCGCAGCCAGGTACTGGTTGGCGGTACGGCGACCGCCCACCCGGACTGCCGGGCCGCGGACGCCGCCTCACA
The DNA here is from genome assembly GCA_035502515.1 of Acidimicrobiales bacterium. GTDB lineage: Bacteria > Actinomycetota > Acidimicrobiia > Acidimicrobiales > Palsa-688 > Fen-671. The sequence goes on from DATJUH010000169.1 coordinate 3,673, forward strand.
ATTGGCCCAGGTGTTCCAGTGGGAACGGCGGCTGCGCCAGCGGCCTGACGGCCAGGCGCAGTAGCAGCAGGGGGTTGTCATCCCCGGCGCTTCGGTTTAAGTGGACCACGTCGCATGACAGGCACCTATGTACCAGTACCCACTCTCCGTCGCCGCGGACCGTCACCGCGATCGGCTCCATTGACGATCCGCAATCTGCGCTGCGGTCGCCGGGGACGTTCGTGTCGAGGTGACGGCTCCACAAACAGCCTGGACAGTGGTTGCGGTGGTTTGTGCCCGGCGCCTCTGCGGGGACGTCGAGCAGGCAATGACGGCAGCGGAACGACCCTCCACCGCGTTGGCGGGCGCGCTGACGAGAACCTTTGTAAGACAAGGTGATACCTCCGGAATAGAGACAGGACGTTGCTGCCGGAGCGTTTTCTCCGGGACCAGCGCGTCTCGCTCGGAGGCTGGTGTCAGGTCAGCCGACGGCGAGGCGCGACACAACGACGGTCTCAGGCTCAGTCATTGGTCACCACCTCTCATCAGTAACGCCTTCGGGCGACCGGCGCGCTCGGCACCACGGTCGTGTTCGAGCGCGCCGGTTTTCTCGGGGCAGGGCTTGTTTAATTCGGCCGCAGTGTTACGGCGTCATGAAAGTAGATATCGCGTGGACGGCGCCGTCAAGCGAATTACTGCGCCGGCTCTCAAAAATGCGTCCCGCAGAAGGGCAGGAGAGGGCTGGCAAAGGCGGCGTCGGCCCGGGCCAACGCGCCGGGCCGCTGTTCTTCGATCTGCCCGGCACGGCCCAGGACAGAAGGCGGGCACCCGCCGAGGAAAATGGCCCCGAGCTGGCTGAGGCCGAGCACGAGATCGGTGTGGTCGCCGTCGCCGGCGCGACGGCAACTACCGCCGGTTGCCGCTGTGGCCAGGACGACCCGCTCGGTCGATGGTCCTTCGACTTGCAATACCAGCTCTGTCTCGGCGTTATAACCGCGAGCTGCTAATGCCGCCGGTATATCGACGAGCCGGGCCCAGAGGAAGTCGGTGATACCGGTCGTGCGGAGCCGGCGAGGCTCGGCCAGGCGCCAGCGCAGCGGCTCGTCGAGCGGCCTCAGGCCGGCCGTGACCTCTTCTACCAGGTCTATGTCAAGGACAAAGCGCCAGAGAGCGGCATCCACGGAGGGCGACGTCGCGTACAGGTCCTCTACTGAAATGGTGTGCGACGGCAGGCTTTCCCTCCAGTTGTGGCGGTAGCGGTAACTGGCGTAACCGTCCGGGACCCCGCCTTCGCTTTCATGTACCACATATGTGCGGGCCGCGGCCCCGTGACGGTGGCGCTCGGGGTCGCGGAACACCAGGTGCCAAACGTCCTTCGACCGGGTGATCTCACCGGGCCTCAGCCGGCGGGCCTGTTCATGAATGGCCGGCAGGATCTTCGGGGCTTCAGTGGCGCTGACCAGGCGCATGCGGCCGGCGGCGGCCGGCTCGGTGTCGTTGGTGGGGCCGACGAAGGCGGACCGCCTGGTGGCGATACTGACAGACTGGGAACTCGAGGCCAGGCCGTAGCCGTAACGGCCGTAGATGATCGACTCCGAGGCGGTCAGGATGGCGAGGGGCACTTCGCGTTCACGGAACTGATCGAGCTGGTGGGCCATCATCCGGTTGAGCAGGCCTTGCCGGCGATGGGTGGGGAGCACGGCCACGGCGGTCACTCCGGGAACGGCCACGGCCGGGAATGGTCGCCCCGGGCCGGCCGGCAGGGTGAGCTCCATGGGCACGGCGCCGGCGGTGGCCACGATCTGCCCGGCGTCATAGACACCGATGGCCCACTCAGGGTCAAAGATCTCCGTGGCGCTCGCTTCGGCGTCCTCGTCCGTAGCTACGTTGCCGAAACCCATCTCTGTCGTCCGGGCGAAGGCCAGCGCTTCTGACGCCGGGACCTGCCTCAACTCGAGCTCAGCCATATGCAGGAGTCTCGCCCAGGATGCCGGCGGCGAGCCACCCATTTTCATTTCTTCAGAGGAGAGGAAAGCCGACCTCAGAGAAAAACCGGCGGCCCACCCATGTGCCTCAGAGAAGTTTGGCCGGCAGGGAGGCTTCAAATGGGCCGTCCACGGCACCCCTCGATTTTCAGGCCAAAGGATTGAACGGAGGGGAGCGGGATTTCAACTCTGTCGAGAGTGTGCCGGGTGGTGACACGGGGCGCCGTAATGTGATGCTTGGCCACGTCAGGAGGGTGACGTTGTTGGGCCATGCTGTTCGCTGCCACCGGGCGCCGTGACTTCTGCGACCTAGTGTGACCACGAATGTTTGAGCCCACGCGCCTACCCGACGGGCGCATCGAGGCCCCGCGACGAGCCGTAGCGAACGACGGCAGCATCGATGACAGGGGGCGTGCCGGGCTAATTGGCCCACGGGCGGGGCGCAGCCGTGCCTGTGGTCGGGCTTGCCCTCGACCCCCGGCGCGAGGCGATGGGGCCCTGAGCTTGGGCCGGGGGTGTGACGGAGGCCTGCTCTCTGGGGAGGGGCCCCTCGGCTACCGGGAGACTCAGGCCTTCGAGGGGGCATCGTCACCGGGGAGGTGAAGCCGGGCCTCACGGGAGCCGGGGTGTCTGAACATGCGGGTCCACGGCCGGTGCCACTCCCCGGCGACTGGTTCTTCGGGGTGGGGGTCGCGCCCAAAACCGTCTGCCAGAGGGCTCGGGCACCCGACCCCTACCATCACGCTGTCGCTCTGTGTTCACGTGCTCCTGGGCCAGGACCAGGCCGACCTGGACGCCTTCGCTGCCGCTCTGGTCGGTTCTGAGGATTTCTGTGACCGATCTGTGACCACGGGGGCTGATTAGCCCCTATTTGGCCTGGTCAGCGCGGCGGAGGGAGTGGGATTTGAACCCACGGTGGGCGTACACCCACAACGGTTTTCGAGACCGTCCGATTCGGCCACTCTCGCATCCCTCCAAGTGGTCCTGAACTGGTAGTTTACATCAACCAGCTCCTCGTGTAACCTGCTTTGGGTAACTCTTGGGTAACTTTGTCATCTCGAAGTGAACGGGAGGAGCCGCGGTGCGTGGGGTCATCGAGCCACGTGGGCCCGGACGCTGGCGGGTCCGTGTCTACGCTGGCAGGGAGGGCGGCAAGGTCCGCTGGGTCAGCCGTACCGTGGTTGGTGGGAAGCGGGCGGCCCAGAGCGCGTTGGCAAACCTCGTTGCCGACGTAGATAGTGGACGGCTCGTCCCGGGTCACCCTCTGAGCGTAGGCGAGTTGCTTGACCGGTGGCTCGACGACGTCGGACCACACCGATCGGCCTACACGTTGCGGGAGTACCGCAGGATGGCCGACAAGAACATCAAGCCGGCCATTGGCGCCGTCCGACTTGACCGGCTGTCGGCTCGCCAGCTCGATTCGTTTTATAAGCGCCTCGGCGAGCGGGGGTTGTCGGACGCCTCGGTCCGTCGGCACCATTCGCTGCTCCACGTCGCGCTGGGACGCGCCGTCAAGCGGGGCCTTGTCTCCTCCAACCCGGCTGATCGTGCTACGTCACCAGGGCCAGTCCGGTCATCTGCCACCGCACCAAGCTCAAACGACGTGCAGAGGCTCCTGGTCGCGGCTGAAGTCCACAACCCGTCACTGGCTGCTGCAATAGCCCTTGCGGCCATAACCGGGGCACGCCGTGGCGAGTTGTGCGCCCTTCGCTGGTCGGACATCGACTGGACGCGTCGTACGCTTCGGATCGCCCGGTCGCTCACGGTGATCGGTTCGCGGGTGTCGGAGGGTCCCACGAAGACCCATCAGCGTCGAGACGTGGCCGTCGGTGAGGTGCTGGGCGCCTTCTTGGCCACTCGGCAAGAGCAGCAGAAAACGTGCGCCGCCCACGTCGATGTTGGGAT
>DATJUH010000170.1:0-12184 GCA_035502515.1 Acidimicrobiales bacterium
AGCCGATAACCGAGCGCTTGTACTTCGAGCGCAGTTCCCTCAGTGTCAGGTTGTGGAACAGTTCCCGGTACTGCAGGTACTCCCGGAAGCTGATGGCATGGTCCGCCGACGTAGTGACGGTGCGTGGTGTCCGGGAGCCACGGGGCCTGCGCTTGCCGTTACCATTGCCGTTGCTCTGAACAGAAGCGCCGTTCGCCTTGGGCTCCGACGGCCACGCGTCAAGCGGAGCTTCACCTGCCACGCCCTGGAATGGCTCGACCGGCTCGGGCCCCGCGCCAATGTCGCTCATGGCTCGGTCTTGAACAAAAGTCGGTTGCGGTTCAAATTCGGGTTGTAATAGGGGTCGCACGACGACCGTGGCCGCCAGCGTTCGTTGAACAAGGGCGCGTCCTCAGGGTCTTCGACCAGCCCGCGGGTCGAGCCCTCAGCGTGGTAAAGCTCTGCATCAGGCTCGAAAACCACCTGGTAACCAGCTTGGTGCAATCGCAAACAGAAGTCTACATCGTTGTAAGCCACCCGAAGGCGCTCGTCGTAGCCCCCCACTCGCCAAAAGACCCCGGGCCGTACCGCCATGCAGGCGCCGGTCACGGCAGTTACATCGCGGAGCAGGTCGCCCATCCGCCACCACTGGCCCCACTCGATGGAGTTGGCGTGGCCCCGCCAGGCCCCGATGAGGATGCCCTCGTGCTGGATATCGCCGTTCGGAAAACGGAGCCGGGGCCCGACGGCGCCCACTTCGGGCCTCATGGCCTGCTCGATGAGCCGGTCGAGCCAGTCGGCCGTCACCACCTCGGTGTCGTTGTTCAAAAAGACCAAGAGGTCGCTGTCCACCGCGGCTGCGGCCATGTTGAGCTGCCGCGGGTAGTTGAACTCGTGCGGGTAGCGCAGCACCCGCCCGGGCAGGGCGCCGAGGAACTCGAGGGTCTCCAGGTCGTCGCTCTGGTTGTCGACCACGACGATCTCGAAATTGTCGTAGACCGTGTTGCGGACCAGGCTCTCGATGCAGGGCTCGAGCAGGTGGCGCCCATTGCGGGTCGGGATGATGATGCTCACCTTCGGCTCGCCGTAGCGCCGGAACCTGACTCTGTGCACGTCGAACCAGGCGCCCTCTTCGGTCCACCCGGCCGTGCCGCCCCCGTCCTCCCGCCGGCGCAACCAGTCGCCGAGGGCGCGGTGGGCCGCCAGCCAGGCCCAGGGCTTGTGCTCCCCTGCCGCCGCCGCCGACTGCGGGTGCTGGCGCCAGCTGTACAGCGAATCGGGGATGTGGGCGATGCGGTCAGTCACGTCGGCCACCCGCAGCACCAGGTCGTAGTCCTGGCTGCCGTCGAAGTCGCTCCGCAAACCGCCCAGCTTTTCGACCAAAGAGCGCCGGAGGACCAGGAGGTGGCATACGTAGTTCTGGCAAAGGAGCAGGTTGGGCGACCAATCGGGCTTCCAGCGGGCATCGGTCAGGCGGCCGGCGGGGTCGAGCTTGTCCTCATCGCTGTAAAGCAGGTCGAGCGACGGGTCGGCGTCGAGCCAACGCACGACCTGGGCCAGGGCATGAGGCTTCAAAACATCGTCGTGGTCGAGGAAAGCGACATAGTCGCCGGTGGCCAGGCTAAGGGCGGCGTTGGTGGCGGCAGATATACCTGAGCGTTTGCTGAGGCGCGTGGTGAAAATGCGGCGGTCGCGCCCCACCAGGGACTCGATGGCGGCCAGCGTCTCGGGCCGGCGGGAGGCGTCGTCGGCCATGCACAACTGCCAGTTTGCGTAAGGCTGCGCCAACACGGACTGTGCCGCCGCCTCCAGCATCCATGGGTCCGTGTCGCACACCGGCATCAGTAACGAGATCGTCGGTTGGTAGCTAGCTTCGGCTGCTTCAGCCGCGATGGCCGAGACGACCTCGGGCGTCGGGCCCCGCCGTTCGTGCCAGAGCTCGTAACGTTCGTCTTCGGTCAGGCTGTCGGGGACGAAAATGGCGGGCGGGTCGGCCACCGCGGGAGGGCGCAGGGCCACCTTCACCTGCGGCGTAGCCGGGTGCGCCTGCCAGCGTTCCACCGGCCACAGGGGCCCTTCCGGCGGGTCGATCCCGGCCGAAGTGAGGGACGTCCTCAACATTGCCTGCCTGCGTTCCCCCAGAGCCGAGACCTGCCGGCGAAGGAGGGCCGCCTGTTCGTTCCACGCCGTCTCGTCCGACAGCAACGGCCAGCCCCGGTAGGCCATTGTCGGGACGTCGGGGACGGCGGCGGCCTCGAAGTCGGAAAGGTCGGTACCTTCCAGCGCCTTGGCCGTCACCAGCCACGGTGTACCGGCAGCCAGCGCCGCCGGGGCCCAGGACGACGCGCTGGTGCCGTGACGGACAGCACCGATGGCCAGCCTGGCGGTGCTGAGGGCGTTGACCAGGTCGCCGTCCGAAGGCACGATGTCGGCGCCGGCCCTGGAAGCGGCGAGGGCCAGGCCGGGTGTCGGCCAGTCGCTGATCACCCGCACGCGCAGGTTGAGGTCGCGCCGGCGCCATGAGGGCACCAGTTCCTCGAGAGCCCGCAGGACCGGCTCTTCGGCGTCCCCGGCAGCATCGAAGTTGTCCGTCGCCACCAGTACTACGCCTTCCCGGTCGGCAAAGCCTTTCCCCACCTCTTGGCGTGGGAGCGCCGGTCCGATGCGGGCCACGTTCAACTCCGGTGCGAGGCCGGCCAGGAGGTTCGCATCAGAGGCATTGGCGCACCAGGCGGCGTGGACGCCTTCGAGCTCCCGTAGAAGACGGGTGTGCCAGACCTGGGCCACGGTCTCGGTGCCCTCCGTACGCCGGGATGCCTGCCCGAGCGCCTGGCTCCTCCGGAACGGGAGGCGATCGCTGTAGAGAACGCAAAACGCCTGTGGCTGGGTGGCGCGTACCAGCGACCAGAGCCGGGTCGTTAGGCCTTCGTCACTTACCAAGACGTGGGAATAGTGGTACCGCCGGTCGTCGCACCACTGCGGCCAATCGGTGGGGCCGCTTACGACCTCGATTCCTTGGCGCTGGTAGTACCCCGAAAAGCGGCGCGCCTCGAAGCCGTCGGCGCTGGCCAGGGTGACTCGCGTACCGGGCGACTGGGCCAGCGACCCGACCATTTCGACCAGGCCCTCGGGGCCGACCAGCGTTCCCGGGATGGTGCTTGTCACGACCAGCACCCTGGTCGGGGTGGCCTCGTCTCGCTCGGCCCACCGGCGCGGACCGTTCGCCCCGGGCGGCGGCGAGAACCCCTCCGGCGCCGGGGCCCTCCAGGAGGGTTCGTAGACCACCCGCAACCCCCGGGCCCGAACATGCTCGACCAGGTCACGCACGAGCGTCCTGGGGTCAGGCCGGTGCGCATCCAGCGGGAAACCGTCGACGGCCTCTGAAGAAACGGCTACGACAGCCGAGGCGGTGCCGGGGACGTCGCGGCGGAACGAATGTTCGGGGGCCGGGAGTGGCGCGCCAGTATTAAAAGGTGCCCCCGTATTGAAGGGAGAGCCCGCCCGGCCGGCAAAGGTCCCGGCCTCGGCCACCCGGCCGTGGACGTCGAAAAGCATGGGCACGACGGCGCCGATCCCGAGCGGGCCGCAGAGAAGGTCGACCAGGGCCTGTTCCGGCACCTCTCCCTCGTCGCCCCCGGCCACTACGACGGCGCGAGGCGAGGGCGCCTTCGCCGCCGCCCAGGAAGCCAGTTCGGCTTCGAGGGTGTGGTTGGGACCGGATCGGGCTACCGAGAGCTGGCCGGGCTCGCTCAGTGTGGTGCCTTTCGCATGCGCTCATAGGCCTCTCGCGCCGGCCCGAGCACTCGCATCGTCATCGTCCCGTGGAGGGCCCGGAGCTCGGCTTGTTGTTCGGCCGTCTCCTCCTGAAGGCGTCTCAACTCCTTTTCGGCGATCTCCAGGCGCCGGCGGACGATGAGATCCTGGCCGTGCACAGCCTTTATGGCCGCCTCGACACTCGTATTGGCCGCCTTTTCAAGCTGGGCGGCGCGCTCGCCGAACCGCAGCCTCTCGGCCGCCAGGCGCTCCCGGAGAGCCTCGTTGACCGCCTGCAGTTCGTGGAGCCGGGCGTCGAGACTGGCCCCTGCCAGCCCGGCACCTCCGTGCCGGCTGCCGGTGCGGCTCGCCGAAGTATCGGCCGCCGTTTTTTTCAGCATCTCGGCCGATTCGTCGAGGGACTGGTCCAACGTCGCCTCCAGTCGTTTGAAGCCGGGCGGCCTTCCCGTCCGGGCAAAAATATTGGGGATCGTGGCGATAATTTGCGCCGGGTCGGCGGCGAGAGCGCTCGCGTCTCCGGTCCAGGCGGCGAAGGCGCTGGGCGGGCTCTCTTCCGGCCCCAGCGCGACATGAGGGACGCCGAGCGCCCAGGCGATGGCCAGCATGGCCCCGCTGTGGGCTACGACGGCACCAGCGGCGGCCACCGCCGCCGCCACATCGACCGGGCTCGTTATCCGCAGCTCAGGCTGAGGCCGCCAGGGGTGACCTGGCCAGTCCTCGGGCTGGTAGCGACCTTCCTCCATCTCCGCCCGGCGTTCGCGCAGGGCGGCTTCGGCCTTGGGGTCGTCGCCAATTGGCCCCGGCGCCAACCAGACCACCTCGGCGCGCCGGCCGTCCCCACCTGCCCCGTCCGCCAACCGGCTCAAGGCCAGGTCGAGGTCAGCAGGCACGCCGGTATTAGCGGGCGAACCACTGTCGTCGCTCGATAGGACGCTGCCCTCGACGAGCACGTAGTGCTCGGGCAGGCCTTCGACCACCCTCAGGTAGGCGGCCCGCGCTTCCAAAAGGGAGCGGGGCAGGTGGCGGGGCGCCAGCAGCACGGGCTCGGGCACGGCGAAGGGCGAGCCGACGCTCCGATGGGCCTCCAACCCCCAAGCTTCCTGCGGGGCGACCGCCACCATGGGCGTGCCGGCGTCGGCCAAGGCCTGCGCCATCTCGGTCCCCCCGCCGTCCGGGCTGCCGGAGGCCACGAAGACATCGACCGCATTGGAGTACTCGCGGCTAAGGCCACCAGCCGGACATCGCGCCGCAGGTTCACCCGTGAAGCCCGGATCGGACCATAAGGCCTCGTTGCCATAAACGAGGAAAGGCGCCAAGCCCGGGCACCGGGACTGCAGCTCCACTCTTAAGAAGGAGCCGGTCAAGGCGGCCAGCGGGTCGTGGGCCTCCGTCCCGGCCCACCACGCGACGCGCGTGTGCCCGAGGACTTCCCTTATGCCCATTGGGGGAAGACTACTACCCGGTGTCCGCCGCCCAGTCGGAAGCCCTTACCAGTCCAGGGCGGACCGGCGCCGGCTCAGCTGGTGCCATGCAAACATGCATGACGCGGTGCAATCACGCATGTACGATGAGGACGTGCCGAAAACTGTACAGATTCGCGACCTAGACGACGACGTGTACACCAGGCTCGCCCAGCGAGCGGCCGAGGCGGGCGTCAGCGTGCCCGAGTTGCTGCGGGCCGAGGCGGTGCGGCTGGCGGCGCGGCCCAGCGTGGAAGATTGGCTGAGGCGTACCCGCCGGCGTTCGGCCCCCATCGGGCGCGTCGAAGTATTGGCTGTCCTTGACGAGCAGCGCGGGGCTTGGCCGGGTGCTGGTGGTTGACGCCTCCTGCCTGGCCGAGGTGCTCGTCGGGGGCTCAGGCTCGGAGGAGGTACGAGCACGGCTCGGCACTGACCGGGACCAGGCAGCACCGCATGTCATCGACGTCGAGGTCTTCGGTGTGATCCGCCGGGCACACCAGCAAGGGCACCTGGACGGGACGGCGGCCGCCCAAGCGGTCGAAGACCTTCAGGACTGGCCCGGAGAGCGGTTTGGCCACCGACGGCTGCTCGCTCGGGCTTGGGAGCTGCGGGCTACAGTGCGCGGCCGGGACGCCCTGTATGTAGCGCTGGCAGAGGCGCTTGATGCCGTGTTGGTGACCACTGATGCCCGCCTTGCTGCCGCCGTCGGCCCCACCTGCAACGTAGAAGTCATTGGGGGGGTTTGACTTCACCGGGTACCAACCAGGTAGGGAAGCTGGCCCCCCAGCCACGTCGGAGGGCCCAATCCAGGCCGGGAGATCTGGGTAGGAATAAACCCAGTAGTGGACACCGAACCGCAGGCCGACCAGACGACTCTCATGCTCCCCCAGGGGCGAGCACTCGTTGCGAGGAGCCGCTACCTCCAAATTGAGCGAGCACTTGCCGCGGGGCGAGTTCTCCCGACGACAGTTACCGCTTTGATCCTGACAGTCGTCAGCTGGCCGGTCACCGACCTGGTCCCAAAGTCAGGGCTCGACCCTTCCTGGCAGGCGGGCCTGGCCATGGCCTTTTTGCAGCGGCTCCATTGGGGCCCCAGCATCGACTTCACTTATGGGCCACTGGGCTTCCTGACGGTCCCCACTCTGTACTCCCAGAGCACGGCGGCCCTCAGTCTGCTCTTCCTGTGGGCGTCGCGCACGCTCCTCTTCGGGCTGCTGCTCCGGACAAGCCAACCCAAGTTCGGGGGCCTCTGGTCCATCCTCGTGGCGTACATTGTTGGAACTTCGGCCATCTTCCTTGTCGACCCGGCCGATCTGTTGATGGGCTGCATTTTGCTGATTGGGCTCTTGGCTCTCGGGTCTGACGGCATGCGCACCGTTTGGCTGCCGGCGGCTGCGCTCGGAGCGCTCGCCGGTGCGGGGGTGTTGCTCAAGCCCTCGGTCGGGCTCCTGAGCTTCTGGGTAGGAGTGATGGTCGTGGCCGCCACGCCGAGGTGGAAAACCGCCGCGGTCGCTCTGGCAGCATCCCTATCCGCCTCTCTGGTGCTCATCTGGATCGGGACCGGCAACCCGCTCAGCAACCTTTTCGTCTATTTGCGCATGTCGATCGCTGTCGCAGCTGGCTACGCCGGCGCCATGTCCTACGAGCAGGGACGGCTGCACGAGTGGTTTTACGCAGCAGTTGTTTTGGTCTGCCTCGCACTGTGTTTATGGCTTGGCTTGCGCCACAGTACGTGGCGAACTAAATCGGCCACCGCATTGATCTACTTGGGCTTTACCTGGGTCGCCTTCAAGGAGGGGTTCGTCCGTCACGACACCCACGACTGGGAATTCTTCGGGCTCATGATGATCGCGTTGGTCGGGGCGCCGTGGGGCGGACTGAAGGCGGAATGGCCGGTCCGCCAAGAAAGGCGCTCGGTAGCCCTGTTGGTGGGAGCTCTCGCGCTCGTTGTCGTTATCGGCTGGCGCGTGGCCGACGTCGTAGCCGCGAACCCCCTGCATATCCCTCGTGATGCCAGCGGCTTCGTCTCCGGGGTGAGGCAAACGCTCAACCCAGGGGGCGTCATCGACGGCGCCCGCACCGCCCTCGAAGCCGGCTACGCGATCCCTGCTTCGATGCTGCAGCGGCTTCGAGGCCAAACTGTGGCGATCGAGCCGTGGGAGAATACAGTGGCTTGGGCGTTCGGGGACTTCAAATGGGATCCTGAACCGGTGCTGCAGCAATACAGCGCATACGAGGCTTCGCTCGACGACCTCGACGCGTCTTTCCTGCGGTCGGCATCGGCCCCGTCGCGCATGCTGGTCCAACCGACCGCGGTCTATTTTTCAGAGTTCCTCCATGACCCGTTTTTCGGAGCTCCATCCACCATGGTCGTAAGAATGTGCCGATATGTCCAGGCCGAATCCACTTCGGAGTGGCAGCTTCTCGTCCGCGTGCCTAACCGCTGCGGCCACCTGGTTCGCACGGAGTCCATTACTGCCGCCTTCGGGCAAACCGTCGCAATGCCACAGACTCCTCCTGGAAGCGCGGTCATTGCCACTTTTTCCGGCGTTGGCTCCTCGATGGCGTATCGTCTCGAGAATTTTGTGCTGAAGGCGCCGGCAATCGAAATGCAGACGCCATCGGCCAGTTACCGTTTCATCGCAGCCACCGCCGGCGACCTGCATGTCCTTCGCTGGCCGTCCACGGTGGGTTACTCGGCACTCTTCACACCGCCATCGATCGACTCCTTCGTGCTGCACGAAAACGACATAATCTCCCACTCGGGCCATTACCGGGTGACCTTCTACGACTTGAAAGTGGCCCGGGTACGGCCCGGTCCTTGAGGAGCACATGCCTTTCTCGGTAGTGATACCAGCACACAACGAAGAGGCCGTCATCGGCCGATGTCTTGTCAGCCTGCTGGCGGGAGCCCCCCCAGGAGAACTTGAGGTCCTCGTGGTCTGCAACGGGTGCGAGGACGAGACAGCTGAGATGGCGCGACGAGCCGCTCCAGACGCCAAAGTGATAGAGATCTCCGTGGCGTCCAAGGTGGCGGCGCTCAACGCCGGCGACGACCACGCGACCTACTTCCCCCGTTTTTACGTCGACGCCGACGTGGAGCTGACCTACCCGGCGTTGTTGTCCGTCGCCCGGGCGCTGCAAGACGATGGCGTACTCTGTGCCGCACCCAGGCCCTTGTTCGACTTGAAGTCCCGTCCCTGGGCGGTGCGGGCGTTCTACGCCGTCCTGGAGGGCGTCCCGTATTTCTCACAGGACATGGTGGGCACCGGCGTGTACGCCCTGTCGGAGCAGGGCCGGCGCCGCTTCGGCGCCTTTCCCGAGCTGATCGCCGACGACCAGTTCGTCCAGCAACTCTTCGAGCGACCGGAGCGCAAATCGGTGGCCGGCGCCCACTTCGTGGTCCATCCTCCCGCCAACCTGCGCGGCGTGCTGGCCATGAGGGCACGGGCCTACCGGGGCAATCGGGAGCTGGCGGAGTCTGGATTGGCGCGAGCCGAGGCGCCCCCGTCGGGGCTGAAGAGCGTTCTCCGCCGAGCGCTGGCACCGGCGCAGGCGCCGGCCGTGGCCGTTTATGCCGGGGTCAATATCTTGGCCAAAGGCTGGGCCTACGGGCGACCTTCTTCGACCTGGGAACGAGACAATAGTGCCCGGGCATTGGCCGCCCACAATGGCTCGTCCCAAGAAACGCCAGTGGCCTCGAAACATGCCCGCGTTTGTTACGTAACGAGCCATTACCCGGCGTTGTCCCACACTTTTGTCATGCGGGAGATCCTGGGGCTGCGGGCCGCCGGGGCGGAGGTCGACACCGTTTCCGTCCACAAGGCGGACGAAGCCAGCCTGCTGGCCGAAGTCGACCGCCGTGAGGCCGAACGCACTTGGAACATCTTCCCCCTAAAACTCGGGCCATTTCTGCGCGTCCATGCCGGCGCTGTCCTACGGCACCCGGCTGCTTATTTACGCACTTTGGGTAAAGCACTGAGGGCCGCCCCCGACGACTTTCGTGGGCCTTTGTGGCAACTGTTTTATTTCGCGGAAGCCATTGCGTTATGGGACCATGCCAAGCATTTGGGTACGCGTCATCTGCATGCCCATCTGGCCAACGTCGCTGCCGACATTTGCTGGTGGGCGACGGAGTTCGGGGATTTGGCGGAGGGGACCAAAACGTGGCGATGGAGCTTCACCATGCACGGGCCCACGGAGTTGTTCGACGTCGGGCGGTTCAACCTGGCCCGTAAAGTCGCTCACGCCGATCTCGTTGTTTGCATCAGCGAGTTCACGCGTTCGCAGCTGATGTACGTGAGCCAGCCGGAGCATTGGGAAAAGCTGGAGGTAGTCCACTGTGGCGCCGACCTGAGCCGCTACCCGCTCCAGCCGCCGCGCCAAGGGCCGGGGCTCGTAGTCCTGTGCGTCGCCAGGCTAGCCGCTCAGAAGGGTTTGGAAGTCCTGCTGAGCGCTGTCAAGCTTGTGTCTGACCGAGGGATCGATGGGCGTCTGCTGCTGGTGGGGGAAGGTCCGATGAGGGACAGGCTGCACCGGCGAACCGAGCGCCTCGGGATGACGGACCGCGTGAGGTTCGAGGGCGCAGTCGGGCAGGACGAGATGGCAAGTTACTACGCCGCGGCCGATGTGTTCTGTCTGCCCAGCTTCGCCGAAGGCATTCCTATAGTTCTAATGGAAGCAATGGCGAGTGGTCGACCTGTGGTGGCGACCCGAATTGCCGGCGTACCCGAACTGGTAGAAGAAGGCGTCTCGGGGCTCCTTGTCGCGCCCGGAAACGTGGCCGAGCTAGTGGCCGCCCTGGAGCGGCTGGCATCGTCGCCACAGGAGCGTCAAAGCATGGGCATGGCAGGGCGGGGCAAGGTGGTCCAGGATTTCGACGCCCAGCGCTGCGCAGCCCAGTTGGCCGGGTTGTTCCAGAAGTTGACGGCTGCAGCCTGATCAAGTTCTTCCGCCGTACTTGGGTCCCCGGTGAACTTTTCTTTACTATCTTGTCGGCGACATCACCGATGGACCTGTCTGTGCCCACCGATAACCTCTGATAACCGGATTGGTGCGGCGTGGTGTTCCCACCCAAAGACCTTCACAATTGCGGACGCCGAAGGGCTACTCGCCGTCGGGAAGGGACGAGCACGGGAGTTGCCGGCAAGCCGGGTAAAACTCTTCGCCCGCAAGTTCGACCCTCCATCGATACCGCGGTGCCCGATATGCTCGACAAGGGTTTCTTGCTGTCGGTGCAGACTGACACTAGCCCAGGAGGACCTTCCAGGGGTTCGTCAGGTCGCACGCCTGCTACCATTAGATGTATTGTGGGGGCGGTGTAGAGTTCCGATAGGTGCGCCCCCCACCGGCAACAGCCTTCGCCAACACGCTATTCGCCCACCCCAACGGCCTCCGCGCTTCCCTCGCTATCCTAAGCCCGCCCCAATGGGGCGCTTAGACGCGGCCCTTCAAAAAGTTTGTCCGAGACACGGATGGCTTCTGTTCCCTTCGTACTGGTGGGTATCTTCTCGTTTTTCTGCTTTGACGACCATCTCCAGGTAACAATCAGGTAACAGGCCGGCCCCGGCCGACGGTAGTTGCGGTGACCACGATAGCTCTGGCTAAGGTAACTAGCTAGCCCGATGACTTCTTTCCTGTGTGAACGCTCACTTCAGGCCGTCGCAATGCCTTCACCATTAGCTTAAGCGTTGTGAATTAGGAGGGTATACACGTGAATTCGATGGTTCGGATGGTCCGGCGACAGTTACTGCCCCGGTCGGTAACGAACCGGATTGGGACCAAGGCCTCCTACCATCATTTGAGAACCTCATATCACCATCTGAGCGCTTGGAAACGGGCCAGCGCTCCCCTGCTTCGTGGGGAATTGGGCATCGACGGGCTGGCCCTAGCCGAAAAGATCGAGTTGGCTCGGATTGAACGCCACACCAGTTGGAACTACCACTCCCGGGCCTCGATCGCGCACCGGTACGTGGCTATGACGGTCCCCAAGGTGGCGTGCACGACCATCAAGATGGCGTTACAGACCTGGGAGGAATGCGCGCCCGAGCCCGAGCGGCTCAGCGAAGTTCACGCCCCCTGGGCCGGCCCCACGCTGTTGGCGTACCCAACGGCCCAGATCGTTGAGATGCTGCGATCGCCGGACTACCTGCGTTTCAGCTTCGTCCGCAACCCGTACAGCCGACTGGTGTCCGCGTGGAAGTCGAAATTGGTCGTGAGCGACCCGCACTACAAGCACCTGCGGGCATCGATACGCGAGGCCTGCGGTTATCCTGTTGTCGATGGCGAGCGCTCTGGCCCCATCGCGTTTCGCGACGCCGTCGAATGCATGGTCGACAAACAGGGTGCTTTCGATTTCGATGAACACTGGGCCCGGCAAGTCGATCTGCTCATCACCGATGTCATCGACTATCAGGTCGTCGGTCGGTTCGAACACTTCGGCCAAGAATTTCCCGCCATCCTGGGCCGGCTCCGCGCTCCAACCGAGGTGATCGACGTCGCCAAGCGGCTTTTCAACCCAACCCGACCGATGGCGCTTGCCGCTGTCTACGACCATCAACTCGCCCAGCGGGTCTTCGACTACTACATCGCCGACTTCGAAACCTTCGGCTATCACAAGAACAGCTGGCGCTGCTCCGACTAACAGTCGGCAGTTCAGCGCGGGGCGCCGGTCTCTCTGGGAGCTTCGATGTATTCGCGCCGTGTTGATGGGATGTTAGAGGCCCATTACACTCGGGTGGTCAACGTGATTCACACGAGGCTCCGCGCAATGCGGGAGCGATGTGTAGGCTTCATGCCTGCGTCGCCGACCTGACGATGATGCCAACGCACCCCATGTTCCATCGCGCTGGAGGTCGGCGAGGCCTTGCGGGACGGCCTGCCGGAAGGCTCCAGCCAGCCCAACGCGGCCACTTGGTCCGCGCTGAGCCCGTAGTTCAGCAACCGGCGCGAGGTTGTCTCGGCTACTAAAG
>DATJUH010000171.1:0-33073 GCA_035502515.1 Acidimicrobiales bacterium
CGAGCAGGAGTGCAACGGCCTGGTGACAGCCGAGCGCCAACCGAAAGTGCCGGTGGAGCGGGTTAAGGCGATGGTGGAGGGCGATTCAGGCGTGGAGGGCGATTAGGTCACGGAGCCACCCCGGTGGAAGGTAGGCCTCCACCAGCCCCAAGACCATCGTAAAGCGCTACTTCTGGCCGCCGTCCAGACTGTATGATGACTCTCTTAGTTGCGTGCCGTGTGGGCCAGCGTCGTCCCGATCTGCACCGGAAGCGTTGGACGTAACTATTTGGAGGCACATGGCCGCGGTCGTGAACGCGACAGGTCCCAACCTGGACGCGGGGCATAACAGTCTGGACAGAGGCAGCGGGGCCGGCTTGTACCGGCCCGGGTACGAACATGATGCCTGTGGGGTCGCTTTTGTGGCGGACCTGCACGGGCGGCCGAGCCATGCCATGGTTGAGATGGGCCTGGCCAGTTTGTGCCACCTCGAGCACCGGGGGGCGAAGGGCGCAGACCCCGAGACGGGGGACGGGGCCGGAATACTCGTACAGATCCCCGACCGGTTCTTGCGGGCGGCCTACGGGCTGGAACTCCCTGCGCCGGGCGCTTACGCCACCGGGATCGCTTTCCTGCCCATTGACCGGGATGGCGCAGACGAGGTGTGCCGGCGGTTCGAGGATCTGGCCGGCCAGGAGGGCCTGTCGGTGTTGGCTTGGCGCGACGTCCCGGTCGAGGCCGGCCTGCCCGGTGCCGCGGCCCAGGCCGTTATGCCGTCGTTCCGCCAGGTCGTGGTGACAGGGGATGCGGGCCAGAGTGGCATGGCGCTCGAGCGGCTGGCCTTCGTGTTGCGCAAAAGGGCGGAGCACGAGATACCGGGTATTTATTTTCCCTCGCTGTCGGCGCGCACCCTGGTTTATAAAGGGATGCTGACGGCGCCCCAACTACCTGGCTTTTTCCACGACTTTTCGGACCCTTTGTTCGAGTCCGGCCTGGTCCTGGCCCACGCTCGGTTTTCGACCAACACGTTCCCGAGCTGGCCGCTGGCCCACCCGTACAGGTATGTCGCCCACAACGGGGAGTTCAACACCGTGCAGGGCAACCGCAACTGGATGCGGACGCGCGAGGCGATGCTCGAAAGCCGGCTGGTCCCGGGCGACATTTCCAGGATTTTCCCGGTGGTCACGCCAGGCGGCAGCGACTCGATGAGCTTCGACGAGGTGCTCGAGCTGCTCTACCTCGGGGGCCGGTCGCTCCCGCACGCCGTGCTCATGATGATCCCGGAAGCATGGGAAAACAAACTGGATCTCCCGCCGGAAAGGCGGGCCTTCTACGAGTTCCATTCGTGCCTGATGGAACCGTGGGACGGGCCGGCGGCGGTAGCCTTCACGGACGGCACACTGATCGGCGCCCAGTTGGACCGCAACGGTTTCAGGCCACTGCGTTACTGGGTGACCGACGACGACCTTGTCATCCTGGCGTCGGAGGTGGGCGTGCTCGACGTTCCTGCCTCCAAAATTGTGCTCCGGGGCCGGATTCAGCCGGGCCGCATGTTCCTCGTCGACACCGTCGCCGGGCGCATAGTCGACGACGACGAGGTCAAGGACGCGCTGGCGGCCGAGCACCCCTATGGGGCCTGGTTGGCTGCCGGCCTTATCGACCTCGAGGACCTGCCCATGCGCCGGGCACTGACCCCCCAGTACTCGAGGCTCGTCTCGTTCCAGCGCCAGTTCGGCTACACGGAGGAGGAAATCCGCCTCGTCCTCGCGCCCATGGTGAAGGACGGCTCCGAACCGCTCTCGTCGATGGGCGATGACACGCCACTGGCCGTCCTGTCTCGCCGGCCTCGGCTTCTTTACGACTATTTCCGGCAGCTTTTCGCTCAGGTCACCAACCCGCCTCTGGACGCCATCAGAGAAGAGCTCATTACGTCGCTGTCGTCGTCGATCGGGCCGGAGGGCAACCTGCTCGAACCGGGCCCGCGCTCGTGCCACCAGATCATCCTGCCCGGGCCCGTCCTCACCAATGACGAGCTGGCCACCCTTGTCTACATGGACGATGACGGGCTGGTGCCAGGCTGGCACAGCTTCGCCATAGACGGGCTCTTTGCCGCCCAGGGGCCGGCCGGCCCGGGCGAGCGTCTCCGGGCGGCACTGGACCAGGTTTGTGCCGAGGTGGAGGAAGCCGTCCTGGGCGGGGCCAGTGTGATCGTGCTTTCGGACCGCCATGCCAACGCAGATTTCGTGCCCATCCCGGCGCTGCTCCTGGTGTCGGCGGTCCACCATTTCCTGGTGGACAAGAAGTTGCGGACACGCGTCGGCCTGATCGTGGAGACCGGTGAAGCGCGCGCCGTCCACCACATGGCCTGCTTGATCGGTTACGGGGCGGCGGCGATAAATCCTTACCTCGCCTTCGACACGGTCGTCGACCAGGTGCGGCGGGGCGCGATAACGGATATGTCGCCCCGCAAGGCGCTCAACAACTACGTGAAAGCGGCCTCCAAAGGCGTCCTCAAGACGATGTCCAAAATGGGCATTTCCACTGTTGCGTCGTACACGGGCGCCCAGGTCTTCGAAGGCGTGGGCCTGGCCAGCGACATCGTCGAGAAGTACTTCAAAGGTACGCCCACCCAGATCGAGGGCATCGGGCTCGAAGAGATCGCCGGTGAAGCGCTGGCCCGCCACCGCGCCGCCTGGCCGGACCGTCCGGCTGAACTGGCCCACCGGGACCTCGAGCCCGGCGGTGAATGGCAGTGGCGCCGGGAGGGCGAGTACCACCTGTTCAACCCGGACACGGTTTTCAAACTGCAGCACGCCACCCGGGCCAAGAGCTACAAGATCTTCAAGAAGTACAGCCAGGCGGTGGACGACCAGTCGCGTCACCTGGCCACCTTGCGAGGCCTGCTCCGGTTGCGCCCGGCCGAGGAGACCGGGCGGCGGCCCGTCCCGCTGGACGAGGTGGAGCCGGTGCCGGCCATCGTGAAGCGGTTTAACACGGGGGCCATGTCGTACGGCGCCATTTCCCAAGAGGCCCACGAGACTCTGGCTATCGCCATGAACCGGCTCGGGGCTCGCAGCAACAGTGGGGAAGGCGGGGAAGATCCCGGGCGCAACGTGCCCGATCCCAACGGCGACAGCCGGCGCAGTGCCATCCGCCAGGTGGCGGCGGGCCGGTTCGGGGTCACCAGCGAGTACCTCGTCCACGCCGACGACATCCAGATAAAGATGGCCCAGGGGGCCAAGCCCGGCGAGGGGGGCCAGCTACCCGGCAAGAAGGTGTACCCGTGGATCGCCAAGACCCGCTACTCCACGCCCGGCGTGGGCCTGATATCCCCTCCGCCCCACCATGACATTTATTCGATCGAGGACCTGGCCCAGCTCATATTCGACCTGAAGAACGCCAACCCCAGGGCTCGCATCAACGTAAAGCTGGTGGCGGAAACGGGCGTCGGCACCGTGGCCGCCGGCGTGGCCAAAGCGCATGCCGATGTCGTGCTCATTTCCGGCCACGACGGGGGCACGGGAGCTTCGCCCATGAGCTCGACCAAGCACGCCGGCGGCCCGTGGGAACTCGGCCTGGCCGAGACCCAGCAGACCTTGCTGCGCAACGGCCTTCGTGACCGGGTAGTGGTGCAGGCGGACGGGTCGATGAAAACCGGGCGGGACGTGATTATTGCCGCCTTGTTGGGGGCAGAGGAGTACGGCTTTTCCACTGCGCCACTGGTCGTCGAGGGCTGCATAATGATGCGTGTCTGCCACCTGGACACCTGCCCGGTGGGGGTGGCCACTCAGAACCCCGAGCTCCGCAAACGGTTCACGGGGACCCCGGACCTGGTGGTCAGTTTTTTTGAGTACGTGGCCGAGGAAGTGAGGGAGTGGCTGTCCGAACTGGGCTTCAGGTCTCTGGAGGAGGCCATCGGCCGTAGCGACGTACTGGAGGTGGGAACGCCCCCGGGGCACCTGAAGGCGGCCACGCTCGACCTTTCCGCCCTCTTGTTGCCACCGCCGGAAGGGGTCCCGCTGCACGCCACCCGGCAGCAGGACCACCAGCTCGACCAGACCCTTGACGCCAGGCTGATCGAAGCCTGCCGGCCGGCCCTCGAGGAGGGGGCCGAGGTCCGAGGCTCCTGGCTCATAGCCAACTCCAACCGCGCCGTCGGCACCATGCTCGGGTCCGAAATCACGAGACGTTACGGCGGGAGCGGTCTCCCTCCGGGGACCATAGACCTCGAGCTGACCGGGTCGGCCGGCCAGAGCTTCGGTGCTTTCCTACCTTCGGGAGTCACGCTGCGCCTCTTTGGAGACGCCAACGATTATCTGGGAAAGGGGCTTTCGGGGGGCAGGATTATCGTGAGGCCGACGTTCGAGGTGCCCGCCGGGTTCGCGGCCGAGGCGAACATAATCGCCGGCAATGTCATCGGTTATGGCGCCACGAGCGGCGAGATCTTCATAAGAGGCGTCGTGGGAGAGCGGTTCTGCGTGCGGAATTCGGGCGCTCTGGCTGTCGTCGAGGGCGTGGGCGACCACGGGTGCGAGTACATGACCGGTGGCCGGGTGGTCGTGCTCGGCCCGACGGGGCGCAACTTTGCCGCCGGCATGTCGGGAGGCTTTGCCTACGTCTACGACCCCAACAGCCGCCTTCCGGGCCGCCTCAACCACGAGATGGTCGAGCTCGAGGTCCTGGGCGACGACGATACGGAATGGTTGGCCGCGGTGCTCCTCCGTTACGCCGGCGAGACGGCTTCGGAGCTGGCCGAGCGGCTCCTCGACAACGTGGCCGTACACGCCTCCTCGTTCGTAAAAGTGGTGCCCACCGATTACCGCCGCGCCCTGGACGCCGCCCGGATGTCCGAGGGTGAGCCTGAAGCCGTGGCGGCGATAATGATGGCCGCCGCGCATGGCTGACCCGAACGGCTTCTTGAAGCACAAAAGGCAGGAGGCCGAGCACCGGCCGGTACACATGCGTGTCCGCGACTGGGCTGAGATGTACGAGCCGGTCGACGTCCCGGCGCTGAAAGCGCAGGCGTCGCGCTGCATGGACTGCGCCATCCCTTTTTGCAACAGCCTCAACGGTTGCCCGCTGGGCAACCTGATCCCCGACTGGAACGACCTGGTCTACCGCGACCGCTGGCGGGATGCCATCGACCGGTTGCACGCCACGAACAACTTCCCGGAGTTCACCGGGCGGATGTGCCCGGCCCCCTGTGAGAGCGCCTGCGTTCTCTCGATAAACGACGAGCCGGTGACCATCAAGACCATCGAGAACAAGATCATCGACTACGCCTGGGAGCGCGGCTGGGTCACGCCGGTGCGACCCACGGTGCGGACTGGCAAACGGGTGGCCGTCGTGGGTTCAGGGCCCGCCGGTATGGCTGCCGCCCAGCAGCTCACCAGGGCCGGCCATGATGTTGTGGTTTACGAGCGCGACGACCGGCCGGGCGGTCTCATCCGTTACGGGATCCCGGACTTCAAAATGGACAAGGCCCTGCTCGACCGCCGAGTCGAGCAAATGGAGGCAGAAGGCACGGTCTTCGAATGCGGGGTCGATGTGGGCGTGGACCTGGCTGTCGAGGACCTGCGGTCGGGCCACGACGCCGTCATCCTGGCCCTTGGCGCCCTTTGGCAAAGGGAGCTGGAGATCCCCGGCCGCCACCTGGACGGAGTGCACCTGGCCATGGAGTACCTGGTCCCCGCCAACCGGGTCCAGGCCGGCCTGCTGGCGGCACCGCCGATCGACGCTCAGGGCAAGCAAGTCATCATCATCGGCGGCGGGGACACGGCCGCCGACTGCCTGGGGACGGCCCACCGCCAGGGGGCGGCGTCGGTGCACCAGTTCGACATCCACGAGCAGCCGCCTGCCGAGCGGCCCGAGAGCACCCCGTGGCCGTTGTGGCCGCTGGTGCTGCGCGACTCGCTGGCCCACGAAGAAGGAGGCCAGCGCATGTTCGCCGTCCAGACAGATGCGTTCGTGGGCGACCAGCACGGGCGCGTCCGCGGCCTGCAAGCGCACCGCGTGCGCGAGCTGCGCCGGCGCCAGTACGAGGACGTTCCGGGCAGCGAGTTCGAGCTCCCGGCCCACCTGGTGCTCCTGGCCGTCGGGTTCCGCGGCCCTGAGCGGCAACTGCTCGACCAGCTCGGCGTAGACGTGACCGAGCGCGGTGCGGTAGCGCATGACAGCTCGTGGGCCACGAACGTGGCCGGCGTTTTCGCCTGCGGCGACACCACCCGGGGCGCCAGCTTGATCGTGTGGGCCATCGCCGAAGGGCGCGCCGCCGCCGCCGCCGCCGACCGGTACCTGGTGGGCGAGACATTGCTGCCGGCGGCCCTCTGAACCCCTCCGGTGCAAACGGGAGGGGACAGTCCGATGCGCACGGGCTGATACCTGCGGGAGGAGAGCAGGCCCTCAGCCTGAGGCGCGATCCAAACGCCGGCGGGCGCTGCGAACGGGTGCCCGCCGCAAAGAACGGTCACCGTTCGCAGCTACCCGCCCACCCCCTGGTGCGACATGGGGGGCGCGTCACCCGTTCGAACCGTGAGCCCCACCAAACGTGTGCCTGCGGTAGGGCTTGACGAAGCTCGGGCCCGTCGGGCCGCGCCACCGCCGGGGGGGTACAGAGGAGCTGTCCTTTTTCGCCTGCTTGAGGCAGGCGTTGGCCAGTCTGGGTCGACCAAGCCAAGAGTGCCGGCACCCGTTAGCCTCCTGTAGATGATGAGGACCGCGTACTACCCGGGCGAATGCCCGGCCCCGCCGGAGGGCTCAGTGGTGACGATCGGGGCCTTTGACGGGGTCCACCTCGGTCATCGCCGGCTCATCGAACGGGTGCGCCGGACGGCGGGCGAGATCGGAGCTGTGGCGACCGTGGTCACGTTCGACCGGCACCCGGCCAGCGTCGTGCGCCCGGAGTCCGCCCCGCTGCTGCTCACAGACCTCGATCAAAAGCTTTCCCTCCTGGAGGCGTGCGGCGCCGAGCTGACCCTGGTCGTGCGCTTCGATGCCGAGCGGGCGCAGGAAAGGGCAGCGGACTTCGTGGCCGAGGTCCTCGTCGGCTGCCTCAACGCCCGGGCCGTGATCGTGGGCCACGACTTCCACTTCGGTCACAACCGGGAAGGGGATGTCCCTCTCCTGCAACGGATGGGCGCCCAGATGGGCTTCGACGTGACCGGGATCCGGTTGCTGGCCACGGGCGCGGCGGGCGGGGGCAGCGAGCCGCTCGAAGGCACGGAGCCGATCTCGTCCACCCGTATCCGCCGGCTCATAGCCCAAGGGGATGTGGCCGCGGCCGCCAGCCTCCTCGGCCGCTGGTACGAGCTGCGGGGGGTGGTTGGCCACGGCGAAAAACGCGGTCGCGAGCTCGGCTTCCCGACGGCCAACCTCGAGGTCAGTACGGAGATGCAGGTCTGCGCGGACGGCGTGTACGCCGGCTGGTACCTCCGGCCGGACGGGACCCGCCACCAGACCGCCATATCGGTCGGCCGCCAGCCCACCTTCTACGAGTCGAGGCCTTTCTCCCTGGTCGAGGCCCACTTGCTCGACTTTCAGGGCGACCTCTACGACGAGTTCGGCACGGTCGAACTGGTGGACCGGCTGCGAGGCCAGGAAAAGTTCGCCAGCGTTGAGGCGCTCATCGACCAGATGTCGAGTGACGTGGCGCAGACCCGCCGCACCTTGGGGGCCCGCTACCCCCAGTAACCGTCGACCCTAACCGGTGGCCGCCACCAGCTCCGGGTACTCGTACGGCGAGCGCGGCCGTGTGTCACCACCCCCTGTAACTGCTAGGGTGCCACCTGCTGCTAGAGTGGTTTTTGGCGTTGTGCCGCGGCAAGTGCTCAGGCAATGGGGCGCTGAGCTGGGCGCGAGCAACCCCGGACCGGCGCCTCGATCAGTTTTTGTAGGCCAGCCAACAGTTCAGCACAGAGCAAGGATCCACCAGCATGGTAGAAAAATCAGCGACGATCGAGGCTTACCGCCTGCATGAAACGGATACGGGCTCGCCTGAGGTCCAGGTTGCCCTATTGAGTGAGCGCATCGCCCACCTGACCGAGCACTTGAAGGTCAACAAGCATGACCACCATTCCCGGCGCGGCCTGATGGTGCTCATCGGGCGCCGGCGCCGGTTGCTCGATTACGTCAAGGACAACGACGTCGAGCGCTACCGCGAGCTCATAAGCCGGCTGGGGCTGCGCCGCTGATCGCCGGCGTAAACAGGTTTGTGGGGCGGCCTGTGGTCAGCTGCCAGTCGAGGGTTTCCAGCTGGGCGTCTTTCGCCTGGGCCGGAAGCCGTCCACTGACAACTGGCCCGGTGCTGTCCGCGAACCTACAGAGGTCCGCGAACCTTCTTGCGCTTGGAGAAGGAGAGCGGCCGATCGTGCCACAAGACCTTCATCAGCTGAAAGGCTACGAAGGCAGGCACGATTGGCCGCTCTTTTCTCGGTGGGTTGTTTCGCGAACCTCGGTAAATCGGGCCTTCGAGAGCCGAAGGCTCGTTTTTTCTGTGGTCCCCCGCGTTGGGAGCGACCACTACCCGAAAGGAGGACAGCAGTTAAATGGGGGAGCCCATTACTGTTTCAGCACCGGTTTCTGATACCGGTAAAACCATTAGTTTCGAGACTGGCCTGCTGGCGCAGCAGTCTCAAGGCGCAGTCGTAGGCAGGATCGGGGACACACTTGTCCTTGCCACCGCTAACGCCGCCGCCAGCGCGCCGGAGGGTATCGATTTTTTCCCCCTCACCGTCGACGTCGAGGAGCGCATGTACGCCGCCGGGAAGATACCCGGTTCGTTTTTCCGGCGGGAAGGGCGCCCGACCGAGAGCGCCATCCTCACCGCCCGTCTGATCGACCGGCCGTTGCGGCCGTCGTTCGCAGAGGGTTATCGCAACGAGACCCAGGTAGTGATCACGGTATTGGGCGCCGACCAGGTCAACCCTCACGACGTAATAGCAATAAATGCCGCCAGCGCGGCCTTGATGGTCTCCGGGATCCCCTTCGAGGGCCCGATCGGAGCGGTGCGAGTGGCGTACTCGCAAGAGGGTAAGTGGGTGCCCCACCCGAGCTACGGCGAAGGTGACGAGTCGACGTTCGAGTTGGTTGTGGCCGGGCGCGCCCTTCCCGACGGCGATGTGGCCATCATGATGGTCGAGGCCGGCGGAGCCGAAAAGGCCTGGGCCTATTACAGCGAGGGTGCCCCGAAGGTGACCGAAGATGTCATCGCCGAGGGCCTCGAAGCCTCCAAGACCTGGATCAAGGAGTCGATAGACCTCCAGCTCCAGCTGCGCGAGCAGGCCGGCTCGCGGCCGCCGATGGCTTTTCAGCCACGGCGCGACTACAGCCCCGAGGTCTACGAGCGGGTCCAAGAGGTGGGTTCGGACCGCATAAGCAAAGTGACCACCATCTCGCTTAAATCCGAACGAGAAGCGGCCATGGAAGAAGCGGCGGCAACGCTCGTGGACGAGCTCTCCGGAGAATTCCCCGGACGGGAGAAAGAGATCTCGGCTGCCGTCCGTTCGCTTACCAAGAAGCTCGTGCGCCAGCGCATCGTCGAAGAAGGCGTCCGTATCGATGGCCGGGGGCCGCGCGACATACGGCCTCTGTCGGCCCGGGTGGGCCTCATCCCGACGGCGCATGGGTCAGGGTTGTTCCAGCGAGGCGAAACCCAGGTCCTCAACATCACCACTCTTGGCATGCCGCGCATGGACCAGCTGCTGGACACCATCGGCACCGAAGAAAAAAAGCGCTATATGCACCACTACAACATGCCGCCCTCGGCCAATGGCGAGGTGGGGCGGGTGGGGAGCCCCAAGCGCAGGGAGATTGGGCACGGGCTGCTGGCAGAGCGGGCCTTGTTGCCTGTAGTGCCGTCCTTCGAAGAGTTCCCTTACGCCCTGCGCCTGGTCTCCGAAGTCCTTTCGTCCAATGGCTCGACATCTATGGCTTCGGTCTGCGCTTCGACGCTGTCGCTCATGGACGCCGGCGTGCCGATCAAAGCCCCTGTAGCGGGCATCGCCATGGGCCTGGTCAAAGACGGCGACCGCTACGTCACATTGACCGACATCCTCGGGGCCGAGGATGCTTTCGGGGACATGGACTTCAAGGTGGCCGGGCCGGCGGACTTCGTAACCGCCCTCCAGCTCGACACCAAGATCGACGGGCTCCCGGCCACGGTCCTGGCGGACGCGTTACGGCAAGCCCATGAAGCTCGCCTGGTGATCCTCGACGTGATGAACGCGGTCATCAGCGAACCGCGGGCCGAGGTCCGGGACACCGCGCCCAAGGTGGTGACCATCGAGATACCCCTCGACAAGATCGGCGAGGTGATCGGCCCCAAGGGCAAGATGATCAACTCCATCCAGCAGGAGACCGGTGCGGACATCAGTGTCGACGACAACGGGGTGGTCGGTACGGTCACGATCGGGGCCAGAGACGGTGGCGCCGTGAAGGAAGCACTCAGGCGCATCGAGCTGATCCTCGACCCACCCCGGGCCGAGGTAGGCGGGACTTACCGGGGCAAGGTCGTCAACATCACGAAGTTCGGCGCTTTCGTCAATATCCTGCCGGGCCGAGACGGCTTGGTACATATCTCGAAGCTCTCGAAGCTGTCCCAGGGCAAGCGGGTCGAACGTGTGGAAGACGTGTTGTCTCTGGGAGACGAGCTCGACGTGCACGTCGACGACATCGACCCGCTGGGCAAGGTATCGCTTTCGCTGGAAGGCGGCACCCCGGCCGGCCCCGGCGGCGACGCAGCCAGTTCGGCCAGCTCCGGGAACGGGGGCACGGACGGCCCCGCTTCTTACGAGACGGTCTCGTTCGAAGACAGCTGGGAGGAAGAGGCCCGCTCTGCCTTCGGTGATCTCGGCCCGGCCACCGCCCCGCTCGAAGGGCAGCCGAGCGGCGGGCCGGCGCGCGGAGGACGGGAACGCAGCGGGGACCCGCGGGGCCAAGGAGGACCGCGGCGAAACCCGCGCCGTCGCCACTAAAACCGCGGGTCATGGGAGACAGCCAAGGAAGGGCCCCCAAACGAACGGCCCCGGCCAAGCAGGATCTGGTCAAGACGACGGTGGCCGATGGCGGGCTCACCGTCGTGACCGAGCACATGCCCGATGTGCTCTCCGTCAGCCTGGGGTTCTGGGTGGGGACGGGGTCGGTCGATGAGCCAGCTCCCATCGCCGGGGCATCTCATTTCCTCGAGCACCTGCTGTTCAAGGGCACTGCCAAACGGAGCGCACGGGAAATAGCCGAGGTGGTCGACGCCGTCGGGGGCGATATGAACGCCTTTACGACCAAAGAGCACACCGCTTTTTATGTCCGGTTGCTGGCCGATTCCGTCGACCTCGGCCTCGACATATTGTCGGACATAATTTGGGGCCCGGCTCTGCGGACCGACGAGCTCGAAGCCGAGCGCCAGGTCATCCTGGAAGAAATATTGATGCACGGCGACGAGCCGGCCGACGAAGTCCACGACTTCTTCAATTCCGCCCTCTACCCCGAGCACCCGTTGGGCCGCGACGTGCTCGGGCTGGAAGGCACGGTGCGTATGACGTCGCGCCAGCAGGTGGCCGAGTTCCATCGGCGCCATTACCGGACGGCCAATGTCATCGTCACCGCCGCCGGGAGAATAGACCACGACCAGATCACCGATGGCGTAGCCCGAAGGCTCGACCGAGCGGCCGACGAAGTAGGCCGTGACCTGCTCCTCGGAGGTGCCCCGCCCGAACGGGCGGCACCTTTGGCGAAGGCCATGGAACGGCTGATCGTCAAGCGGCCCACCGAACAGGCTCACGTCATGGTCGGTATGGCCGCGTTCGAGCGGAACCACCCCGACCGTCAAGTCCTCAACGTGCTCGATCACGTCCTCGGGGGTGGCATGTCGAGCCGTCTTTTCCAGTCAGTACGGGAAGAAAGAGGCCTGGCTTATAACGTTTATTCGTACCGTTCCGCCTATCAGGGCGCCGGTGACCTGGCCGTGTACGCGGGGACGGCGCCGTCCCGGGCGCCCGAAGTGGTGAAACTGATCACCGAGGAGCTCGACAAGATGGTGGCTTCCGGAGTCACCGACGAGGAGCTGGCGGCGGCCAAGTCTCACATCCGGGGGGCCACCGCCCTGGGGCTGGAGGACTCCGGAGCGCGCATGAGCCGGCTCGGCCGCGCTCAACTGTCCCAAGGCCGAGTCCCTTCGCTGGCCGAGCTCGATGCCGAGATCGCGGCGGTGACGAGAGAGGACGTCGCCCGGGTGGCCGGCCAGGTCCTGGGCGGTCGCCGCAGCCTCGTCGTGCTGGGGCCGTTCGACGACGACGCCTTCTCGGACTGGGACGGCAGCCCCGTGGGTTCGGCCCGGGAGTGACCGGGGGGCCAGGTCGCACCGCGCCGGCGCCCGGGGCGCCAAGGACCAGGGTGGGAGTCTTCGGGGCGGGTGGCCGGATGGGGGCCACGGTGTGCGCAGCTGTCAATGCCGACCCGGAGCTCGAGCTAGTGGCTGCGGTCGACCCCGCGTATGCAGGGAAGGAACTCGACCCGGCTGGTCTCGTCGCCTCCTCGGCGCCAGAAGCCATGGCCGAGGCGGGCGTGCAGGTGGCTGTCGATTTCACCCTGGCCAGTGCGGCAGCGGCCAACGCCCGTTGGTGCGCCGGAAACGGCGTGCACGCCGTCATAGGGACGACCGGGTTCAGCGAAGCGGTGCTCGCCGAGATGAAGTCTCTGTTCGAGGCCGGCCAGGCCAACTGCGTCCTGGCCCCGAACTTCGCCATCGGGGCTGTCCTCTTGATGCGGTTTGCCGAGCTGGCCGCCCCCTGGTTCGAAACCGTGGAGATCGTAGAACTGCACCACGACGCCAAATTGGATGCCCCCTCGGGTACGGCTATGTTGACGGCCGCTCGCATTGCCTCCGCCCGGGGCCGGGCTCCGGGTGGTCCGGCCCGGGCACAGTCTGGCGTCTTACCGGCCCGCGGCGTCGAGGGGGCGCCAGGCGTGAATGTGCACTCGGTCCGGTTGCGCGGCCTGGTAGCCCATCACGAGGTCCTGTTTGGCACGGCGGGCCAAGTGCTCACGCTCCGCCATGATTCACTCGACCGGGCGTCGTTCATGCCCGGGGTGCTGTTGGCCATAAAGCAGGTACCGGCCAGGCGGGGCTTTACCGTCGGGCTCGACCCCCTCCTCGGGATTTGAGACTTCCGGCCCCAAGAATGCGAGAGCGCTCAGCGCGGCCGCACTAGCTAGGCTTACTGCCGATGCCACAGGACCTGATGCCCCAGGGCCCGCCGTCAGAGGGCCCGCCGTCAGAAGGCCCGACCTCAGAAGGCCCGACCTCAGAAGGACGGGATTTCTGATGCCGGCTCCGGGACGATTTGGCGGCGTGGTCTGCGCCATGGCCACGCCCTTCGACGCCGAGGGCCGTCTCGACTTGCCCGGCGCGGCCAGGCTGGCCCGCTGGCTGGTCGACAACGGCAACGACGGCCTGGTGCTGGCCGGCACCACGGGCGAGGCCCCAACGCTGACCGACGACGAAAAGCTCGACCTTTGGCGGACCGTCAGGGACGTGGTCAGCGTGCCGTTGATCGCCAATACCGGCACCGCCAGCACTGCTCATTCGGTTGAGCTGACCAAGGTGGCGGCGACGGCCGGTATGGATGCTGCCCTGGTCGTCACGCCTTACTACAACCGACCCTCGCAGGCCGGCCTCGAAGCGCATTTTCGGGCCGTGGCGGCGGCCACCGACCTGCCCGTGATTGTCTATGACATTCCCAAGCGCACCGGGCGCGAAGTCCGGCTGCCCACCCTTTTGCGACTGGCCGCCGACGGGGTCATCGCGGGGGTCAAAGACGCCTCGGGCACGCCGGCGGTCACGGCCGCCCTGGTCGCCGCGGCGCCGGCCGGCTTTGAGGTCTACAGCGGCGA
The DNA here is from genome assembly GCA_035502515.1 of Acidimicrobiales bacterium. Classification (GTDB taxonomy): domain Bacteria; phylum Actinomycetota; class Acidimicrobiia; order Acidimicrobiales; family Palsa-688; genus Fen-671. The sequence goes on from DATJUH010000171.1 coordinate 13,864, forward strand.
CGACGCCCTCACCCTCCCGTTGCTGTCGATCGGAGCGGTCGGGGTGATCAGCGTGGCGTCTCATTGGGCCGGCGTGCAGATGAGCGAGATGGTGGCTGCTTTCAGTAAAGGGGACACCGAAGCGGCCATGGGTATCAATGCCCGCCTGGTGGAATCCTGGGATTTCGAGGCCAGCGACCTGGCGCCGAACCCCGTGCCGACCAAGGCCATGCTCAAAGCCCTCGGGTTGCCCGGAGGCGACTGCCGTCTACCGATGGGGCCCGAGCCCGACGGTCTGGTCGACAAAGCCCGGCAGGTTTGGAGCCGTCTGCACCGGCAGCCCTTCACACAGGCCGTCTAACCTGAGCGCCCGGGAAAACAAACTTGACAGAGAGAAGAGGGAGGCGGCGGATGCCGTGGTTTGGCCATGGTGCGGGGACCTCTACGTCAAAGGCGTCCATAGGCTCGTTCTCTCCACACGAAGGCAGTTTTCTGGAGTCACTGGCCGGCCCTGGCGGGGAGCGCTAATTGCCGGGTGAATTACAGACTCCGGGGACAAGCCCGGTCCGCATTGTCTTCCTGGGCGGGCTGGGGGAGATCGGCCGCAATTGCGCCTGGTTCGAGATGGACGGCCGGGCCGTGCTCGTTGACTGCGGTCTTATGTTCCCGGACCCGGAAATGCTCGGCGTGGATCTCGTCCTGCCCGATTTCACTTACATAATCCAGAACCGGGAGCGCCTGGAGGGGTGCGTCCTCACCCACGGGCACGAGGACCATTGCGGCGCGTTGGCGTACCTGCTGCAAGAAGTAAGTATTCCCATATACGGATCCGAGGTTTCGCTGGGGCTGGCCCGTAACCGGATAGAGGAAGCCGGCGTGCTCGACCGCACCGAGCTGATCATGGTGGAGGACGGCGAAAGGAGGCAAATAGGCCCGTTCGACATCGAGTTCTTGCCCGTTGCGCACTCGGTCCCCGAAGGGTTCGCTCTGGCCTTCCACACTCCCGAAGGCGTGATCCTGCACACGGGTGATTTCAAGCTCGACCTGACGCCGGTGGACGGGCGGCGGACCGATTTGACCCGGATCGGCGCCCTGGCCGCCGAAGAAGGGATCAGGCTGTTGCTGTCCGATTCCACCAATGCCGAGGAGCAGGGTTACTCCCCCTCCGAGCGGGCAGTCGGCCAGGTCCTGTCGAGCCTCTTCGAGGCCAACCCGGACAAGCGGATCATCGTCGCCTGCTTTGCCAGCCACGTGCACCGGGTGCAGCAGGTGGCCGACGCCGCCCTGGCCAGCGGGCGCTACATCGCCACGCTCGGGCGGTCCATGGGCCGCAACGTAGCTTTCGCCCGTGAGCTCGGCCTCCTGCACATACCTGAGGAGCGGCTCATAGACATCGAAAAGATCGGCAATTTCGATCCCCGGCAAATATGCGTGGTATGTACGGGGTCGCAGGGCGAGCCCATGTCGGCCCTGTCACTGATGGCTGCCGGTGAGAACAAGTGGGTCAAGACGGGCGAAGGCGACCTCGTGGTGCTCTCGTCGCACGCCATACCGGGCAACGAGTCCAACGTGGGGAAGGTCATAGACGGCCTTTGCCGTTCGGGGGCAGAGGTGGTCCACTCCGGCCTGGCCCCTGTACACGCCTCGGGCCACGCCATGCGCGACGAGCTCATGTTGTTGATCTCGGTGGCCAAGCCTCAAGCCTTTATCCCGGTGCATGGCGAGTACCGGCACCTCATGCACCACGCCCGCCTCGCCACCGAGGTCGGGGTGCCGAGCAGTTCCGTGCTTTTGGCCGAAGACGGCGATGTCGTCGAAATCAACAGCCAAGGGGTCGAGTTCGCCGGCGAGGTGCCGGCCGGCTACCTGTACGTCGATGGCATCGTCGGGGACGTCGGGCCGGGGGTGCTGCGCGACCGCCAGCGCCTGGCCGAGGAGGGCGTCGTGGTCCTTGTGGTCACCATCGACTCGCAGACCGGGCGGGTCCTCACCGGTCCCGAGATAATAACCCGGGGGTGGGTCCATGCCCCCGAGGCCGAGAAACTGCTCGACGAGGCCCGCGAGGTTGTCCTCATGGCCATCGAAGAGCCCGAATCGTCGGAACCGGCCACGACGACCACCGAGTTCGAAACGCTGAAACGCCGGGCTCGTTCGGCACTCGGGCGCTTCGTGTACGAGCGGACCCGACGCCGGCCCATGATCGTCCCCGTGGTCATGGAGGCCTGACCGGCGGTCCTTCAGTTCTGAATGACGGGCGCACTGCATGGATGGCCCCGTCGTTCCGCCGTGAATGCCGAGCTGGGTCGTCCTGTGGGCGGCGGCTTTATAAGGCAAGGTGGCCCGGTTCCGGGTGGCTGTGCCCCGGGTGGCCGGGTGGCCGTACCGGGCGGCTGGGCTCCGGGTGGCCGCACCGGGTGGCTGGGCCCCGGGCGGCTGGGTCCCCCGGTGGCTGGGCCCCGGGCGACGGGCTTCCCAGCAGCGTTCTGGGGAGATTTTTTATTTGGGTCCAGAAATATAGCGCTGAGAGCAGTTTTGCTCCCCAGATCGCGTTGCTGACCCGGAGCCAGGGCTCGGGGACGGGCGGACGACGGCGCCTTTGTCGTCTCTGACCGGCTTTCTGCCAAGTGCCGGCCATCCCTTCGAGCCGGGCCGGAAGAGACCTGTTCGGCCGCCGTCGAACAGATGTACACCTGTTGTTGCTGAGGCTGATGTTAGTTTTGAGGTTGTTGTGGCAACGAGGACGGCTCGGAGACCCTCTTCTGAAAAGGGGGCGGGTAGATCACGCCCGGATGCAGCGCGCCCTCGAGGGCGGCGTGAAGAACCGGTAGCCCCGCTCCCGCCCTGGCGCATAACGCTCCGCTCAATGGTCGAAGACCAGTCGGACGACCTCTGGGGCCTCGCCTTCCTGCTGGTCGCCATCCTGGCCGGGTTGGGCATCTACGCCCAGGTGATCGGCCCTGCCGGTCACGTCCTGCGGACCGGGACAGCCGATGTCCTCGGCCTGGCCCGGTATGCCCTGCCGCCTGCTTTCGCCATCCTGGGCGGTTACCTGATCTGGCGCCACCAGCGCTCCGAGCCGGCCCGGGTCGCCATCGGGCTCGGTCTGGCCGTTTTGGCCACGGCCGGCCTGGTCGCCGTCGTCGCCGGCAAAGACACCCTGAACCAGCCACTACGCACGATGGGCCAATCAGGAGGGTTCATCGGGGCGGCCGAAGGCGTACCGCTCCGGGCCGGCCTGGCCGGGTGGGGTGCCGCGCTGGTGCTGGGAGCCGTCCTTTTAATTTCCTTTTTGATAATCACAGCTACGCCGGTGCGAGCCATCGCCGGCAAGCTGCGGTCCCTTGGAATCGGCCTGGCCAGGGCCGGCCGCTGGTGCTGGTCCAAGGCGACGGGCGTTTTTGAGCGACGTGAAAGGCTGGCCTCAGCCTCCCGCCACCCGACCGCCGGTCCGCCGGTCGCCGCCGTCGCTCCGTCCCAGACACCGTCACCGTCCACGGCCAGGCCGGCTCCGTACGACGCCTTCGCCTCTGACGCCTTCGCCTCTGACGCCTTCGGCCCCGACGACTACGGCGCCGCCGCCGGCACCGAAGACGAGGCCGAGGAGGCCGCCCGGCCCTACGTCCATCGGGACCGCCCTGGTGCCGGGGAGGCGGAGATAACGGCCGCGGGGCAGGACGGGCCCAGGCCCGGTACAGCCCCGGTTACCGTTCCGCTGGCCGGTTTCACCGGTCCGGCCCCCGCACACGGCGGGGTGTCGGCCCAGGCAGGTGAGACACCTGGGCCCGAACAGCTGGCCATCGACCTCGGGTTCCCTAAGTACGTGGCGCCGGCGTGGCGACTGCCACCGTTGCCCCTACTGCGGCGGGCGAAGGCGGCCGAAATCGACCGCCGGCAGGTCGAGGTGCTCGGTCAGACGCTGGAGACGGCGCTTGCCTCCCACGGCGTGGAAACTCGCCTCGTAGGCGCTACGGTGGGCCCCAGCGTCACGCGGTACGAGCTCGAGCTCGGCCCCGGTGTGCAGGTCCGCAAGGTAACCGCCCTCCAGCGTGACATCGCCTACGCCATGGCCGCCGCCGAAGTAAGGATCCTGGCGCCCATCCCGGGGCGGTCGGCCATAGGCGTCGAGGTGCCCAACCGCCAGCGCCAAACGGTGGCACTAGGCGATATCCTCTCTTCTCCCGAGGCCCAGGCCGCCCGCCACCCACTCGAGGTGGCGGCGGGGCGGGACATCGCCGGTCGTCCAGTCCTTGTCAACCTGGCCGAAATGCCCCACCTGCTGATCGCCGGCGCCACCGGCTCCGGCAAGTCGTCGTGCATCAACTCCATGTTGACCTCGGTGTTGATGCGGGCCACGCCGGAACAGGTGCGCATGATCCTGGTCGACCCGAAGAGGGTCGAGCTGGGCCAGTACAGCGGGCTCCCGCACCTGTTGACAGCGGTGGTCACCAACCCCAAGAAGGCGGCGAACGCCCTGCGCTGGGCGGTGGAGGAGATGGAACACCGCTACGACCTGCTCGCCGAGCTGGGGATGCGCGACATCACGGGGTACAACGCGGCGTGGGACAAAGGCGAGCTGGGTACTGAGCTAACTGCGGACGGGCCGGGCCAGACCTACGGCCGGTTGCCGTTCATCCTGGTGGTGGTGGACGAGCTCAACGACCTGATGATGGTGGCCGCCCGCGACGTCGAAGAGTCGATCTGCCGTATCGCCCAGATGGCCCGCGCCGTAGGCATCCACCTGGTCCTGGCCACGCAGCGGCCGTCGGTCGATGTCATCACCGGGCTCATCAAGGCCAACATCCCCTCCCGTCTGGCCTTCGCCGTCTCCTCGCTGGCCGACAGCCGGGTCGTGCTCGACCAGCCGGGGGCGGAGAGACTGATCGGCAAGGGGGACATGTTGTTGTTGACGGCGTCGTCGAGCCTGGCCAGACGCCTTCAGGGCCCGTGGGTTGACGAGGAAGACGTTCGTAAAGTCGTCGCTCACTGGCGCCGCCAGGGGGCGCCCAACTATGTCGAAGGCGTCGAGGGGGCCGAGACGACCGGTGGCGGCGGGGGCGATGACTCCAACGATGACGACGAGCTACTGGAGGCAGCTATGGACCTCGTCGTGCGCAGCCAGCTCGGCAGCACCTCGATGTTGCAGCGGAAATTGAGTGTGGGCTTCGCTCGGGCCGGGCGGCTGATGGACATGCTGGAGCAACGAGGGGTGGTAGGCCCGTCGCAGGGTTCCAAGGCCCGGGCCGTGCTCATGACCGTCGAAGAACTGGAAGCGCGCTGAGCACCTCGGAAAGAAGCAAGCTTTCGGAGGAGAGAGGGAGGCGACGGATGCCTTCGGGGCAGAAGGTGGGGAGACGGCTACCAGGGCGAGCAGTAACGGCCCCCGCCGCCTCCAGCTCGCAGTCGAGCCGGTTTTTTCTCGGCTACTGACGAGCGTGGGCCACGGGGTGCGGCCGGTCGCCCACCGGGTCGCCAGAGCGCCGGCGTCGTCGGCCAACCTCGGGCCCGGTTTCGATGCCTTGGCTGTGGCGCTGGCCTTGTACGTCGAAGTCGAGGTGAAGCCGCGGCCCGCCGGCTTGCTGGTGGTGACCGAGGGAGAGGGGGCCGAGATCGCCACCGGGCCCTCTCACCTGGCCGCTCGACTGGCCACGGAAGTGACCGGCGAGGACCGGCTGGAAGTTCGGGTCCGTTCGGACATCCCAGTGGCGCGCGGCTTAGGGTCCTCGGCCGCTCTGGCCGTGGCCGCGGCGGCGGCGGCGGGGGCCACCAACCTGCTGGACCGGGGCTTCTCGATCGATCACCATCCTGAGAACGCGGCTGCATCCGTGCTGGGCGGCCTGGTCGCCGCGGCCGTGGTCAACGGGGCGCCCGTGGCGCTGCGCCTGAACCTCGACCCGACATTCCGGTTCGTAGTGATCATCCCGGCCCGGGAGCTGGAGACCAAAGCGGCCCGGGCCGCACTGCCGGAGATGGTCTCTCGCGAGGACGCCGTTTTCAACCTGGGCCGGATGGGCCTGCTTGTGGGCGGCTTGGCCGACCATGACCGCCTGTTCGCCACCGCCGGCGACGATCGGCTGCATCAGGGGCCGCGTTCGGTCCTTTTTCCCGAGGCGCCGGCTCTTCTGGTGGGCTTGCGGGAGGCGGGTGCTCTCACGTCGTGCTGGTCAGGAGCCGGTCCGAGCCTGCTCGGGATCTGTCGTGCCGACGATGCCGCTAACGTCGCCGAGGCGGCGGTGCCCCTCATGGAACGCCATGGCGTGGCCGGGCGGGTGGCGTTGCTCGAGCCGGACCTGACCGGCTGCCGGGTGGAGGAACTCGACTGATCGGTCCCGATGCGGGACCACCTGGCAGGTGGCCCGCTACTCTGGACAAGATGCCCGAAAGAGCCCTCGCCTCGAGCCCTGTCGCGCCCTCGGCGCCGGCGGGAGCGCCCGTGGCGAAGGGTCGAGCGGGTCGCCGGGGACCTCTTCGTGACGCCACCACGAAGGCCGGAACAGGCGGTTCGAGCTACTGGCTGGAAACCCTGGGGTGCCCGAAGAACCAGGTCGATTCGGACAAACTCGGCGGGATGCTCGAGACCGAGGGCTATCGGCGCGCCGGCCGGCCGGAGGACGCCGACCTGTTGGTCGTCAACACCTGTGCCTTCATCGACGCCGCCCGCGAAGAGTCGATCGGGGTCGTGCTGGAATTGGCCGAGGCCAAGAAACCTGGCGCCGAGCTGACGGTGACGGGCTGCCTGGCGGAGCGCTTTGGCCCGGAGCTGGCGGCGGCCATGCCCGAGGTCGATAGGGTGGCCGGCTTCGGAGTGCCCCTTCATGCCGGAGAGGGCGCCCGTTTCGGCCAGCCGGTCAGGTTGCTGGCTACAAAGGGGCGACATTCGGGCGTACCTTCAGGTCCGGGCCCACGTGCCGGGGCGGCTGGGGGGCGGGCCACCGGCCCGGGCGTGGAGGGCGACGAGAAAAAGATCCCTGGTTTCGACCTGTTGAACCTGCCCCGGCCTCCGGCTCGCGCTCCATGGGCGTATGTCAAAGTGGCGGAAGGGTGCGACAGGAAGTGCGGGTTCTGCGCCATTCCGTCGTTTCGTGGCCCGCAGCGGTCTCGTGCTGCACGTGAAATCCTGGCCGAGGTCGAGGGCCTGGACGCCCAGGAAATAGTGCTCGTAGCCCAGGATCTCGTCTCCTGGGACAGGGATCTGACCGGCCCGGCCAGGAAGTCGCCAGGAGGCGCCGGCGACGGCGCCGAAGACGTCGAGGGCCTGGTTGGGCTGGTCCGCGCCGTGCGGGGACGAGTGCAACGGGTGAGGCTCCTATACCTTTACCCGTCAGGCCTGAGCGCGGAGCTGGTGGAGGCCATAGGCGAGAGCGGGTGCCCCTATTTCGACCTGTCCCTCCAGCACGTCTCCGCCCCATTGTTGCGGCGGATGCGCCGCTTTGGCAGTGCTGAACGGTTTCTGGAGAAAATAGCTGTGATCCGCCAGCGGTTCCCGGAGGCGGCGCTGCGGTCCTCGTTCATCGTCGGCTACCCGGGAGAAACAGAACAGGACCACGACGCCCTTTTGCGCTTCCTCGAAGAGGCGCAGCTCGACTGGGTCGGGTTCTTTGCCTTTTCCCTCGAGGACGGTACTTACGCCGCCGGCTTGCCGGGGCGGGTACCGGCCGAACTGGTGGCGGAGCGGCTACGGGAGTGCTCCGAACTGCAGGACGCCATTACCGCCAGGCAGAGAGCAGGGCTGGTGGGGACCATCTGCCAGGTCCTGGTCGATGCTCCTGGCCGGGCCAGGAGCCACCGGGAGGCGCCGGAGATCGACGGCGTCATCCGGGTCCCTCGCCATCTCGCGGTGGGTTCCTGGGTGCGAGTGGAGGTCGTCGATGCTGTCGGCCCCGACCTTGTCGCTGCCCCGCTCGGTGGCCGGGCACAGAGGCTGCACGACTGGGCCCACCAAGGCGGCCAACCGGGTGAACTCCGGGAGGACACGCAGAGGCCTGGGCGGCCGGGATCCGGCTTGGCCGGTAACCTTTTGGCGGGGGTGCAAGGGGTATGACAGAGGCCACGACTACCGCTGCTCCGTGGAGGCTGAAGACGGCCGCCAATGGTGTAACGGCGGCTCGCCTGGCTGCCACCCCGCTGCTCGTGGTGGTCGTCCTGCGAGCGACACCCTCGTGGGCGGCACTCCTGCTCTGGGCTGCGCTCGCGCTCAGTGATTTCGCCGACGGTTGGCTGGCTAGGCGGCATGGGCCGAGCGCGTCCGGGGCGTTCCTCGACCCGCTGGCAGACAAGTTCCTCGTCCTCGGCGCCCTCGCCGCCATGGCGGCCCTGGGCCAGGTCACCTGGGTGCCCGTCGCCCTTTTGGCCCTACGGGAGGTCGTGATCACCTCGTACCGGGTCGTGGTGGCCAGGCACGGGGTGAGCGTGCCCGCCCGGCGGATGGCCAAGGCCAAGACGCTGGTCGAGTTCCTCACCGTCGCCCTTTTGTTGTTGCCGCTGGCGTGGCCCTCGAGGCTTACCTTCTCGCACCTGGCGTTGTGGTTGGCCGTCGTGCTGGCCTGGGCCAGCGCGGTGCAGTACCTCGTCGATTCGCGTTCCGGGCGGCGTCCAGCGGCCACGGGCGCTTAGGGGGCCGCCGACCAGTGGACTGCGAAGTCCTGGCCATCGGCACGGAGCTCCTGCTCGGCCAAGTCGTCGATACCAACTCCGTCTGGATAGGAGAGCAGCTGGCCACGGCCGGCATCCCGTCCTACCAGCAGACAAGGGTGGGTGATAACCACGCTCGTATCGTCGGCGCGTTACGGGCGGCGCTCGGCCGGGGGAGTGACATCATTTGCTGCGGCGGGCTCGGCCCGACGCAAGACGACATCACCAGAGAAGCGATCGCCGAGGTGATGGGCGTGGCGTTGCGGCGGGAGCCGGAGCTCGTGGCGCGCTTGAAAGAACGCTTCGCCGGCCGAGATATCCCCGAGATCAACTACAAGCAGGCCGACCTCCCGGTCGGGGCCACGCCGATCCTGGCGTCGGCGGGCACCGCCCCCGGCCTCGTCTGCCCGGTGGGGGCGAACGTGATCTACGCCGTGCCCGGCGTACCTTCCGAGATGCGCGAGATGGTAGGTGGCTCGGTCATCCCCGACCTGGTCCGGCGGTCGGGACGGCAGGCGACCATACGCAGCCGGTTCCTGCGGGTGTGGGGGATGACCGAGTCCAAAGTCGCCGAGGTCGTCGCCCCCAGGGTGGCGGCGCTCGAAGCGCCAAGCAGTGACACCACCATCGCCTTCTTGGCCAGCGCCAGAGAGGGGATCCGGGTGCGGATCACGGTGCAAACCAGCGGCGACGACGCCGAGGCTGCAGCATTAAAGGCGCTGGACAAGGAGGAAACGGAACTCCGGGCGCTGCTCGGCAACGCCGTCGGGGGGGTTGACGACGAAGGCCTCGAGGTCGTTGTCGGCCGGCTGCTGAGCGCGGAGGGGTTGCGCCTGGCGGTGGCCGAGTCGCTGACGGGGGGGATGGTCGCTGCCCGCCTGACGTCGGTGCCCGGGGCCAGCGACTGGTTTGCGGGTGGCATTGTCTCGTATGGGGCGGACGTCAAGCGTTCGCTGCTGGGCGTCGGGCCGGGGCCGGTCGTGAGCGAAGCCGCCGCGACGGAGATGGCGTCGGGTGTGAAAGAAGCTCTAAATGCCGACATCGGGCTCTCCCTCACCGGCGTCGCCGGGCCCACCAGCCAGGACGACCAGCCGGTTGGGACGGTGTTCGTCGGCTTGGCGGACGACCAGGGGGCGGGCCATGGAACGAAGACCGGCACGGCGAAGGCCGACGTCACGCAATTGGCCCTGCGAGGCGAGCGTCAGTTGGTGCGCGAGCGCGCCACGACGCAAGCCCTCGACATCTTGCGCCGGCACTTGATGGAACGAGCTACGGCGGGGCAGAGCTAAGCGCGACCCGAAAAACTGGCGCGCTCAAAAGTCGGCCAACCAAAGGCTTCAAAAGCGATGGCTTCGAGCGCGCCAGTAGCCCTTCCAGCGGTCTGTAAGCCTTGGTTACGTGGAAATGTGAAACGACGGCAATGGTTCAGCCGAACCAGTGGAATGCCAGCACCTCGGTGGCACTCTCTCGCAGCGTCGAGCGCTTTGACGTAAGGCGGTCACGCTCTTCGCGTAGCTGCTCTATCTCTCCGGCACTCTGCCAGCCCATCGGCATGTTGAGGATCGCCTCGGCTTGTTGGCGGGAGTAGCCAAACGGCTCTTCCTGGAGCACCTGAAGAGCAGTGTCCCTGTCCTGAGCGAACTGAATCGCCTCGTTGAGCTGGCGGAACCGCGACGAAGCGTCGAGCAAGCCGCCCAAGATGTGAAGGCGTCCTTCGAGTTCAGTCAGCTGGATTACGTACTCCGGGGAACTCAGGTCCAAGACCAGGCCCGACTGTTCGGGGGGAGGGAGCACGGTCATTAGCACCTCCCGGTTACCTCTGAAGGTTCATGTTGGCCACCGTAGTCGTCACGGCGCCACATGAACGAGTTGTAAACACGGTCATAAACGTACCCGCCAATAGCGCCTTTCGGAATGATTATCTTCAAAAATCCTAATTGTGCAAACGGTTGTAGGCGCTATTTCCAACTGAACCGGTACAGCGACCATCAAAACTTTACGTATCCAAAAGAAGAAAGCTCACAACAAATAACAACGCCCACCGGGATGCCGGTGCCGGCGCAAATCGGCCGTGCGTGCGACGGCCGCGCCATGTCTGTGACGACCCGGGGCGCCGGCCGATCGAGGGCACCCCGGGTTGCCTCTGCCTCGCCGGGAGCTGGTCAGTCCTCCAGGACCAGAGGGTCGCCCTCCGGCTGCTCGTCGGCAACAGGGGCGGCGCTGGCCCCCCCGACCTTCTGGCGCACCTTCTCGGAGATCTCGATCATGAGCTCGAGGTTCTCGGCCAGGAAGACCTTTGAATTCTCGCGGCCCTGGCCTATCTGCTCGCCCTCGTAGGTGTACCAGGCGCCCGACTTGCGCACAATCCCGAGGTCAGTGGCGACGTCGAGCAATGTGCCTTCACGGCTGATGCCTTTGGCGAACATTATGTCGAACTCGCATTGCTTGAAGGGTGGGGCGATCTTGTTTTTGACCACCTTTACGCGGGTGCGGTTGCCGACCACCTCAGCGCCGTCCTTGATGGACTCTATGCGCCGTATATCGAGGCGGACGGAGGAGTAGAACTTGAGCGCCCGTCCTCCAGGGGTCACCTCGGGCGACCCGAACATCACACCGACCTTCTCCCTGAGTTGGTTGATGAAGATGGCGATGGTATTGGACTTGCTCAGGGTGGCGGTGAGTTTGCGCAGTGCCTGGGACATGAGCCTGGCCTGGAGGCCGACGTGAGTGTCGCCCATCTCGCCTTCGATCTCGGCCCGAGGGGTCAAAGCGGCAACAGAGTCTATGACCACGACGTCGAGGGCTCCGGACCGTATCAACATGTCCGTTATCTCCAGTGCCTGTTCGCCCGTGTCCGGCTGCGATATGAGCAGGTCGTCGACGTTGACGCCGATCGCCTTGGCGTAGTTGGGGTCCATGGCGTGCTCGGCGTCGATGTAGGCGCAGATGCCTCCATTGCGCTGTGACTCGGCCACGACGTGCATGGCCAGCGTGGACTTACCGGAGGACTCCGGGCCGAAGAGCTCCACTATGCGGCCACGAGGCAGGCCCCCTATGCCGAGGGCGAGGTCAAGAGAGAGAGCACCTGTCGAGATGGCCTCGATCTGCATATGGGTGTTCTCTCCCATTCGCATGATGGCGCCCTTACCGAACTGCTTCTCGATCTGGCCGAGGGCCATCTCCAACGCTTTGTCTCGTTCCACCGGGACCGTCCTCTCAGTTGTCTGCCTGTCCTGTGCTTGATATGTATGCTGCATCCCGGCGGTTACCATACGAGCCGGGTGTGACCGTTATGACCAAGCCGGGCCGGTGAGCCGAAGCTGGCGGTCACCTATCTGGCCCTATGTGGCACCTGTTTGGGGGCTGGGCTCAAGCTCCAGCCGGTAACTCCTTTTTCTGCAACTCCCTCTTAACTGCATCTCTAATGTGGGCTTCCAGAAGTGGGCCCGTACACCGCGCCCGCATAACTGGGCTTCTATAACTGCGCCTCCTCCATTACTCGGGGGCGTGTAACTTCACAAATGTAGCTTGAGCCGAGCTTAGTGGCAAACACACGTTCGGTGGTGGACCGCCAGGGGCATTCTGTGCCCGCCGCCTGCCCTCAACGAGCGGTAGCAGGGCCGAGCGAAAACGTTTCTATGTCCCTGTACCGGGCGCCGTCGGGATGCAGCTCGCTCTGTACGAGCGACAGCGAGGTCACCGGCCACGACATGGCCAGCGGCGTGAGAAGGTGCCGGACGGGACCAAGGTCGGCCCCTCGCCGAGCACGGGCGATAGTTATATGCCCATAGAAGCGCCTTTCGGGTACGGGTTGGCCAAAGTTGGCGGTCGCCGTCCCCACCGCCTCGGCTGCATGCTCGAGGCCTTCGACGGGCCAGACGACGAGGCCCGGGCCAAGCAGACGGGTGGCAGGCCCTCCTTGGGCGGTCAACCGGCCGGGTAACGACCCGGCCACAGCGCCCAGGGCTGCCGTCACGCTTCCCGCCTCTTCTGGAGTGAGCTCCCCGAAGAACCGCAGCGTCACATGCCACTGTGCTTCGGTCGTCCACCGTGCCTCGTTTATGCGTGGCCTTGGCAAAGCGGCAAGAGCCGAGATCACCTCGGTAGGTGGCCACACGGCAGCGAAGCAGCGGGCCATGAGGTTCACGCTAGGCCTGGCGGAGGTCCTGCACCTGGGGGCTACCTGGGCCTGGGCCTGGGGGAGGCCGTACGACTCGTGGACACGCTACGCCTGGCGCAGGCTTAGCGCGCCGGTGAATGCTCGTTGCCTCACGGCGGCGGGGGATGGGGGGCCTTCGCCGCCACCTACCAGCCGACGGCGCCGTCCACCATTTCCCTGATCAAGTCGGCGTGGCCGTTGTGGCGGGCGTACTCCTCGATCATGTGGGTGTATATCCACCGCAGCGACACCGGCTGACCGTGCCGGAGGCCCGTGTCCGAGAGGTCTCGGTCCGCGGCCGCTCGCCGGCTCGCTTCGCACTCCGCTTGCCAGATCGCGAGGTCGGTCTCCCAGCCCGCTTGGTCAAGGGGGAACAGCTCATTGTCGTCCCTGCCGTCCACGGAATAGATGTAAGCGATGGAGGGGTCTCGCTGAAGGACGCGTTGGAACCAGTTGCGCTCCACCTCGGACATGTGCCTTACCAGCCCGTGCAACGAGAGCAGTGAAGATCCCACCGGGCGCCGCTTGCGGCCGGCGTCGTCGAGGCCCTCGCACTTCAGGAGCAGGGTGGTGCGGTGGAACTCGAGCCACTGTTCGAGCATGGCGCGATCGGCGAGGTCATACGGCGGCTCGACCCGCCTGGGATCTTCGATGTCACCGACCATCGGGTTACCTCCTTGGCCACGGGCGGGGAAAGACTCTTACCTGGGTGTGAAAGTGGTGGCTCGCCCGCTGGGACGTCTCATACAACCACAAGAAGGTCACCCGGCCGGCAAAAGGCCGAGGGAACCGGCCGTGGGCACCGCTATCCACCCTTCTCGCCGGGCGAAACGCTTGTCCTCGTCCGGGATTGGGCTGACCAGGCCCACGACGGCCGCTCGGGCCACCAGCGCAGCCACAAGAGCGTCGAACGCGTCATCGCTGGCGAGGCACCGGTCCACGTCGGCCTTGCCTATCGCCAGCCACGGGGCCGTTTCGCGGAAGAAGTGCTCGACGAGGGCGCGCCTGGCGTCGGATTTCTCTTTTCGCTTGTAGCCCCGCCAAATTAACCCCCATTCCCGAAGCGCGGCGGCCGGGTAGACCTCCACGACCACACCCGAACCGTCGAGCACCACCCGCTCGGGAAGGCGGGACAAGAGGGCTGCCGCCCTCATGGCCGGTAGGGCGATCCGGTCGGTCGATACGGACAATGGGGGACTGGCTTTCAGTGCTTTCCACACCCACAGGTCCGTCCGCCGGTAGCGGTACGCCGAGGTGTCGGAATGGGCATAATCGACGGGCCACCCGTTCTGGCGTGAGTGGCGGGCGATGGCGTTAGCGAAGGCCACCGGCCACCCGAGCGGGACATCGATGCCCAGCTTGTCCACTTCCGTTATGAGAGTACTGATGGCGTCGTCTCCGACGTCGAGGGCCAGGTCGGTGACTGTCGCCCCGCCGGCAACCCAGTCAACGACACACGACGCCGTGTGCGTCGTCTGAGAGGAGAGGTCGACGCCGGCCGTGATCATCGCCACCCCGTCACCGATGGGCCGGCCCGTGTGCGTCTCGTGGGCCGCTTTTCATAGCCCGTGCCTCGCCGTCCTGCAGGGGTACCGGGACGTGGCCGCCCAGACATAAAAGGTCGCCTCGGGAGCAGGCTGGCGGGGACCCGCTCAACCGAAGCGACCTTTCCCATGATAGTGCCTCCATAGCGCCATGAAGCTTCAGGGCGGCAAAGTTATGGCCGCGGCTTCGGGCCACATAGAGGCGGCCAAAATTGCTGGTCAGAGCGGCTCCTTCCGATGAGCGGGCCTGGCGCCACCCCAACCTGCAGGCCCGCCCGCCACCCCTTAAACTCTAGGCGTGACAGACGACCGACCGCAGGTGCCGGCGCCCGGCTCCGGCCCCGCCCGCCGCTACCTCGTGCGCACGTTTGGGTGCCAAATGAACGAGCACGATTCCGAGCGACTCGCCGGTCTGCTCGAAGCCGAGGGCCTGGTGGCCACGGACAGCGCCGAGGACGCCGACGTCGTCGTCCTCAATACCTGCTGCATTCGTGAAAACGCCGACAACCGTCTTTACGGCAACCTGGGCCAACTTCGGGCCCTCAAACAACGGCGCCCGGGCATGCAGATTGCCGTGGGTGGGTGCCTGGCTCAAAAAGACCGGGAGACGGTACTCGACAGGGCGCCGTGGGTTGACGCCGTTTTCGGGACCCACAACGTCGGTCACGCAGTGGACCTGTTGAGCCGGGCCAAGTCGGAAGGCCCGGTGGTCGAAATCCTGGAGTCCGCGGCTACCGAGGCGGACGAGTTCCCCTCCGCGTTGCCGGTCCGCAGGGAGCTGCCCTTCGCCGCATGGGTCACCATACAGGTGGGTTGCGATAACCGTTGCGCATTCTGCATCGTGCCGGCGGTAAGGGGACGGGAAATAAGCCGCCCTTTTGCCGAGGTCGTCGCCGAAGTCGAGCAACTGGCGAGCCGGGGCACCATCGAAGTCACCTTGCTGGGTCAAAACGTCAACTCGTACGGACGCGACCTGGCCCTCAAGGCGCGCGCCTCCGGCAACTGGCGAGGGAACGGTTATCTGACAGGTGAGGAGTGGGCCGGTGCCAGTTCTCCCCGTGTCAGGCCGCTTTTTGCCGACCTGCTGCGGGCTGTGGGCGGCGTGGAGGGGATAGAGCGAGTGCGCTTCACCAGCCCGCACCCAAAAGACCTGCGGCCCGAGACCATCGCGGCGATGGCCACGGAAAAAGCCGTTTGCCCTCATCTACACCTGCCCCTCCAGTCCGGGAGCGACCGGGTGCTGGCCAAAATGCACAGAGGTTATACGGCCGCACGTTACCTCGAGCGGTTGAGCGCGGCTCGTGGCTCGGTGCCTGATCTGGCTGTAACGACGGACATTATCGTCGGGTTCCCCGGCGAAGAGGAGAGCGATTTCGAGCGCACACTCGAGGTGGCGGCTGAGGCAGAGTACGACAGCGCTTTCACCTTCATCTTTTCTCCTCGGCCCGGCACCGAGGCGGCCGGGCGTACCGCGGACTTCGTCGCCCCGGAAATTGCGGCCGAACGCTTCGAGCGGCTGCGCCAGGTCGTCGAACGCAGCGCCCTGCGCCGGCACCGGCAACGAGTCGGCCGGACCGAAGAGGTGCTGGTCGAAGGGCCGGCAAAAAAGGGCGGTCCTGGCGTTTATTCCGGCCGGAGCAGGCAGAACAAGCTCGTGCACCTCGAGGGCCAAAACCTCCGCCCCGGTACGGTGGTGGAGGTGGTCGTCGAACAAGCGGCTCCTCATTTCCTCAAAGGGAAATTGGAGCGAGTTGTGGCGCTGCCCCGTCACCGCAACTTGATCCCGGTGGTTACGAGCTGAGCTGGGCCATAAGCACTGAACTTCCCGCCCCTGGCCCATTTGCTCTAGTCGGGCCCACCGCGTCAGGGAAATCTACCCTTGGCGTGGAAATAGCGCTCTCGCTTGGCGATATCGAGATCATCACCGCTGACTCGATGCAGGTGTACCGGGGCATGGACGTCGGGACGGCCAAGCCGACCGTCGCCGAACGCTCGGGCGTGCCCCACCACTTGCTCGATGTGACCGACCCGTCGCAGGACTGGGACGTGGCCCGTTTTGTCAGCGAGGCGGCCAGGGTCATGGACGAAGTGGCGTCACGCGGCAAGCGCGTCCTTTTCGTCGGCGGTACAGGGCTCTATTTGCACGCACTGGTGGACGGTTTTGCCGTGCCCGGCCGGTGGCCAGAGGTGGCGGCGGGACTGGAGGAGGCGGTCAGTACTTGTGAGCTGTTCACGAGGCTCGAACAGCTCGACCCCGTTGGAGCGGGTCGAGTCGACCCGGCCAATCGCCGCCGAGTCGTGCGAGCACTGGAGGTCGCTATCGGGAGTGGCCGCCCTTTTTCGAGTTATGGCCCCGGCGTAGCGGCCTTTCCCCAAACGAGCTGGCAGCTGGCTGGAGTCTGGCTGCCTCGAGAGGTGGTGGCGGCGCGGATCGAGAGGAGGTTCATGGGCATGCTGGAAGCGGGCTTCGTCGAAGAGGTGGAGAGGCTGGCCGCTCGGCCGGAGGGGCTGTCGCGGACCGCCCGTCAGGCGCTCGGCTATCGCGAGCTGCTTTCCCATGTTGAAAATGGCGTCGACCTGGGCGAGGCGGTCGCCTTGGCGGTGCGTCGCACTCGGCGCTTTGCCCGCCGCCAGCGGATGTGGTGGCGGCGGGACCCGAGGGTGCGCTGGTTCGGGTCGCCGGAAAACCCCCTCGCTGTACTGCCGGCGCTGCTGAGAGACTGGAAATGATGAACGACGTAGCCGAACCAGGGGGCCCCATTGTGCCGGCCAGGCTCGAGCTGGTCAAGTACGAAGGCCTTGGTAACGACTTCCTGGTGCTGGTGGACCTGCACGGCCGGCACCAGGCCGACGCCGTCCTGGCTCAGCTCGCCTGTGACCGCCACCGGGGGTTTGGTGCTGATGGGTTGTTGAGGGGCGGCCCACCACCGGCCGGATCGTCTGAAAAAATGACTTTCGAGTTGAGGAACGCCGATGGCAGCGAAGCTGAGATGAGCGGCAACGGGTTGCGCTGCCTGGTGCACGCGGCCATCGACGCCGGCGCAGTCACGGCCCGGCCGGGCGACAGTTTTGGGGTGCTCACACCGGCCGGCCGTCGAGAGGTCCGTGTTCGCCAGCTCGAGGATGGTTGGTTGTGGGCCAGCACCGAGATGGGCACGGTCAAAGTCGCCGGAGAGGGTGAGCGTTGCAACGTGGGGCATGGCCAGATGTTCGTCGACGTCGGCAACCCGCACCTGGTCGTCCTGGGCCCGGACCCGGCCTCGGTGGATGTGGCCGCCCTCGGGCCGGCTTTGAGCCGGGAGGCGGGGGCGGCCACCGGCGGGGTCAACGTGGAGTTCGTCGCCCTCGGCCCTTCTCGTGAAGAACTAACAATGCGGGTCTGGGAGCGCGGGGTGGGCGAAACCTTGGCGTGCGGGACGGGCTCGGTGGCAGCTGCGGCAGCCCTTCACCACTGGGGCAGGGTCGGGCCCAAGGTCACCGTGAGCCAGCCCGGGGGGGCGGCCGAAGTCGAATTGCGCCCCGACGGTGTCGCCATCTTGACCGGCCCCAGCCGGCGGGTGGGGACGTGCCGCCTGGAGTTGGGCCGGTTGGCCCGGGAACGGACCGCGGGAGGAGAGCGCCGATGAGCCTTATCGAACGGGCCTTCAGGGAGAAGATCGTCCTCGTGGGAGTGACGCTGCCCCCGCCCGGCGGGCCGGCCGGGGCCTCCGAAGCAGAAACGGAGCGCCACCTGGACGAGCTCGAGCTACTTGTCGGGACGGCAGGGGCCGATGTCGTCGGCCGGGTCCACCAGCGTCGTGAGCGCCCCGACCCGGCGACCTATATAGGCCACGGTAAGGCGCACGATCTGAAGGAGGTCTCCGAGTCGGCTGATGCCGACACGGTCGTGTTCGACGACGAGTTGTCGCCGGCACAGTCCCGCAACCTGGAAAAGATCCTGGGCCGCACGGCGATCGACCGTACCGCCGTTATCCTCGACATCTTCGCCCAGAACGCCCGCAGCGAAGAAGGCAAGGCTCAGGTCGAGCTGGCCCAGCTGCGCTACCGGCTGCCGCGGCTGCGAGGCCGGGGCCACGAACTTTCCCAGCAGGCCGGGCGCATCGGGACCCGGGGCCCGGGCGAGACGCAGCTGGAGGTGGACCGGCGCCGGCTCGTCCGCCGTGTTCACAAACTGGAGTCCGAGCTCGGCCAGCTCGAACGCCGGCGCCGGCTACAGCGTCAGGGCCGGCGGCGCAGCCGGGTGGCGTCGGTGTCGATCGTCGGCTACACCAATGCCGGCAAGTCGACCCTGCTGAACACCCTTACCGGCGCCGGTGTAACGGCCGATGAGAGGCCGTTCGCGACGTTGGACCCGAGGACGCGGCGCTTTTCTCTGCCGGGCGGCGAGCCGGTGCTCCTGACCGACACGGTCGGGTTCGTGCGTAAGCTGCCCCACCAGCTGGTTGAGGCCTTCCACAGCACCCTGGAGGTTGTGAACGAGGCGGACCTCCTGGTCCACCTGGTCGACAGCTCGGGCGCAGACCCCGAAGGCCAGATCGACGCCGTGCGGACGGTGCTGGGTGAGATCGGGGCGGGCGACATCCCCGAAGTACTGGTCTTCAATAAGGCCGACCAGGCTCCTGATGTGGCTGCCGAGCTGGTGCTGCGCCATGCGGGCTCCGTCGCGACATCGGCAGCCACGGGACAGGGCATCGACGTCCTCCTGGCCGCCATAGCTCACCAGCTCCGGGCCAGCGCTCACGTGGTGGAGCTGTCGATCCCCTTTTCCCGTGGGGACGTGCTGGCGGCCCTGCACCGCGAGGGTGAAGTCCTGGAGACGGTCGAAGCAGAGCAAGCGACGGTCGTGCGGGCCAAGCTGGCCGGGGCGGCGCTGGCCCAGTTCGCCCCTTTCATGGCGCCG
>DATJUH010000172.1:0-12122 GCA_035502515.1 Acidimicrobiales bacterium
ATCTAACCGCCGGGCAACGAACGACCGGGCAACGAACGACCGGGCATCAAACCGCCGGGCATCGAACCGCCGGGCAACGAACGACCGGGCATCAAACCGCCGGGCATCGAACCGCCGGGCATCGAACGGCCGGGCAACGAACGACCGGGCAACGAACGACCGGACCAGCAAAGGACCGGCCCTCACCCGGTCCCAGAGGCCAGGTGATGGGCCGGTCCTGTTTGACAGCTCAGCCGCCGGGTGGCGACCCCGCGTTTCCGTCACTGCCGCCCACGATCGGGGCTACGAGGCGAAGTTCACCCCCGCCTTCAAGGCTCGTGTGCCGACGACGGCGGCTTGAGCCAGCCGGTTGACGCCGAGGGTCAAGATGATGGCGTCGAACGAATAAGCAGCCTTGGCGCCGATGGCATAGGCGACCGCCACCATCACTACGCGGGAGGCGAAGAGGGCCACCCACAACCACACCCCACGCAAAGGCATCTGTCCCCACAAGGTCCCCTGGCGAGCCTCGAGGTGCATTGACACGCCCTGGCCGACGCCGATGGCGGCCGCCATAACGGCGCTGACCACCATGCAAAAGACGTCTTCCCACCCCACTCCAGTAGTGCCCGCCAGGCCGACGAACCCGATCACGCTGACGATGGCGGGCAAGAGCACTGTGCGCTTCCAGGTCATGGTCAAACCCTTTAACTGGGTAACGATCATCAAGGTAACTCCGCCTACAACAAGCAACCCCATCCAAACATCGCTCATAACACCGCTCCTTCCGTCATCCCCGTGACTGTTCAAACGGGCCAAGAATTACGGTAAATCCGGAAGGGGCGCGGTGGCGTCAACCCAGGGGTTGATCACTGGTATGAGACGGGTGGATTTGCGGGTATGAGACGCCGGCGGCACGTCAACCCGCCTCGATAGATGTTGCGGAAGCGTTGCTCGCTGCGATGGCCCTGGCCGTGGCACCTGTGGTAGTGCAAACAACGACCACCGCCGCCTGCTCATCGACCGATGCGCGCTGGAGGCACCGGGACCGCGCCCCCGGCACGGCATTTTGCAGGAATGACAGGAGCGAATGGCCGCCGGTTCTCTCAGGTATTTCCCAAAGCCCCCCGGCGCCTAGCTCGGGGGTAAGACGCCTTTGGCCACCAGCTCTCGGCGCAGGGCGCCGGCGCCACGGAAAACGGTGGCGGCCATGCCGAGCCCGGCGGCCACGCTCACGTTGTCCGGTTTGTCGTCGGTGAACAGAGTTTCCTCCGGGACGAGGCTGAAACGCTCCAGTGCCAGCTTGAAAAATCGAGGGTCAGGCTTCATCACGCCTTCGAAGCTGGAGACGAAGTGCCCGTCGAACAAGTTGAAGAACTCGTAGCGCTGAGCCCGGCGCTCGAAGCTTTCTCGCTCCATATTGGTCAGGGCATAACAGGGGACGCCGGCGGCCACGACCTCCTCGAGCAACTCGACGCTCCCTTCGACGTGGCCGTTCACCATTTCCTCGTTGCGTTCGGCCCAGGCCCGGATGAGCGCAGCGTGACCGGGGTATTCCGCCGAGAGCTCTGCGCACGCCTCGGCTATGGGCCGGCCGAGATCCTGTTGCGCGTGCCATGACGGCGTGCAGATGTTGGCCAGGAACTCTTCCATGCCGGCGACGTCGTCCTTGAAGAGCTTGCGATAAAGGAAGCGGGGGTCCCATTGGAGCAGCACCCCGCCCACGTCCCATAAGACAGCCTTCACCGTCCGGGCTGCGGGCCGTTCGGGAGGCGCCATCCGCATGGTCGTCACGATCGGCCCACTCGGCCCAGTCGCACTCGGCCCAGTCGCACTCGGCCCAGTCGCAGTCGGCCCAGTCGCAGTCGGCCCAGTCGCAGTCGGCTTGGTGCGGCCCCCGGCCGCCGTTGAGGCCATGGCATTGAAGCTAGCGAAGTGGGAAGCTGGGAAGCCGATGACAGATACGACCGGTACGCCCAATACCAACCCAGCCGGGGCTCCTGCCGGCGCCAGCGGCGAACAGGCTCGTCAGGTGGCCGAGGCCGCCCGGGAAAAGGAGTGGGCCAAGCCCAGTTTCGCCAAGGAACTTTTCCTCGGCCGCCTCCGGCTCGACCTCGTCCACCCGCACCCACGGCCCACAGCTGAGCAAGTCGCCAAAGGCGAGGAGTTCCTGGCCAAACTGGAGGGCTTCATCCGGGCCCACGTCGACCCGCTGGAGATCGAGCACGACGCCAAGATCCCGGACCATGTGCTGAAAGGCCTCTGCGACATCGGCGCATTGGGCATGAAGATCGACGAGAAGTACGGGGGGCTCGGGCTGAGCCACCTCTACTACGTAAGAGCGCTCGCTCTGGCCGGGACGGCCAGCGGAGCCATAAGCACGCTGCTCTCGGCCCATCAATCGATCGGCGTGCCGCAACCGCTCAAGCTCTTCGGGAACGAGGAGCAAAAGCAAAAGTTCCTGCCCCGAGTGGCCCGCGATGAGGTGAGCGCTTTCCTGCTGACCGAGCCGGACGTGGGCAGCGACCCGGCCCGCATGTCGGCGTCGGCCGTCCCCGTCGACGAAGGCACCGCTTACCTCCTCAACGGGACCAAGCTCTGGGCCACCAACGGCACGGTGGCCAGCCTTTTCGTCGTCATGGCGGTCGTGCCCCCCAGCGAGGGCAAGCGGGGCGGCATCACCGCCTTCGTGGTAGAGGCCCATGCACCGGGGGTGACGATCCTCACCCGCAACAGCTTCATGGGGCTCCGGGGCATCGAGAACGGCCTGGTCCGCTTCGAGAACGTCCGCGTCCCGGCTGAGAACATGATCGGCGACGTGGGCCGCGGCCTGAAGATCGCTCTGACCACGCTGAACACGGGGCGGCTGTCACTGCCCGCGCTGTGCGCCGCCTCGGCCAAACTGTCGCTCAAGTACGCCCGGGAATGGTCCAACGAACGGGTGCAATGGGGCGCGCCGATCGGCAAGCACGAAGCGGTGGCGCTCCAGTTGGCCGACATCGCCGCCCGGGCTTACGCCATGGAGGCGGTGGTAGAGCTCTCCAGCATGCTGGCCGACGAGGAACGTAACGACATCCGCCTGGAGGCCGCCCTGGCCAAGCTTTTCTGCTCGGAGGCAGCGTGGCAAGTGGCCGACGAGATGGTGCAGATCCGCGGGGGCCGGGGCTACGAGACGGCTGAGTCGCTGCGGGCGCGGGGCGAGCGCCCGGTACCGGCGGAGCAGATCCTGCGAGACCTGCGCATATCGCGGATATTCGAAGGCTCGACCGAGATCATGAAGTTGCTCATCGCCCGGGAGGCCGTCGACCAGCACCTTTCGGTGGCCGGCGCCCTTGTCGACCCCAAGGCCAGTCCATCGGACAAAGCGCAGAGCGCCAAGGCAGCCGCCGGCTTCTACGCCAAGTGGCTCCCGAACCTCGTCTACGGTCCCGGCCTGAAGCCCGGTTCCTACGAGGAACTGGGCGAACCCCTGGCGGCAGAGATGCGCTTCGTCGAACGTTCCTGCCGCAAGCTGGCCCGCTCGACGTTTTACGGGATGTCGCGCTGGCAGGCGGCACTGGAAAAGAAACAGGGCTTCCTGGGCCGGCTGGTCGATATAGGGGCAGAGCTGTTTGCCATGACGGCTGCTTGCGTCCGGGCCAAGATGCTGGTCAACGCCGGCATGGTCGACGAGAGGCAGGCTGAGGGGAAGGAAGCCGATGGCCAGAAGGCGGTCGAGCTGGCGTTGGTGTTCTGTCGCGGCGCTCGCCGCCGGGTCGACCGGCTGTTCTCGGAGCTGTGGCACAACGACGACGAGGCCGACTACCGGGCCGCCCAAAAGGTCCTTTCCGGTGAGTACGAGTTCGCCGAAGCCGGGGTCATCGACCCATCTCTCATGAGCGCCCTCGTCCCCGGCGGCGATGAGCTCAGTGCAGAAGGGGACCAGTAGAAGCTCGCTTAGGGGCAGAGGCGGCGACCCTTTGCGGGTTGCGGGTTGCGAGTTTCCGGATTGCGGTGGTCGCCGCCGCCGCCGGGTTCGGCGCTCAGCGTGGCCGCCGGGTTTGGCGCTCAGGGCTCGGTGACCGCGCCCCTCTCCGCGCCGGCGACGAGGCGGGCGTACTTGGCCAGCGCCCCGTGCCGGTAGCGAGGTTCGGGGAACTTCAGGTTGGCGCCCCTCGTCGCCAGCTCTGACGGGCTCACGTTGAGGTCAATCTGGCGCTTGGCCACGTTCACTGTGATCCGGTCGCCGTCCGCCACCAGCGCGATCGGACCGCCGTCCACCGCCTCGGGCGCGACGTGGCCGATGCAGAGGCCGCGGGTGCCGCCGCTGAAACGGCCATCGGTCACCAAAGCGCAGTCCGCCCCCCGGCCGGCCCCCGTCATGGCGCCCGTGACGGCCAGCATCTCCCGCATGCCGGGGCCGCCTTTGGGCCCCTCGTAGCGGATCACGACCACGCTGCCGGGCTGGATGGATCCGGCAAGTATCGCCTCCAGTGCCGCCTGCTCGCCGTCGAAGACCCGGGCCGTGCCCTCGAAACGGTCGAAATCGAGGCCGGCCACCTTGACGACGGCGCCGGACGGGGCCAGCGACCCGCGCAGGATGGCCAGGCCGCCGTCAGCGTGCAGCGGGTTGGCCAACTGGTGGACCACGTCGCCATCGGGAGCGGGCGGGTCAAGGGCAGCCAGGTTCTCCGCCACGGTGCGACCGGTGACGGTCAGGCAGTCACCGTGCAGCAGGCCGGCATCGAGCAGCTGTTTCATGACCACAGGGAGGCCGCCGATGCGGTCGAGGTCGACCATGTGAAAGCGCCCGTGCGGTTTCATGTCGGCCACGTGCGGCACCCTCTTGCCGATGCGGTCGAAGTCGTCGATGGACAGTTCCACCTGCGCCTCGTGGGCGATGGCCAAGAGGTGGAGCACGGCGTTGGTGGAACCGCCCAGGGCCATCACCACGGAGATGGCGTTTTCGAACGCTTGCTTGGTCATGATCTGACGAGGGCGGATGCCGGCTTCGAGCAACTTGACCACCGTCTGGCCCGACTGGTAAGCGGCGTCGTCCCGCCGGCGGTCGACGGCGGGAGCGCTGGAACTTCCCGGCAGCGCCATGCCCAGCGCTTCGGCCGCCGAGGCCATCGTGTTGGCCGTGAACATGCCGGCGCAGCTCCCCTCGGTAGGGCAAGCCCGCCGCTCGATGAGGGAGAGCTCTTCGTCGGTGAGCTTCCCGGCCGCCCTGGCCCCGACAGCTTCGAAGACGCTCACGATGTCCAGCGCCTCGCCGTGCGCACCCCGTCCTGGCAGTATGGTCCCTCCGTACAGGAAAACCGCAGGAAGGTTGAGCCGAGCAGCGGCCATGAGCATCCCCGGCAGCGACTTGTCGCAGCCGGCCAGGGTCATGAGCCCGTCGAAGCGTTCGGCGTGCATCATGGCCTCAACCGAGTCGGCGATGATCTCCCGGCTGACGAGCGATGCCCGCATCCCTTCGGTCCCCATCGAAATACCGTCTGACACGGCGATGGTCACAAACTCGAGGGGGAAGCCGCCGGCATCACGTACGCCCTCCTTGGCCCGTTTGGCCAGCCGGTCAAGGGGCAGGTTGCAGGGCGTGACCTCGTTCCACGAGGATGCCACGCCCACCTGCGGCTTATCCCAGTCGGCGTCCGTCATGCCGACGGCCCGGAGCATCGCCCGGGACGGGGCCCGCTCGGGCCCCTCGGTCACTTGGCGGCTGCGGGGTTTGAGGTCGCTCGGCATATGGACACCTTAGAGGAACACCGGCGGGGCCCAACCCGGGCCATCCCCGCCTGGGGCCGGGCCGCTGGCGGCGTCTTTTTGGCCACCGTTCTGGCCGCGGCCGGCCTGACCGGGTGCTCGCTTTCGACACGGAGCACGTTGTCGGCCGCCAGCGTCGAGGCCAAGATCAGCACTCAGCTGGCCCGCACGTACCGCATCGCCCGGCCCGAAGTGCACTGCCCGAAGTCCGTCCCGGCCACGCCGGGAACCAGGTTCACCTGCCTTGCGACCCTCGATGGCCAGCCGTTACGGGTGGTGGGAACGGTGACGGACCACCGCGGCCAGTTCGAGGTCCACGCCACCAGCGCCGTCGTGGCCACGTCGGCCGCAGAGGCCGAGATCAGCCGGAACCTCTCCACCCGGGTCGGGCGGCCGGTCTCCGTAAGCTGTGCCCCTCCCGAACTACTGGTCGCCCGCCCCGGACACACCTTTCGCTGTACGGCAGACATTGCCGGCGTCGAGCGCCAGGTCGCCGTGACCGTGGAGAACGTGGCCGGCGACCTGCGCTACCAGGTACTCCCGTATACGCGGCCCGCCTGAGGTACGGGGCCTACGACGGGGGAGCCGGGCGCCGGCGCCGGAGCAGGTCGCTGGCCGCCCGCAGGTCGGCATTGCCACCCGTCGCGGCCTTGACCTTGCCGATGAAAAATCCGGCCAGTTTGTCGTCGCCCCCTGCATAGCGTTCCCACTCGCGAGGGTTGTCCGCTACCACCTGGTCCACGACCTCCTCGAGAGCGCCGGCCGACATGGCCTGGAAGCCGAGCCCGGCGGCGATGGCAGCAGGGTCGCCGCCCTCGGTTACAAGCACCTTCAGCACTGTCCGGGCCTGGGCCGGCGTCAGCTCACCCCGGTGCTCGAGGGCGACCAGCCGCAGGAAGCCGTCAGTATCGATGTCGCCGACCGTGTGGCCATTGCCGTCGGCCAGCTCGCCGGCGACCTCGTTCGCCAGCCGGCGCACGGCCAGGCCCGGGTCCACCTTGGCTGCCACCGCGGCAGCCACCACGCCGTCAAGGCCAAGCCGAACCACAGTGGCGACGGCCTCGGCTGAGGCCTCCGCGCCGGCGGCGGCCGCCACCCGGGCCCTGCGCTCGGCCGGGAGAAGTGGGAGCGAGGCCTTGACGGCCTCAACCCATTCCGGCCCGGGGTCGAGCGTGACCAGGTCGGGCTCGGGGAAATAGCGGTAGTCGAACGCCTCCTCCTTGGACCGCATTGAATGCGTCCTACCATCGGCTTCGTCCCAGTGCCGGGTCTCCTGGACCACCTGCTGGCCGTTGAGGAGCACCTCCACTTGCCGGGCCGCTTCGTAGGTTGCCGCCTTGACCAGGCTGCGCAAAGAGTTCATGTTCTTTATCTCGCAGCGAGTGCCGTACTCGGTCGACCCCGCCGGCCGCACCGAGACGTTGCAGTCGACCCGCAGCGACCCTTCCTCCATTTTCCCGTCGGACGCCCCGGTAGCCACGAGAACGGCTCGCAGCTCCTCGACATATTCACGCGCCTCTTCGGCGCTGCGCATATCCGGGGCGGAAACTATTTCTACCAGCGGCACCCCGGCGCGGTTGTAATCGACCAACGAATGGGATGCTTCATGGATCCGGCCCCCGCCGCCGATATGCGTGGTCTTGCCCGTGTCTTCTTCGATATGCGCCCGAATTATCCCTACTGTTCCCCCGCTCGGGAGGGCCAGCCAGCCGTCGATGTTTATGGGTACGTCATACTGGCTGATCTGGTAATCCTTGGGCATGTCCGGGTAGAAATAGTTCTTCCGGTGGAAAATCGAGGGCTGCACCGCGCAATTGAGGGCAGTGCCAATGCGGATGGCGTAATCCACGGCCTGGCGGTTGAGAACCGGTAGCGAGCCGGGGAGGCCCAGGCACACCGGGCAGACGTTCGTGTTGGGCTCCTCGCCAAAGGCATTTGGGCACCAACAAAAGAGCTTGGTCTCCGTCTGCAGTTCGCAGTGGACCTCGAGGCCTATGACCGTCTCCCAGCCGGCCGGCCGTCCGGGTGCGCTCGCGCTCACTGGGGTCCTGCCTTCTCGGGGGCCTTCTTATCGGGGACCAGGTTTTCGAGCACTTCGGCCACCTGGAACATGAGGGCCTCACCGAGGGCCGGCGCCAGTACTTGTACGCCCACCGGGAGGCCGTCGTCGCCCTGGCCGAACGGCACATTCACGGCGGGATGGCCGGCCAAATTGGAGGGGATAGTGCAGACGTCGCTCAAGTACATGGTGAGCGGGTCCGACGTCTTCGCCCCAAGAGGAAAAGCGGTGGTCGGCGACGTCGGTGAAAGTAATACATCGAACGACTGGTAAGCCTGCTCGAAATCGCGGATTATCAGGGTCCGCACTTTTTGCGCCTTTCCGTAATAGGCGTCGTAATAACCGGCCGATAAGGCATACGTGCCGAGCATTATCCGCCGCTTTACCTCCGGCCCGAACCCCGCTTCCCGGGTAGCCAGGTACATTTCGGTGATGTCGGCACCGGGCACTCTGAGGCCGTAGCGCACACCGTCGTAACGAGCCAGATTGGACGACGCTTCCGCCGGGCCGATCATGTAATAGGCAGACAGCCCGTAGCGAACGGCCGGCACGCTTACTTCCTCCACCTTGGCGCCGGCACCGGCCAGGGCATCGGCGGCCTCGTTTACGCGTGCCACCACGTCGGCGGAGATGCCTTCGGCGCCGGCCAGTTCGGCAATGACCCCCACCCGGAGCCCCTCGGCCCCGCGACCGAGCTTGGATGACGCCGGCTGGAGGTCGTCAGGCAGGCTGGTCGAGTCCAGTTCGTCGTGGCCCGATATGGAGTCCAGGAGCAACGCCGCGTCGGCCACGCTGGTGGCGAAGGGCCCGATCTGGTCCAGGGAACTGGCGAAAGCGATGAGACCGTAGCGGGAGACCAGGCCGTACGTGGGCTTGGCCCCGACCACGCCGCACAGCGCCGCCGGCTGGCGGATCGAGCCGCCCGTGTCGCTGCCCAGGGCCAGGGGGGCGAAGCCCGCTGCTACGGCGGCGGCGCTCCCGCCTGACGAACCACCGGGCACCCGGGATAGGTCGTGCGGGTTATGCGTAGGGCCGAAGGCGGAGTGCTCCGTCGAGGAGCCCATGGCGAACTCGTCCATGTTGGTCTTCCCGATAACGATGGCTCCCGCCGCCCCGAGCCTCACCACCACGGTGGCGTTGTACGGCGGGATCCAGCCTTCGAGGATCCGGGAGGAACAGGTGGTCGGCACCCCCCGCGTGCACAGGAGATCCTTCAAGGCCACCGGTACCCCGGCGAGCGGGCCGGGGTCCTGGCCGCCGGCCACGAGACGGTCGACCTCGACCGCACGGGCTCGGGCGTGGTCGGCCATCACGAAGTTGAAGGCGTGGACGTCGGGTTCTCTGTGGGCGATCTGGTCCAGGTACTCCTCCAGGACAGCGAGGGCAGAAATCTCCCCCCGCCGGACCTGGCCGGCGATCTGCGCCGCCGACCGGCCCTGGGCTTCCCGGCCGGCGGTCACGGCGCCTCACCCATGATCCGCGGGATCCGGAACCGGTGCCTTTCAACATCGGGGGCCTGGGAGAGGACCTCGTCGCGATCGAGGCACGGGCGCGCGACATCCTGGCGGAACACGTTGGCCAGGGGGAACGGGTGCGCCGTCGGCGGCACCCCCTCGATGTCCAGGGCGGCAATATCCGCGGCGTGTTCGAGTACAGCCGCCAGCTGGGTCGTGAAGCGCTCCAGCTCCTCCTCCGACAGGCCCAGCCGGGCCAGCCGGGCCACGTGGGCTACGTCGCTCTTGGAGATCGGGCTATTGGAGGCCGGCATTGGGCTGCTCGATATCGGGGTCTCCGAAGTTGGGGCGGTAATGGGGTTTTGGGTCATCAGGTCTTCACGTCTTCACTGGGTCTTGTACTACTCGCTCTACTGCCTGCCCGGGTCGCTCTGCTGCCTGCCCGGGTCGACTGCCGGGGGCCAGCCCGGCGCGGGCCGTGCCGTCCCCTGCGGCTGCCGGGCTCGGGGCAGTTGGGTCTACCCGGTCATCGTAACGACACAAGGCTCCGGCGGAGGCGGTACTTTCAGAGAGCGCACCAACCGAGGTGCACGAGACCGCCGGCCTGGAGGAGGAGAGGGGCTGGTCAAGCCGGGAGGCCACGACCAGCTGAAATGCTATACAGGAAGGCCGACGGGCCTCACAGGGAAGTTGATGGGCCTCCTCCGACCTGCGGGGGGCCTCGCGAACCTCGGTAGGAGCCGGTCCAAGCTGGAGAGCCCACGAGCACGAGGTCAGACGACGAGCATGCAAAAGTACGCCTTTTTGAGCGATGAGTGGGTGGGCGAAGCCAAGCGCATCTACGCCGAAGCCGGCGCCGGGGGAGCTATGACAGGGGCGACCAGCCTGGCTCCAGTGCGGGTCAACCTCATCGTGACCGATGCCCCGTTCTCATCGGTCCCCGTCGATGCCCACGTCGACACCTCTGCGGGCCGGTTCGACATAGACGTCGGCCACCTGCCCGAACCCGATGTGACGATCTCGCTGGGTTACGACACGGCTCGCTCGCTGTTTGTGCAGGGCGACATCCAGGCTGTGCTCCAGGCGTTCCTCGGTGGGCGCATCAAGGTGGACGGTGACCTGAGCAAGCTGCTGGACCCGCGCAGTGGCATCTGGCCGGCGTCTTCCGTGGCGGCCTCGCCTGGCGGGGGACCGGCCGGCGGTCAGGGCATCGTTGGTGCCGGCTTTGGCGGAGGCGCTTCTGCCGTGGCCGAGCGGGATGAGGCCGGCGAAGGTCTGCCGGACCAGGCACCGGTTGGCCAGCCTGGGCCCGCTCCGGGCGTGCTCGGCCAGCAGGGCTTCGGCTTCGGCGGACCTCAAGCGCATCACGTCGCCACCCGCCTGCAGGAGATCACAGAGTGAGCGGGACAGAATGAGCGACCGGCCGGATGCGCTCAGGAGCGACGGCGTCAGCGAGGCGCCGGCGCCGGCCAACCGCGACGACCTCCCGGGCGCGCGGGTGGACAAGTGGTTGTGGGCAGTGCGGGTCTACAAGACACGAACGGCGGCAACGGATGCCTGCCGGGCCGGCCATGTGAAGGTCAACCGCGTCGGTGCCAAACCCGCCGCCGTGGTCAGGCCGGGCGACACGGTGGAGGCCTTTGGCAACGGCAGGGAACACGTGCTGGAAGTAACCGCCATCATCGAAAAACGGGCCGGCGCTTCAATAGCGACGGCCTGCTACGTCGACCACAGCCCACCTCCGCCGCCGGCGACGATGCAGCCGCCGAACTTCGCCCGCGACCGGGGCTCCGGCCGGCCGACCAAGAGGGACCGGCGCCAGCTCGACCGGGCCCGGCGGAAATAGGCGCTCGTTCCATTCCCGCCGCTACAGGTTGGTCGCCGGCGGGCCCAGACCACCCGGGTGGCTATCTTCTCGGTGCAGAATTCGGAATTCGTCGCGATCGACTGCCTTTTTTACACCAAAGCGCGACGAGAAACACCGGCTGCACCAAGAACCGTTGCGAATAAGACCTCGGGCCGGTCGAGGCACTGGTGCCAGAGCTCCCGGCGGAGGGACTTAAGTTTAGGTCAGCTGGCCCGTCTCCAGCAGGCGCTCGAAAGCGTCCTCATCGATCTGGGGGATGCCGAGCTCGGTCGCCTTGGTGAGCTTGGCGCCGCCGGGGTCGCTCCCGACGACCACGGCCGTCGTCTTCTGCGAGACGCTCCCCGGCGCCTTGCCTCCTCGTGACTTTATGGCCGCCTCAGCGTCTTCTCGAGACCAGCGTTCCAGGGTGCCCGTCACCACCACAGACATCCCGGAGAGAGTTTGTTCCAGTGCCGGGGCGTCCGGGCCCTTGAAATTGAGGCCGGCCTCACGCAGCCGCTCAACGACCTGCCGGTTACGGGGCAGCGAGAAGAAACGGGCAATACTGGCTGCAATTACGGGCCCGATGCCCTCGATGGCAGCCATTTCCTCCTCCGGCGCGGCCATGATCCTGTCCAGGTGACCCATGGAACGAGCCAGTAGCTGGCTGCCGTTGGTACCCAAGTGCCGGATGGAAAGGCCGACCAGCAAATTCGCCAGGGGGCGGGACTTCGAAGCGTTTATGGCACCAGCCAGGTTGGCGACCGAAATGGTGCCGAAACCCTCGTAGTTCCGGACGCGTTCGAAATCGAGCGAATAAATGTCGGCCACATCGGCGAGCAACCCTTCGCGACAGAACAGGAATACAGTCCGTTCGCCCAAGCCCTCGATGTCCATTGCCCCTCGTGACGCAAAATGAGATATTCGCTGCACCTGCTGGCCCGGACAATCAACGTTTATGCAGTACGTGTCCGCCTCGCCCTCCAGTCGCTGGAGGGGAGAGCCACAAATGGGGCATTTCGTCGGGAAGGACCAG
>DATJUH010000173.1:0-12613 GCA_035502515.1 Acidimicrobiales bacterium
GTTGCTCCAACAGCCGAAACATGAGGGTCTCGACATCTTCAGTGCATAGCCCGGTCCCCACACTGGCCGCGGTGGCGGGGATGGGCTGAGGTGCACCTCGATGTCCTCGATTACCTGGCTGCGGCCGGTGCAGGCGGCGCCGCCGGCGCCATCAACGCGCTGGCCGGCGGGGGCACCCTGGTCTCGTTCTCCACCCTGGTCGGGCTGGGGGTCCCGCCGGTAACGGCCAACGTCACCAATACTGTATCGCTCGTCCCCGGGTACCTAAGCGGGGCGTGGGCGCAGCGTGACGACCTGAGCGTGCAGATCCGCCATGCCTGGGGCCTGGCGGCGGTCGCTTTCGCCGGAGGCCTGTGCGGTTCGGTCCTTCTGGTCACCATCCCGGCCCACGACTTCAAGGTCGTGGTCCCCTACCTCATCTTGTTGGCCTGTGCTTTGCTCCTGGCCCAGGACTGGCTGCGCGAACGCTTGCGCCCCGACGGCGATCGAAAACCGGGGCCGGCCGGCTCTAGCGCAGGAAGCGATGCGGGCCCCGCCGTTGATCCCCCCGGGATCGATATCGAAGAAGCGGAGACTACGGCAGGAGCGGGGCCCATTGCAGAAGGCGGGGCCGTCGAAGTCAAGCAGGTCCACGGGCCCGCTCGAGGAGAGCACATGGGGGCGGGTCTCCTGGTGGCCGTCTTCGGGGCCGCCGTCTATGGCGGATTTTTTGGTGCCGGGCTGGGGATAATGCTCCTGGCCGTGCTCGGGCTGCTCACAACCCGGCCGCTGCTCCAGGTCAACGCCCTGAAGCAGGCCCTCTCGTTCGTTATCAATGTCGTAGCTGCCGTCTTCTTCGCCCTTTCCGGCCACGTCATGTGGGAACTGGTGCCGGTGATGGCCGCCGCCGCCATTATCGGCGCCATCCTGGGCACCCGGTTGGTACGGGTTATCAACCCGGCCCAGTTGCGCTTCGTCGTGGTGCTGGTCGGGGTGGCGGTGGCCATCGCCTTCTGGGTCACGAACTGACCAAGCCCACGGCGCCGTGAGTGGCGGGCGGGCGGCGGCGCCGGAAACCGGACAAGATAAGGACCATGAGCCAAACCGAGAAGCAGGTGAGCTACGAGACAGACATCAAGCCGCTGTTCCGGGAAAAGGACCGCGACGCCATGCGCGGTGTCTTCGACTTATGGGATTACGACGACGTCGTGGACAATTCGGCCGCCATCCTGTCCAAGCTGGAAGACGGCAGCATGCCCTGTGACGGCGCCTGGCCCAGCGAACACGTGACCCTTTTCCAGGGCTGGGTAGACGCCGGCACGCCGGAATAGACCCCGCGTCTCGCCCTAGGCGACGCCCGTGACCTTGCCGGCTTCGTCCGTTGTATAGGTCCCTTTGCTCGAGTCCAGCACGACGAGGCTGTTGCCAAACGGGTCCACCACCACCGCCAGCCGGCCGATAGGGATGTCCATCGGGCCGTGCCTCACTCCTCCACCGTGAGCACGGAAGAGATCCACCACTGCGTCAGCGGACGCCACTTTCCAATCGGGCTCGTAAACCTGTCGCGTCGTGAGGACTATCTCGCTGGTCGACTCGGGAGTGCTGAGGCCAACCTGCCCGGTAGCGTCGTTACGCCAGATGAGCTGGTGGCCCAGCACGCCACAGTAAAACTGCACTCCCGAGCCCAGGTCCGGCACGGGCACGGTCACGGCATCCACATAACGCAAGAGAGGCTCCATCGCCCGAGTCTGGCACGGCGGGATCAACCCCCTTGGCCGGCGGCCTGGTGGCGGAGGGCGAAGATGGCCGCCTGGACCCGGTCTTGAAGGTCGAGCTTGGCGAGGACATTACTGACGTGCGTCTTGACGGTTTGCTCCCCGATGCCGAGGTCCCGGGCGATCTGACGGTTGCTGTGACCGCGGGCGATGAGCCGGAGCACTTCGCGCTCGCGTGGGGAAAGGGAGCGTAACGGGTCGGGCGCCGGGGACCGGTGCAACGTCTGGGTGAGGCGGGTGAGCAGTGCCGGGCTCAGGCTGGCAGTGCCGGCGGCGGCGTCGCGGATGGCGACGACGACTTGCTCGGCGGTGGCCGTCTTGAGCAGGTAGGAAGTGGCGCCGGCGCGTATGGCGCGGACGAGGTGGTCGTCGTCAGTGGCCGAGGTAAGCACCACAACCGCGGGAGGGTTCGGTGTGCCCCGCAACTCGCCGAGCACACCGTGCCCGTCCAGCACCGGCATGTACAGGTCGAGGAGCAGTACGTCGGGGCGGGTGGCGGCCACTGCCCGGAGCGTCTGGTGGCCGTCCCCCGCCTCGCCCACCACATCCATGTCGGGTTCCTGGTCGAGCAGGTAGCGGAGGCCATCCCGCACGACTCGGTGGTCGTCGGCTATGAGTACGCGGATCGTCACGGCACCGGGACCCGGACGGTCACGACCGCGCCGCGCCCGGGGGCGCTTTCAATGTCGACTGTCCCACCGAGCTCGTCCACCCGGTCACGGATGTGCCGTAGGCCCGAACCCGGGCGGGCGACGGCGGGGTCGAAACCGGTCCCGCTGTCACAAACAGCAAGCTCGACGTTCCCGTTCCGGCGGGTCATCGAAACGGCGAGCCGGCGGGCGTTGCCGTGCCGGACGGCGTTGGTACAGGCCTCCTGGGTGATGCGCAACAGGGCGTGCTCGACCGGCTCCGGGACGGCGACGTCGTCCAGTTCGGCGTCGACGGTGACGCCCAACCGGTCGTGGTAGGCCGCGCAGATCTCCTGCAGGGCGGGGACGAGCCCGGCACCGTCCAGGTTGGCCGGGCGTAGCTCGAGCAGGAGAGCCTGCATGTCCCGCAGCGCTTCTTCGGTGATGCGTTCGATGGCCTGGACCTGCTCGTTGCCCGGGTTGGCCCTGCGCATCCCGGCCGCGATCATCCGGAGGCCGAACAGGTGCTGGGAAATGGCGTCGTGGATCTCGCGGGCGATCCGTGCCCGCTCCTCGTCGCGGGCGTCGCCGGTGACGCGCTCGCGTTCGGCGGCGATAGCCGAACTGAGCTGGCGGGTCATCGTGGTGAAGTTGGCTTCCAGCCCCCCCAGCTCGTCCCGTCCGGAGGTGGGCAGGATGACGGTGTAGTCGCCCTCGGCGACGGCCACGGTGGCTTGTTCCAAGCGGCGCACCCGGCGGACGAGCCGGCGCGAGGCCAGCAGCCCGAACAGCACCCCGACCGGCACGATAGCGATGAGCAGTACGTAGGAGGCCGAGACGAGAGGGCCGGTGCCGGACATCTGCCTCAGCTCGTCCCAGGCCCGGATGGGGTTGGTAAACCCGGTCGGGCCGGGGGCTTGCGCGTAAAGGTAGGTGGCCAGCCCCGGCTGGCCGATCTTCATGGCGGGCCCGGGCAGCGGGACCAGCGCCCAGCTCACCGGGCCGTTGGGGGTGGAGCCGCGGCCGAGCCCCTTGAAGACACCCGTGGCCAGTGCCGCGGCTGCCGCCGAGGGGAGCTCGTTTTTAGCCGGCCACCCGGCCGGGTACCTTGCCGGCGCCGAGGAAGCCACGATCGTGCCGTCCCGGTCGATGGCCACAACTGCCGTCACAGCCTGATGGCCCGGGACCCGGCCGCTGATGGCCGGCACGATCAGCGTGGTCCCGTCGGCGCTCAGCCGCGCCTGTCCGGGCCGCGCCGCCTCGCCAGGATCGCCGAGCAGGGCGGGCACTCTGCCCCCGGGATAGCTGGCCATGAGCCGGCCGGCATAGCTTTTGGCGGTGGCGGCCACCTCGCTCTGTAGCTGGGCATCGTTCACCAGGCGGGGCGCCTGGTAACCGAGCACGAGCGCCTCGACGAGCACTACCACGGCCAGCGTGACGAGCACGTAGGAGGCGATCAGCCGGCCCGAGATCCCCCACGCTCGCCGTCTCAGCCGGTCGAACACGTCTGCACGCTACCCCTGCGCACGCGCCGCTGTACCCCGCTAAAGGGGGATCCCCCGTCCCTCCAATGGGGGATGTGCCAATGGGGATGTGGTCCCTTTGCGGTCCGCAGCCAGCCGTGTGACTGGCTGGCGAACATCCACCGCGGAAAAGCACGGCGCTCGGCTGCTTGTACTTCGGGGCCTTTGTCCGGCCTATTGGGCCGCCGGCGGCGGTTTGAGAAGGGCGCCGAGCCCAGAGGCCGGCGACGGCGACGTAGTCGAGGGCCGGCCCGGACGGTGGCTCGAAGTACCTGTAACCCGGCATGTCCGGGACAACCACATCGACGCATCCTGCGCCGCCGGGCTGCCCTCGACCCGGGACTTCGGGCGGCAGTTCGGGGGCGGTTATTCCTCGCCCGGACGGCCGTTTGTTTCGTGGTGCACGTGGGCG
The DNA here is from genome assembly GCA_035502515.1 of Acidimicrobiales bacterium. Lineage (GTDB taxonomy): Bacteria > Actinomycetota > Acidimicrobiia > Acidimicrobiales > Palsa-688 > Fen-671. The sequence goes on from DATJUH010000173.1 coordinate 4,319, forward strand.
CGTTGCCCGTCGCGGTCGAAGATCATGATGAGCTCGGCCGGCCCGTCAATGGCTGCGATCGCATGCGGTGTCATGGTGGCGAACTCGGCCGCCTCGCCGGTATCGACGGTGATGTCACGTTCACCAAGCAACAAGCGCACCCGTCCCTCAATGACGAAGAACCAGTCGCGACCGGGGTGGACCTGCTTCTCCCCCACCGCCCCGAGGGTCGGTTCGAGCCGCATCTTGACGGCGGTCGTGCTGGCCGTTGGGCGGCTGAGCATCCAGGTGGTGCGCTGGCCCGAGCTGTTCGGCATCGGGCGGATGACAACGTCCAGGTCGTCCCGCACGTCGAGCAGCGCGTCCAGGTCGACCTGAAGGGCTTTGGCCAGCGGCAGGAGGACGTCAAGGCTGATGGTCCGTTTGCCCGTCTCCACCCTGCTGATGGTGGACGGACTGAGGTTTGTGCGGGTGGCCAGCTCGTCCAGTGACAGACCCAACGTGTGCCGCAGGCTCCGCAGCCGCGTCCGGACAACTTGTTCTATTTGCGTCAGCTCAGCCATTGCCCCCACTCTTGCGAATATCGCAAACTTACCTGCAGTTTCCGCCATCCCACTGTATCGTCGACGTCATGAGTGACCACCCCCCTCGCACCGTCGAGCGGCAGTGTGACGTCGCCGTCGTCGGCGGGTCAGCTGCCGGCCTGGCCGCCGCCCTCCAGCTCGGCCGCCAGCGCCGGTCCGTGATCGTGGTCGACGCCGGCGAGCCGCGCAACGCCGCCGCTGCCCACATGCACAGCTACCTCGGCCATGAAGGGCTTCCGCCCTCGGAGCTGACCGCCATTGGCCGTGAAGAGGTCCGTAGCTACGGCGGTGAGGTCCTCGCCGGTCGCGTCGATCGTGTAACCCGCACGGACGACGGGCGTTTTCGTGCCCAACTCGTCGGCGGTCACTCCGTCGTCGCTCGTAAGCTTTTGGCCGCTACCGGCCTGGTGGACGAGCTCCCGGACATCGACGGCCTGGCCGAAAACTGGGGGGGCAACGTCATCCACTGTCCGTTCTGCCACGGCTTCGAGTTCCGCGACAGGAGCATCGTCCAGATCGTCACCCACCCTCGGGGGCTCCACACGACCGGGTTGTTCCGCCACCTCACCACCCGGCTCACCGTTGTGGTCCACGACCCCACCGGCGTGGACAACTCCGAACTCGACGCCCTGCAAGCGGCCGGCGTGGACATTCTGCACACCCAAGTCAGCCGCATCGCGACTGGTGCCGACGGCCTCCCTGCTGCTGTCGAGCTGGCTGGCCACAAACGCCTCTACGCCGACGCCATCGTGGTCAGCCCCCGCTTCAGGGTAAGGGCCGAACCGTTCGCGGCGCTCGGCTTGCGACCTAAAGCACACCCGTCGGGCCTGGGAGACTTCATCGAGACAGATGCAATGGGGGAAACCGGCGTACCGGGCCTGTACGCGGCGGGGAACGTCACCGACCCCGGCCAACAGGTTTTGCCGGCCGCGGCCGACGGCAGCCGAGTGGGTGCCATGATCAGCTTCAGTCTGGCCGGTGACGACATGCGGGCCGCAGCCCGGCCGTCGGCCAATCAGGCCGAGTGGGACCGTCGTTATGGCGGCGACCAGATGTGGAGCGGGAACCCTAACGGCACCCTGGTAAACGAGATCAGCGGCGTCCCCACCGGGCGCGCCCTGGACGTGGGGGCCGGTGAGGGCGGCGACGCGCTGTGGCTGGCCGAGCACGGTTGGGAAGTGACGGCGAGTGACATTTCGCAGCAGGCGTTGCGCCGAGTTGAAGCCGAGGCCAAGCGTCGTGGCCTACACGTCGAGTGCCATCACGCTGACGCGAACGCACTCGACGGGTACGAAGCTGCCGCGTTCGACCTCGTTTCAGCGCAGTACGCCTCGATCCCCCGCACACCCGACAACCGTGCGGTCCGCAACTTGCTCAAGGCGGTTGCCCCCGGCGGGACGTTGCTAATCGTGAGCCACGACCTCGAGCCGATGCGGGCAGCGGTCGACATGCGGGAGCACAGCCAGGCGTTCGACCCGGATTCCTATGTACGGGTGGAGGATTTTGCGGCTGCGTTAGCCGGTTCTTCCGAATGGCAAATAGAGGTTGACGAGAAACGGCCCCGTCCGGCGGGGGCCGCCTCGTCGCATCACGTCGACGATGTCGTGCTGCGGGCCCGGCGCCGCGCCGGCTGACGGGGAACCTCACGTGCGGTCCTCGTCCTGAACCTCGGCGCAAGGCTGGCCACTACCCCCGGGCGGCGTCGGCGAACGCTGAAAAGGGGTCGAACGAACCTTTTCGGTTCATCACAGACTTTGTCGGCCGAGGGCAACAGCCCAGCGCGGCTCGTGTGCCAAACATGCGCTGACCACGGCGAGCCGGGGTCTGGGCCGCGTGATGGCCACGACCAATGTGCAGGGGACAGCTCCGGAAAAGGGTGCGGCCAGGGTGATCGTCGGGCTGTGGACCGCCGAACCCTTGGCGCGGCCCGATCTCCTCCGAGCCGTCGCCGCCTCTATCGGGCACGAGGAAAGTCAAGGACCTCGTTCCAGAACCGCGCCAACCCCCGCGGGGCCCCGGCAACCGAGCGCGAGTTCACTGATGCGACATGCCATGAACGAAACCTACTTGCAGTCTGGGAACCGCCGGGGGAGGGCACATGCGAATCTCATGCGCTACGTTCCCCGGGACCCATCCACATCCCTCGCTAGATTATGACCCGGGGAGATCACCCTGGGCCTACGATTGCCCGGTCGCCTTGAAAGAACGCTTAGTAGTTGTAGCCAGAGGACCCAGCGATAAAGCTGTTGCAGCTAGAAGATGAGGTGTCCGAGTAGAAGGTGGCTGTAAACGAGCTGCCTGCACCGGCCGCCAGGTTATCGGCGTTGGTGAAAGTCATATCCGCTACCGTTGGTTGATTGTTCTCGAAACAAACGACTGTGACAGAAATCGGGCCTTTGACTTCGTTTGATGTTTCATTAACAACGGTACCTACCACTGACACGAATCCAATGCTGTCTGTGGAGACATTTGCCTTGTTCACTTTTATAGGGATTGAGGACAAGAAGCTGTGCGAGGACAGCTTATCGCCTCGGACGGTCAGGTCATATGTTGCACCTGCAGGCGGAGAGGCGCTGAAGTACACGTAGCCGATTGCATATTCACCGGGATTCGCAACGACGGGTTCCATTGTCGACTGGGAATCGCCAGACGCAACTAGAGAGCCATCCGGTGCCTTAATCGTGCCTTCAACCGTGACCCGCTCTAGAGAATCTTTGGTGTTGTTCCGAACGACAACGGGAACCGTTGCTCCTGACGTTCCTCTCGGTGTTCCCATCTGAACAATCGACGGCGTTCCTGGCTCACCAGCAGGAATCTTGACCGTTCCGGATACGAACAGGTCCGATGATGTCTTTGGGACTGCGGGGATCGTTGTTGTGGGCGCAACGGTTGTGGGCGCAGCGGTTGTGGGCGCCGAGGAACCGGAACTAGAGCCACAGGCCGACGCCACGATGGCGATTGCCAAGGTCCCAGCCAAGAGCCTGACCTTGTGAGCCATTGGAGTACCTCCATTCCCTTGCTTACCGAATCTGGACCGCCAGCCAGTACTTGGCTACAGCCTTAGTGTCGGTGGCAGCGGCCCCCGGGGCTATTCCTTTTTACTGATCGCATGATAGTCCTTTTGTTACGCTGTGCACCCGGTCGACTTTGTTGGGTGGTTGTTAGAGCTGGGCGTGCCGTCCTGACGTCCAGCATCCGGGCGAACCCCCCGGTAGCTGGACGTTCTTTGGGGTTGGAATGGAACCTTTCACGCTTGGTCTGGCCGTCGCCCGGCGTTGGGTGCACTATGAACGCGTCTAGCACTCTTCGGTTGGCCGCCCGGCCCGGGCTCTCCCGTCGGACCCGGCGGGGCCGTGACGTATTATTCATCAGTAAACTGCTTGGCCGCAGCGTCGGCTTCTAATACGTCCTTAGCTCCGCTACCATTACTAGCCTGGCCTCCCAGGAAATCGCTCGGATCAACTCATCTGCACCCCGAACTTCTAGCCCAGCGCGTAGCTATAAGTCAGCGCCCGTGCTTGATGTCAGCCCCGAGCCTGCCGTCGTCGGCGACTAAGGACCCGACGACCTCCAATGACCAACACCGCCACAGTGGTCGCCTGTTCGGACTGCGGGGTGTTCTGGTACATAGAGCATGACCGACCGGCATGCAATGCCGAAGGGCACACACACGCCGAGTTCCAGGTACACGTCCACCTGTCGGCAGTCATGCTGCCAGACGGCACTGAGGTCAACGCCGCCTCCTTTGGTGCCAGGGACCCCTACACCCGGGAGCGGCCTCCCGACTTCGGCCTCTACTTCGACCCCAAGTGGCAACCGCCCTGGCCCTACGAGACCTACGCATGGCCAGACTTCGGGGTGCCCTCGGATGTTGTGAGCCTATTCAGCAGCTTGGACTCTCTCCTCGGCCGGGCTCGCAGAGGCGAAAGGGTTGAGCTCGGGTGCTTGGGCGGCCATGGGCGCACTGGCACTGCCCTTGCTTGCCTGGCGATCTTGGCCGGATGTCCCCGTGCTGACGCCGTTGGTTGGGTACGGGCCAACTACTGCTCGCACGCGGTCGAAACTGCCGAGCAAGAGTCCCTTCCCCTCGCTCTCGACGTGTGAGCTGGCAATATCGCCGATATGTCTAGGTGAAACCATGGACTTCTAATTTTCGGTAACGAGTCCCGCTCCCAGAACGTGTCGTGCCGAGGTCAAAAGACCGACATGCCGTGCTCAGCCGGCGAGCCCGGTCCTCGATACGAGCGGCGGCGAGCGACGGTCGAAGATGACGGGCCCGGGCGCGGGGCAGGATGGAGTGGTGGGAACTCAGGCCGTGCTGTGGGACTTCGACGGCACCTTGGCTACTCGACCAGGTTTGTGGAGCGCCTGCGTGGTCGAGGTGCTTGACGCTCACGTGCCCGCCCACGCGGTCACCCGGCCCCAGGTCGCCGAGTCCCTCCGCAGCGGTTTCCCCTGGCACCGGTGGGACGTCGTGCACGCCGACCTTTGTGATCCCGACGACTGGTGGGCGCCCGTCCTGGCGTTGGTCGCCGACGCCATTATCGGGGCCGGGGCCGCCCCGCAGGTGGCCTCAACGGCGGTGGTCGAGTTCCGCGAGGCGTTCTTGGACCCCTCCCGTTGGCAGGTCTACCCCGACAGCGTCGAAGCTCTGAAGCTGTCGGCCTCGGCCGGCTGGCGGAACGTCATCGTGAGCAACCACGTGCCCGAGCTACCCGACCTTGTCGACAGCCTGGGCCTCGGGGACCACGTACACGACGTGTTGACCTCCGGCCGGCACGGCTACGAGAAGCCTCACCCGGGAGCGTTCAGGCTGGCGCTGGAGGCAGCCGGGCGCCCCACGACGGTCTGGATGGTGGGAGACAACCCGATCGCTGACATCGCCGGAGCAGCCCAGCTCGGTATACCGGGGATCCTGACTCGTGCCCCGGAGCTGGGCCCGGGCTCCGTCGAGCGGCTCGAGACCAGTTACGGTGCCGCTCGCTTCCCCGGTTGGCAGCAATACTGCGAGAAGCGCGCGGCCACGGCAGCCGAAGCTGTGCAACTTATCCTCAGTAACACCGCCTGACCGAAGGCCCCTCGCAAGGGACGTGTTCCTAGCTCACGCATCCCTTCCCGGGGTTGGCAACAGACAAGCAGGGCAGGTCCGGGATCGTGCCCCGACGATTTGCAAAGTATCTGACGGTCGTCGTGGACAAGTGAACGCCAGCGATCACCCGACCTCCAGCCTCGTACTCACACGATCCGGAAAGCCCCTTTATGCCGAAGTCGTTACCGTTGCCTGGCGCAAGATCGGGCACCCCTTTCTTCTTCCAACCTCCGGTCTCCCCCGTGAGGCCTTGTAGGTCAGCTCGCGGCGCCACGCGCGAATATTGACGCCTTCGCGGCTCGGTCGGCTCGCTGCCTGGCGAGTGAGGCGGCATCGTCCCACGGCTTCCTGTATTCCGCTTCGTACCGGTACGGCGGTCGTCGCCACATCCTTATGAAGAGCGCGTTCAGCCCCAGGCTCAGTGTCAGGATGATGGCCCCGATGAGCCCCATACGCGTAAGGACAACAACGGAGAACCCGAGCGTTGACGTCATAAGTACCGTCAGCATCACGCCATTGACAGGGGGCTCACCATAGGCGCCTCGCTCGTAAGCGTCGACCAACTCTGCCTTCGCAGCGAACCCGGTCGCCCGCTCCTCAAAACGGTCGGCAGCCAACGAGTGGAGGCGGGCCAACTGGTCGGCCATATCGTTGGTAGCACCACCCTTTTCGACGAGGCAGCTGGCAAAGCCGGGGTCCCCCAGCTCGTCTCGATAGGTCTCCAGCCATTCCCACACGGTGCTGCTCGGCAGGTCGGCGAGCGCCGCCTCAAGCTCTGCCCAGGTGTGGGCAGCGAGGGCGGCGCAGACGCGTTCGCTGAACTCGTCGAGGGTCAAGCGACCCGTGGCGCAGTGTTCTCGCAGAAGCGTCACGACGTGGTCGCGTGCGGCATCTCCCACCCGACCGCCGGCGGCTGTGCCCGGCAGGTCGCCGCACGCTCCGCCGGTCTCCACCACCGCTAATTTTAGTACCGCACTGGGTCACTCCTATGACGCCGTAAAAAGCCTGCGGTGCCGCAAGAACTGGACGTGCCGGGCTATGACATGTGGGCCGGTGGCGCCATCGACGCCTGGTATGCGAACGGCTACGCCAACCAATACTTCTGGTCTTCGACCGAAGGTTATTGGTGAGACAACCGGGCCCTTCCACTGCTCCCCGGCAACCTCGGGCGTGGTTTGGATCTGGGCCGTCACCGGTCCCTCCGAGGAGCCCTGTCGTGCGAGCGTGATAGCAGTGGGCCCCCGCTGTCCGCCGGGTGCATCGTCAACGCCTCGATATACACTGTTCTGCGGTATATGCTGTTGGTGTGGCAGGCCGGGCGATGCAAGAGGCGACGTTCCTGATCCTGACGGCCCTGGCTGCGGGGAGCCAGCACGGCTACGGCGTCATCTCCGACGTGCTGGCGATCTCGGACGGGCGCGTGCGGTTGCGAGCGGGGACGCTCTATTCGGCCTTGGACCGGCTGCGGATCGACGGACTGGTCGACGTGGACCGGGAAGAGGTCGTGGACAGCCGGCTGCGGCGCTACTATCGGCTCACTGCGGAGGGCCGACGGCAGCTGGCCGTCGAGGCCGATCGTGCCAGGTCCAACGCAGCGACCGCCTTGAGCCGCCTTGACCTGGCCGGAGGGGCGTCACCGTGAGCGAGGTCGGTACGGAGGCTGCCTACCGTCGTTGGCTGCGCTGGTACCCGCGCGAGTTCCGGCGAGAGCACGCCGACGAGCTTCTGGGCGTGTTGCTAGCAGAGACCGGTCCCGACGACCGGGGGCCGCGCCCGGTTGAGTGCCTTGACCTGGTGCGTGGCGGCCTGTCGATGCGCCTGCGGCCGCGGGTGCCTCGATCCGACTCGGCCGGGTTCGCAGTGGTGCGGTTGATGTACCTGGCGGCGCTCGTGCAGTGCGCGGTCGCGGTCACGGTTGCAGGCACTGCCGGAGCGGTGCGGGCGAGCATGTTGGCCGCTGACCCCGGCTTCACGGCTGCGCAGTGGCCTGCCCAGTTGGCCGACAGTGTCGACCCTCTGGTGGTGTCGGCGGGGCTCGGGGCGATCGTGCTGGTGTGGCTGGCGTGGTGCAGTGGGCGCGGGCGTCGCTGGGCTCGGGCGCTGTTCGTGGTGAACTTCGCTCTCACGACCTACAGCCTGCTGCACGGCCTGGCCGGCGGTTCGGCCACCTACGCCCCGGCCGACCTGGCGGCGGGGACCGTGCTCTGGCTGACGGAACTGGCCACACTCGGCGTGATCGTGATCAGTGAGGTTCGACGCCTCGCCACCCTGCGGTCGGGCCCGCCAGTACCGGTGCCGGATCCGGCGTTGCCCCTCGGGGCCGCCGGCCGCGCTCGCTGACAAGGAGAGCCCTGATGTCGGACGGCACGATCGCGCGTGGTGACGTTGTGCCCGCAACTCGCTGCCCCTCGCGCCAATGGGGTGCCTTCGCCGCCGGTCCTTGGCCCCTTCAGAGATAAGGAGATCAACCATGTCCGGTCACTGTTTTCGACGCCCTGGCCACGACTTGGCCGGCCCGCTTGGGGCCCACTTGGCCTTGCCGGCCGCCCTTATTGCTTCGCTGACCATGCTGGCCGCGGCCGGCGCAGGAGGCAGTACTGCCATCCCGGCCACCACGACTTTCCCGGGGTCGGCGACGCCTTC
>DATJUH010000174.1:0-5315 GCA_035502515.1 Acidimicrobiales bacterium
GTGGAGGTGATGGGACTTGAACCCACGACTTCTACGTTGCGAACGTAGCGCTCTTCCGGGCTGAGCTACACCCCCGACGCCAATCAAGCGTAGCGCCTGGGCCGGCAGGCGTTTCCCCCCGGCCTAGGCGCCCGCCCTGGCCCCACCCCGGCGAGCGATGGAGTCGACGGTGAGGGCGACGATCAACACGATCCCGGTGACGATGTAGGTGGCCGCGGCGCCCAGCCCGATCAGGTAGATGCCGTTGTACACCGCCGCGATCACGAGGCCGCCGAGCACGGCGTGCAGAGGCTTGCCCCTGCCCCCGTAAAGGCTCGTACCGCCGATGACGGCGGCAGCAATGGCGTAGAGCACGTAGGTGGGGTCGATGTCGGTGGCGATCGAGCCGATCTGGGAGAGGTACATGAGGCCTGCGATACCGGCCATGAGGCCGGTTATGCCGAAGGCCAGGGTCCGGACCAGCCTGACGTCGATGCCGGCGCGGCGGGCGGCTTCGCTGTTGCCGCCAATGGCGTAGATGTAACGGCCGAAGCGAGTACGGGCCAGCACGAAACTCGTGATGAAGAACACGACCAGCAGGACCGGTATCGACCACGGGACGCCGGCGACCTTCTCGCTCCCGGTGCCGCGGTTGACGTTGCAGATGAGGACCAGGACGATGCCGGCGACGGCGACCGCGCCCACCTTGACCAGGGTCAGCCCCATGGGCGGCGTGACCAACCCCTGAGCGCGCCGGTGGATGTCGCGCCAGATGGTGAACACCCCGAAGGCCCCCACCACCACGAGCATGACGATCCAGCTGGCCGCCGGGCTCATGGCCCCGCCGACGATGTCCAATAGGACCCGGTTGGAGATGGAGATCACGCCCCCGACCGCGATCGGGAAAGTGTCGAACATCCAGATCATCACGCCCTGCCAGGCGATGTAACCGGCCAGCGTGACGATGAACGACGGCAACTTGAGGCGGGTGATGAGGATGCCGTTCAGCAACCCGATGGCCGTGGTCGCCCCGCAACCGGCCAGGATGGCCAACCACCAGGGCAGGTTGTAGGGCGGGGCCACCAACGCGGCGATGAGGCCGGCGCCGATGCCGGCCACGAACACCATGGACAGGTCGATGCCGCCCAGCAACAACACGAAGACTTCGCCGATGGCGAACATGATGAACACGACAGCCTGGTTGAACAGGTTGACGATGTTGCCGGCCGAGAGGTACAGCGAGGTCTTGATCTCGAACACGGCGACGATCACGATCAGGCCGATGACGACCGGGAGCACCCCGCTGTCGCCCGCCTTTACCTTCTGCCACCACGCTTTTATATAGTCCGCAAGGGTGTTGGCCAGGATCTCGGGAGCGGCCACCACGGCCGATTCGGCCGCCGGTACCTCGTCGGGCGGGGCTTCTGTGGCTACGGCTCCCCTGGGGTCCGGCGGCTGCTCGCTACCGCTCTTCGGGGGTTCTTGGCTGACGGTCATGGCTCAGGCCTCCTCGGCCCCGTTTCCGCTGACAGGAGCGGCACCTCCGGCGGGAGAGGCGGCTTTCACCTCGGCCGCCAGCGGGCCCGCGTTACTCAACTTCCCGAAGGTCATGTACTGGACCACACTCTGGGCGTCGTAGTCCGCGATGGGCCCTTCGGAAACCGTGCGGCCGAGCCTCAATATCGATAACCGGTCCGCCACCTCGAAGACGTCGGTGAGGTTGTGCGACACGATCAAAACGCCGTAGCCCTGGTCACCGAGCCGCCGGACCAGCTGGAGGACCTGGGCGGTCTGGGCCACGCCCAACGCCGCCGTGGGCTCGTCGAGGATCATCAGCTGCGAGTTCCACAGCACGGCCCGGGCCACGGCTACAGACTGGCGCTGACCGCCCGACAGGGAGGCCACGGGCTGGCGGATCGAACGGACGGTCGTCACGTGCAGGTCCGCCAATGTGCGCCGGGCGGCCTTCTCCATAGGGGGCTCGTCCAGCTCGCCAAGCCTGGTGATCTCCCGCCCGAGGAACATGTTCTGCACGATGTCGAGGTTGTCGCACAGGGCCAGGTCCTGGTAGACGGTAGCGATACCGAGGTCGGCGGCGTCCCGGGGCGAATGTATGTGTACGGGGTGGCTGCGCCATTGGATCTCCCCACCGTCGGGGGACTCGATCCCCGAGACGATCTTGATGATCGTGCTCTTGCCCGCGCCGTTGTCACCGACCAGGGCCGTGACCACGCCCGCCTGTACGGTGAGGTCGACCCCCATCAAGGCCCTGACCGGACCGAAGCTCTTCTCTACCCCGCGCAGCTCGAGCAGTGTCTGCCCTCGCTCGAGCAAAGCCTCAGGCATGTAAAGTTTCCTTCCCTCTCCCGGCACCTGGGCCCTAGGAGGACCGGCCAGATCTGACCTTACTCGTTTGGGCTGGTTCGGGGTTACTAACCGTAAGACCGACGTTTATGCCACCCGGTTTGGGCGTCGATGGCCCCGCGCCACGAGACGATGTCCCACCGGGGAGCTTCATTTCTTGTCCAACCCTCGGGCCGTATTGGGCCCCATGACGACGCAAGCGCCCGCGCCATCCGGGGAGGCGCAGGCGCTTGCACATTGGCTCAGCTTGGTAGCTCCAGGGGAACTAGGGTTTGATGCCGGCTGCCTTGCAAGCGGCGGCGCTTGCGTACGGCGCGGCGCACAGCTGAGCCGGGGGCACGAACTTGTCTGCGATGACAGTCGAAGCCATGTTCTTGGTGGTGACCCACTCCGGAGTAAGGAGGACGGAGGGGACGTTCTTGCCCTCAGTGGTGTCCTTGGTGACACCGTTCACCAGCGACATGGGCGGGGTCTCACCGGCCCGCAGGTAGACGGCCAGAGCCACGGCGGCCTGGGCCTCCAGGTAGATCGGCTTGTACACGGTCCCGCACTGGTAGCCGGTGAGGACGTTGCCGAGGCCGGTCAAAGTGGCGTCCTGACCCGTGACCGGGAAGGTGTCAGCCTTGATGCCCTTGGACTTGAGGTAGGTGATGATGGGGGCGCCGTTCTCGTCGTTCGGCATGAGCACGGCGTTGATGTTGGAGTGGGCGGTGTACTCCTGCTGGAACTCGGTCAGGGCCACACTCGGTGTCCACGTGCCGGCCGGGACCTCGCCGGGCTGAAGCTTGCCCACCAGCGTCCACTTGCCAGAGGTGAAGTACGGCTTTAGGACAGCGTCGTAACCGTTGGCGAACAACGTGGCGTTGTTGTCGGTGACGGCGCCGTGCATGACCAGTACCACGGGCTTCGAAACGTGCTCGGAGGCGACGCAGCTGACGAGGCCGTTGCCCAGCAGGGTGCCCACGTAGGTGTTGTTGAAGCTGTCGTAGTAGGAGCGGCTGCCGCCGAGGGTGAGGCGGTCATAGTCGATGACCTTCACCCCATGGGAGGCGGCATAAGACTCGATCTTGGCGCCCACGCCCGAGTCCAGCGGGTCCATGATGAGGACCTTGTCGCCCTTGGTGATGTCGGCCTGAGCATCCGAGAACTCGGTGGCGTCGCTGCCGTGGGCGTTGACGACCGAGATGTCGGAAGAGGGCAGACCCGCATCTTTCATGGCTGTGGTCAGGTACGGGGCGTCGAACTCGACATAGCGGGTCGAAGAGACCGTGTCGGGCAAGATGGCGCCGATGCCACCGGTGCCCTTGGCCGTGACCGACTTCAGGTACGACATGGTGGTGAAGTTGCGGTTGAACGTAGTGGCCGAGACGGTCTCAGCGGAGGCCGTGCCGACCTGACCAGCCATTGCGGCGAGCGTCAGGCCTACCGACGCCATCCCCATCAGCTTGGTTCTCTTTGAGATTTCCATTTGTTCCCCTTTGCTACTCCCAGGTGAAGTGGAGCAATTAGCGATGTCCGTGCCGGCCGGCTTACACGCTGGCAGTGGCGCCGTTGCCACGAGTCGCAGTGCCGGAGCCCGGCGTAGCCACCGGAGTTTTGTCGCTCAGCTCCGGCGAAAATGAACGTACGCCTCTCGTTGTGAACACGAGCGTGAACAGAAAGCCTCGGTCGTAAATATTTCATGAAGAAAGCGTTAACAACTTGTAAAAGGCCTTGAAATTTGGTCCGGCCCCATTTGCGACCTTAACCGATCAGCTGCTAACGAGGCTCTCCAGGGAAACCCGAGCGTCATGGCGCTCACGGCACGAACCGGTAACCCGCCCTCGGTTGCGTGATAATCACCGGCGGGCCGCCACCGTTTTCCAGCTTCGCCCGCAACCTTCTCACGTAGACCCGCACGTACTCCGTCTCCGTGGCGTAGCCCGGGCCCCACACCCGGCGCAGCAACTGGGCATGAGTCAACAGCTTCCCCCGGTTTACGGCCAGCTCGCGCAAAAGGGCGAACTCCGTCGGGGTCAGATGGATGACCTCTCCCCGCCGGGTGACGAGGCGCATGTCGAGGTCGATCACGAGGTCCCCCACCTCAATGCGCAAAGGGGAGGCTTCGACCGGTTCGACGGGGCGGGTACGCCTGAGCGTGGCGGTGATCCTGGCCAGTAGCTCTTCGATCCCGAACGGCTTGGTCATGTAGTCGTCGGCCCCGAAATTGAGGGCCGTCACCTTGTCTTGTTGGCCGCCTCGGGCGGAAACGACGATTATGCCGACCGGCGAGCGTTCCCGCATCTGGCGGCAAAGTTCGAAACCGTCGATCTCGGGGAGCATCAGATCCAGCAACACAATGTCGGGCGATTCGGTCTCGAGCAGCTCGAGCGCCCGCCCTCCGTCGACCGAGACGGCGGTGTCGAACCCCCTGACCGTAAGGTTGCTGCGGACCAGGTCGACAATGTTCGGGTCGTCTTCTACCAGGAGCGCCTTGGTGCGCCGCTCGGTGTCAGTCACCGGTATCAGACCGTCTCTCCCGGTCCCTCAACGGGCAACCGGACCACGAAACAGGTCCCCCGTGTGGCTGCTTCCAGGCTGATCTGGCCGTCGTGGGCCGCCACGATGCCGCGGGCAATGGACAGGCCCAGCCCGGCGCCGCTTGACCGGGCGTTGCCCTGTGCCCGCAGCTCGAATATGTGCGCCGCAACTTCGGGGGCAATACCGGGGCCGTCGTCGGCCACCCCGATGGCCACCGTTCCCCCCGCTTTGGGCCCGCTCGGTTCGAGCCGGACGTCCACCGTCACATGGGTACCGGGCGGGTTGTGGCGGAAGGCGTTCTCCAGGAGGTTGACGAAGACTTGTTCGAGCCGGTCGTGGTCCGCCCATACCGGTCCTATTGCCGGGTCGCAATTGACGGTGACGGCGCCGGCGGCTTCGGGTGGAAGGCACGACACGGCCGCCTCCAGCACCAACCCGAGGTCGCACCAGTC
>DATJUH010000175.1:0-41669 GCA_035502515.1 Acidimicrobiales bacterium
GACGTCGAGCACCAGGTAGCCACCCTCTCGAACGAGCGCGGCGCCGGGGCAAGCCTCGACCAATTGGTCCGCCAGCGAGCCGGTGAGCTGGCGCGGGTCGAAAATTGGCGGTGTCGGCAACTGGGTCGCCCACGGGTCAACCTCGACTGGGTAACGAGTGGTCACAACGCCTTTTCCGATCCCGCGCAAGAACCAGAACGCCATCAGCGGGCGAACCCGGCAACTGTGAGCCAAAAACTGGCTTCGATGATGGGGATGTCAGTGAAAACGTTGCGGGAGCGGGCGGCGTCGTCGAAGGCGCGCCAATTGCGAAAGGAGCCCGGGCGGAGGCGCGCTCGCTGGACGAAGCCGGCGTCGTCGAGGGACAACCAGGCCAGCGACTCGCCGCGGGGAGATTCGCACCACCCCAGGGCGGCGCCGGCCTGGCCCCTCACCTCCGTCACCGTTTCGCCGGCCCCCGCATCGGCCAGTCCCAGTAGCAAGCGCCTCGACTCTTCGGATTCGGCTGCCATCACTCTCATGCGGGCCAGTACGTCTCCCTTTTCCTGGACAGCTACGTTCAGGCTGCCGTCTCCAAGCCGGCCATATGGACCATAAGGATGGTCCCTACGGGTGTCCGAGCCGCAGCCCGAACCCCTGGCCACCGGGCCCACGAGGGCCAGGCGCTGGGCTTGTTCGTGGTTGACGACGCCGCAGGCTTCCAGACGGTCCATGAACGAGTTGGTCGACCACAACGCGTCGACTACACGACGTAACTCGTCATGGGCCGGCGGTAACAGTTGAAAGAGGGCGTGTACGTCTGGTGAGCGGCTGATGCCACCCATGGTGATGACGCCGAAGAGGTAGCGGTGCCCAAAGCACGCCAGGTTTAGCCGCAAAAACTTTTCGAGCGCCACCTCCGCCTGGGCCTGGCCGACTGAGAGCCCAGTGGCTTGGCAGACGGCGGCGATGGCTGCGGCGTGATTGTACAGACGCTCCAGTTCGAGGGCGATGGCGCGTCCCGCCTGCGCCGCTTCAGGAACGGTCACGCCGGCAATGGTCTCTGCCGCCTGACAAAAGGCCCAGGTATTGGCGACGGCCGAGAGGCCCTCGGCCCTTTCCACGATGAACAGCGCCTTTCCCAGCGACAGCCCCTGGAGCCGTCGCTCGATGGCCCTGTGCTTATGCCACTGCAACAAGAACAGGTCGATCACTTCTTCGCCACTCGTGACCAGGCCCATATAAAGCGACTCCTGCCCGACGGCCCGTACGGGACCGAAAGGGAACTCGAAGGCTTCGCCGCTCACATAATGCGGGGCGTGGGGCTGGCGGCCTTCGCGAGGAGGAGGGGCGCCGAGGCGAGGAAAATCGTGCCCGGCATGAGGCGGGACGACGAGGCGGTTGAGCAACACGGGCCCGCTGGGCCGCACGCCGAACTGCTCGTAAATCTCGCACTCTTCGACGAACGCAGCCGGGTCGATCTTCGACACCGGAGGATATTCCCGGCCCTCCATTGGCCACTCGACAACGACGTACTCGCCGTCGCGGTCGAGGGCGTAAACGATCCGGAGCACCAGCACGCCATCCTCCATGGCGCCGAACAGGTCGGCCAGCCGGCCGCCGGAAGCGCCCGCCAGTGTGCCGACCAGCTCCTCCAGCGATGCCGGTCCGGCTTGAATAATGCGCACGGCTTGTCCCGGCCTGGCTGCCTCGCGGCCTGTACGCGTCCCCGTCTGGCTCACAGGACGACCTTCACCGAGTGCATGATGAGCTCGTTCAGGCCGACCGGCACCCACAACCCCAAGACGGCTAGTGCTGCCAGCCCCCCTACTAGTGGCACGGCCGCCAATACCCTTCCCGAGAGCTTCGGGTAAGCCACCACTGACCCGGCCGGCGGACCGTCCCCTGCCACCATCCCGAGGGTGGTAGCCAACAGGGAAATGAACCCGATCACCAGGAGCAGGACAAGCAAGCCCGCCAAGACGGGGCCGACCACAGCCGACCCGGCGAAACCGGCCCGCACGATCGTGAGCTCACTGAGGAAAACACCGAACGGCGGGCTGCCGGCGACCGCCAATGAGGCGAGGAGAAGTACGGCGCCGGCGAGGGGGAGGGAACCCAACATGCCCCGTACTTTTGCGGACTCGCGGGTGCGATAGCCCAGCACCACGTGGCCCGACGAAAGGAACAGCACGGCCTTGCCGATGGCATGCGTGAGGACCTGGAGCAAGGCGCCGTATATGCCGAGGACACCGCCAAAGCCGAGTGCCACCGATATCACGCCCATGTGCTCGACCGACGAGTACGCGAAAAGGCGTTTGAAGTTGCCCCCCAGGACCAGGAACATCACGCCCAGGAAGACACTGAGGAAGCCAAAAAGGAGGAGGATGCTGCTCGGGTACGCCGTGCCCAGCGCGGCCCTGGCAATGGCCTGGTAGCGGATGATGGCGTACATGCCGGTATTGAGCAGGCCGGCCGACAGCATGGCGCTGACAGGGCTAGGCGCTTCGGAGTGGGCGTCTGGCAACCAGGTGTGCATGGGCACGAGACCCACCTTCGTGCCATAGCCAATGACGGCCAGAAGAAAAGCCAAGCGCATGCTCGCTGGGGCTAAAGAGTGACCGTGGGCGAAGAGGTAAGCCCAGGTCAGGCGCTGGTCCGCGCTGAGGTGGAGGGCGGAGGCGGAGTAGAAAAGGAAAAGGGTGGCCACCAGGGCGATCGTTACGCCGAATGAGCTGATTATCACGTACTTCCAGGCCGCTTCGAGCGACCTGGCCTTGGCCTCGAGCCCCACCAGGACCACGCTGGCCAGCGTGCTCGCCTCTATGAGGGTCCAGAGCAAGCCCAGGTTGCCGGTCAGGAAAACGGCCAGCATGGCCGAAGCGAACACCGAAAAGAACACGAAATAGAGCCGGACCTGGAAGTGGCTGAACTCTCCTCGTTCCTCCTCTGCAGAGATGTAAGCGACCGAACCGAAACTGGCCAGGACTACTACCAGCGAGACCACCAGGGCGAAAAAAGCGCCGAGAGAGTCGACGTATATAAAGCCGCTCCAGGTGTGGAAGGCTCCCGAACCGCTCACTCTGACCGCCAGGACCACTGCGCTGGCGAAGGCCCCCAGGCCCCCGGCCACCATCGCCGTCCCCGTGAGGAAGCTCGATGCGCCAACCGCGACCGTCAACCCCCCAAGCAGGGGAAGGAGCACGACGAGCAAGACCAGGGCGGTCACGGGACGGCGACCTCGCTTCTCATCCGCGCAGCTCCCGCAACTCGGACGCAGTGGCCTCGGCCAGGCTGCGGGTAATGCCGGACACGAATACGATCATGATCAACACCGCCGCCACCAGGTCCAGGAAGATACCCGCCTCGACGATGAACGGGAACGTCGCCACCAAGGTGATGGCGCCCAGGAAGACGCCGTTCTCGGTGATGAGCCAGCCGATCAACTGGGCCACGATGTGGCGGCGAACGACCATACAAAGCCCGCCCAGCAGGACCAAGGCGGTCGAAAGGGCCACCGCGGACGTCGCCACCACGCCGTGGGGCAAGTCCGCAGGCGGGATGACGAGGAAGGCGAAGCCGGTCAGTAAGGCGCCGATTATGAGCGAGGTCGATAACCCGGTCGACAGCGCGACGTCGCGCCTTAGCTCGAGGCGCTCGAGCAACAGGCCTCTCGTCGCCAACGGGATGGCCACGCCCTTTACGGCCAGCGTGATGAAGGCCAGCGCCCATAAATCGGCGCTCTGAAAGTGAAAGGCCACGACGCCGCAGGCAAATGCGAGCACGACCGACTGGAAAGCGTAATAAACGACGTAGCGGCTGAAGAGCTTGGAGCCCAGACAGGCGAACGCCGCCAGCAGCATGAGGACCGAACTGAGGGTGACGAGCGTGCCGGCCAGGGAGGTGGCGGAAAGCCGCTCTACGCTCCCCGTCACAGCCACCGAAAGCTCCACCATCTCCTACACGCTCACCACGTACGAACTCACGACGCCGATAAGTGCGACCAGGAAAGCGGCTCCCGTAAACTCGGCGATCCGGAAAAATCGGAGCTTGGCGAAAGAGGTGTCGATCACGACGATGACCAGACCGCAAAGGGCCAATTTCCCCAGTAAGACCGGGATGGCCAACAAAGCGCCGCCAAGGCTGTGCTCGCTTCCTCCGAGGCCCCAGGGGACGACGAACACGTTCACGAAGATGGACGACATCAAGAAGAACTTCATCCACGAGCCCCAGCGCATGAGGGCGTAGAGCCGGCCCGAATACTCGATCGAGCGCCCCTCCTCGATCATGGAGATCTCGATGCTGCCACTTGGGTTTTCGACCGGGATGCGGCCGTTCTCAATTAGCACGATCATGAAGAAGGCCAGGGTCCCGAGCAGGTGGGCCGGGAGCACGAGCGCGTAGGGGGAGGACCGCACGGCGTGGTTCATCAGGTACGGGTTGTCCGAAGCCGACAGCACCCCGACGGTGAAAAAGACGAGGATCAAGGCCGGCTCCACCAGGCTCCCGACCCAGGTGGCCCGGCTGGCCCCGAGATCTCCCTGCGGGCTGGCCGTGTCCATCGCCGCCAGGGCGCTGGCGAACGCGGCCAGGGTGAGGACGAAGGCGCCTCCGATCAGATCGGCCATGAACGCCAGCGGGAGGGGCACGCTGGTGATGATCGGGACGATGGCCGAGACCGTCAGGTAACAGGCGAAGATGACAAATGGCGCGCCCCGGAACACCCACGACGCCTGATCGCTGATCGTCGATCCCTTGCGCAGCAGCTTGGCCAGATCACGATAGGGCTGGACGATGCTGGGGCCTCGCTTGGACGCCACCACAGCTTCGGCCCGGGCGAGGACGCCGACATACAGGGGGGCGAACACGACGACGACGACGCTCTGGAGGAGCTGCACCACCACAGGCACTCGCTACGGCTTCTCCTTCGCTCCTGAGACTTATCAGTTGCTGGGTAGAAGCCATCAGCGGGGCGGGAACGCCTCGCGGCAAGCGGGCCTCATCGCTGGACTGCTCTTGTAGCCCACACGATAGTCGGCGCCCTCGGACCCCCGTCAACCGGCACGTTCCGGGGCCGCCCAAATCGCAGCCACGGGGGCCCGGGCGGGGCCGAGTCGTCTGGACCACCCGGCTCTTTCTATCAACGAATGGCGCGGGAGTTGAACGCGCCCTCAGCCCAAAGCGGCGGCGACGATGAGGATGGCGACCAAGGCGAACAGCATGTAACCCACATATGCGTCGAGACGGCCGGATTGCAGCTTCTTGGCCGTCCTCACCACCGCCATGTACGTGGCCAGCAGTGGCCGGTACAGGTACGACTCGACCGGTTCGGCCACTGTGGCGGTGAACACGGCGTGAGTGTGGTGGTGGGGCCCCGCTTCAGTTTCGAGGTCGTCCGACTCCCGCTGCCCACTCGGGCCATCGCCTCTGCCGCCGGCGTCGCCTCCCGGCCCGGCCGGGCCGTTGGGGATGGCGACCACTTCTTTTTGCGTGCCGAGGATGTTCGACAGTACGTGCCTGATGGGGTTGGCGTAGGCGAAGGCGTTGTAACTGTCGGGCCCTCGCACCCCGGGGGAGGCCGAGTGCCAGGCCGGGACCCGCCGAACCGAGAGAAATCGCCCGCTCGACAGCGCAATTGTGGCCAGGGTGACGGCCAGGAAGCCGATCGGCATGACCACGAACAGCCATGTCGGGGACAAGGCCGAAAAATTGGCGAAGACGGGCTGAAGGACCCACGGTGACTTGAGGGCGCCATCGACCACCGACCGGGCCACAATTGGGCTCAAGCCGCGGCCGATGTACCGCACTGTCCAGGGAGCGGCGGCCGCCAGACCGAAACACAACACGGCCGTCACCCCGAGCGACCACCGGCTGGGGATGTCCGTTTTTCGCGGCTGGCCGAGACCACCCCGGCCCAAGACGACGAAGCCCAGTAACCGGACGAAGGTGAAGGCGGCCACGCCGGCCGTGAGAGCGACGAGCGCCCCGGCGCTTGCCGTCGCCAGGCGCAAGGCCAGGGAGCCGAGCCTGAACTGTTGCATCAACGCTTCGAAAATGAACCATTCCGACACAAAGCCGATCGTGGGTGGTAGCCCGGCCAGCGTCAGCGCCGACGCCGCGAAGGCGGCCGAGGCCCAGCCCTGTGTGTGAAGCATGCCCGAGATCTCTTTCAGCGGAGCCCCGCCGGCGCCCGAGCGGGAATTGGCTGACCGGGGACTGGCGGACTGGAAGCTGGCCGCCCCGAGGAACAGCCCCGACTTGGCCACCGCATGAGCGAGCAATTGGAGTGACGCAGCCAAGAGGCCCACGGCCGTGAGGGCGCCGTTGCCGGCCGACGCGCCTGCCAGGGCCATCCCATAGCCGACCATTATGAGCCCGCCGTTTTCGATGCTTGAATAAGCGATGACCCGGTTGAGGTCGGACTGGACGGCGGCAAACGTAATACCCAATAGCGCGGTGACGCCGCCGGCGACGAGCACCGTCACGGCCAACCAGCCCGGGGGCCGGCCGAGCAGGGCGAGGAACCGCCAAAGGCCGTAAAACCCGGCGTTGACAGCCAAACCAGCCATGGCTGCCCGGGCCGGGCCGGGCGCGGCCGGGTACCCCCGAGGCATCCAGCCCTGGAACGGGGCCAGGCCCACTTTTGTGGAAAAGCCGAAGACGATGAGGGCATAAGCGGTGGCGTGGAGGCCACCAGCAGAGAGCCGGGCCCAAGGGGCGAAGGCAAAGGAATGAGCCGCGCCAGCCAGGAGCAAGAAGCCGACCAGTAGTGACGCACCCCCCCACGCCCCTACCCCGGCCGTGGCCCACGCCGCCCCCGGCTGGGCACGGTCGGCGCGGGTGGCGAGGACGAGCACGTAAAAGGCCACGGTCAGCGCTTCCCAGGCAAACAGGAACGTAAATGCGTCTGCCGCCACCACCACGACGGTCACAGCCGCCAAAAGGAGCATGTAAGCCCAGCCGGCCGCTCTTCCCCCGGCCGGGGCCGGGCTCGGCCAGTTGAGCATGGACAGGGAGATCACTACTCCCAAGGCCCCCACCAGCGTGAGGAACAGGCCGGCGAGGGGGTCAAGGCGAAGCGCGGTCTGGCCGAAGTCGAGCAAGTTGCCGAGATCCACCGTCACTGCGTGCGCGGTGACGCACAAGACGCCAGTCGCGGTAACCAGTCCGGAAGCGGCCAACGCCATGGCATAAGTAACCCAGCGGGACCATCTCGGGCTGCTCCCAGCGGCGACGTTCACGACCGCGCCGGTGGCCATCAATGAAAGGGCGGTGAGCAAAAGGGCCTGCCTCACTGCACGACCCCTGGCCTGGGGAGGCGCCCAACAGCCATAAGGATGCCATGGAGGACCGAGAACGGGCTGGGAGGAGAACCTGGCACCCAGATGTCTACCGGCACCTTGTCACTCACGCCCTCGGCCGTGGCGTACGTCGGGCAAATCATCCCCCCGCTGCAGGCGTCGCTGCCGACGGCGACCACCACCCTCGGATCCGGCATCGCCTGGTAACAGGCCCGAAGCGGGCCGTCCATGCCCGCCGAGCCGGCGCCGGTGACGAGCAGCAAATCGGCGTGGCGAGGGCTGGCCGTAAAGAATATGCCCAGCCGGTGGACGTCATAGATGGGCCCAAGGAGAGCGGCTATCTCCCATTCTTCAGAGCCGTCGGAACCGGCATCGACATGGCGGACGTGGACCGACCTGCGCAGCGCGGCGACCCGCCGTCCGAGATCACGGCGAAGAACGGCCAACGTGGCCTCGGTTTCCTCGGCAGGAGGCACGACCAGGGCCGGACGGGCGAGGCTGGCCACCTCAAAGGACGGGTCGAACGCAAACAGATCGGGCCGTTCCGCCACGCACCGCCCGCACAGGATGCACTTGCCTCGGTCGACTGAAGGCCGCTCGCCCGGCCCCGAGACAATGGCGCCCGTGGGGCAAATGCCCGCCAGGTCGGCGGCGGAGGCCCTTGGTGACGTTTGCCTGACCGCTACGCTACCCCGCCAGCGGTCCCCGTACCCGTCGGGCCGGGCTGGGTACCGGGTGGTGAGCACGCCGTTGCGCAGGCCGCGCGTGACCCAAGGCATCAGTTCGCCGCCCCGGCCATCGATAGGCCAAAACTCGCCTCGATGAACGCAAAGTCGGTGAAAATATCGCCGTTGAAGACATCTGGGAAAAGGCTCAGGTTATGGAAAGAAGCCGAGCGAGGTTTCACCCGGCGGAGTCTGCCGGCCTCCATCTCGACCAGGTACAGAAGCTCCCCCTGGGGTGCTTCCACCGAGCCCCAAGCGGTGCCATCGACCGGGGCCACCGGGACCTTCCACGGTCCGTCGGGACTACGTCCAGCCAACTCTTCGAGGGCGCGACGACAAAGTTCAAAGGCGCCGCGGATCTCCTCGTTCCGGACCAACTGGCGGCCGAGGGCGTCGCCCGAATCGCGGTACCGGTGCGCGGGCATTTCTATGATCCCGTAGGCGCCGTAGGGCCGGTACGTCCTCACGTCTTCCTCCAACCCCGACGCCCGCCCCACGGGGCCGAGGGCTCCTCTGGACAATGCGACTTCGGGGCTGAGCACTCCGGTGCCCCGCAGCCGGTCGACGAAGGACGAAGTGGCCGTCAGCAGGTCAATATCAGCGCGAATATCAGCTTCGATCCTTGCCAGCTGGGGCAGTACACCGGCCGGCGCCGACGCCGGGGGGCCGGTGACCCCGCCGGGGACGACTACGCCGCGGCCGAAGCGGTGCCCGCACAGCTCGGCGCGGAGCCGCATCAAGCGTTCTTTGTGCCATGTGAAGCGGGAATAGGCGACGGCCTGCCCTGCGGCCTCAGTGTGACGGGCCGTCGAGTCGAGGTGGTTGGCCACCCTCTCCAGCTCGGCGTGCAGCGCCCGGACCAGTAGTGCCGCCCGCGGTATGGTCACATCCCCCGGGCCAAGGGATTCGATGGCTTGCGAGAACGCCATGGCGTGCGCCACCGAAGCCACCCCCTCGACCCGTTCGGCCAGCAGGGCCCCGTCAGCCGGCGACAACGTCTGAAAGCGGACCTCGATGCCCCTGTGCTTGTGGTAAATGCGGGAGCGGAGGTGCGGTATGTCCTCTCCCGGCGTCTCCACGAGGAACTGGACGGACTCGAATACCCCCGACCGGATAGGCCCGTAGGGCAGGGTGAAGACCCCCTCCCCCGCCAGGTGGGCGGGCAGCGGCGTTTCGTCAGGCGCGATGGGCCCAACTTGGCCGGGCCCAGGCCATCCCGGTCTGGGCGGATCCTGTCCCTCCTGGCGCGGCAAAACGAGCGGGTCGATGCGAGGATGGCCCTCCGGCACCAGGCCG
Source organism: Acidimicrobiales bacterium (assembly GCA_035502515.1). Classification (GTDB taxonomy): domain Bacteria; phylum Actinomycetota; class Acidimicrobiia; order Acidimicrobiales; family Palsa-688; genus Fen-671. Next base: position 9,302 of record DATJUH010000175.1, read on the forward strand.
AACAGGTCGAAGATCTCGCGCTCGTACCATGCCGCGCCGGGCACCGAAGGCGTGAGCGCTTCGTAGCTAGCCGGTCGGCCATCGGGCCTTGGCGCCACGACTGAGCTAACCACCTCGAGCCCGCCGTAGCGAGCTATGACGGCCCGCAACACCACCGAGCCGTCCTCGTTGGCGGAGCCGAACAGGCCGGCAAAGCGCCCCGTCCCGGCCGGCGCTCCCGTGGCTCCCGGGCCGCGGGCAACAGCCTGGACGCTGGACGCCACTACCTCGGCCAACTGGCTAGCGGGGACGCTCGCCTCTGACCAGAGGTGGCCGCCGCTCGTCAATGCCTGTCCGGGCCTCATCTCCTCACACTCCCAGTTCACTGACGGCGCCGTGGAAGAGGTTGTCGAGTTGGCCTGGAGGGTGGACCCCGAGTATGACGAGGCCCAGCAGTGCCACCGACATGGCCAAGACCATCAGCTTGCTTGTCTCCCCCTTGGCCAAGGGCGCCGCGCCACTCGGACCGGGGGAAGCCATGACCTGGGTGATGTGCCAGGACAGGCCCAGGAAAGCGAGCGTAACCAGCACGACCAGGACCGCAGATACCGCTTGCCCGGCCCCCCCGGACGAACCTGAAAGACCCCCGGCCACAATCGAAAACTCCGAACGGAACGTCCCGAACGGGGGCAGGGCGGATAAGCCCAACATGGCGGCAACGAGCAGGGGCCCGCTCCAGGGGAGCAGGCCCATGCCTCCGCGGATGCGCTCGAGGTCCTTGGTCCGCATTTTGCGGACCACGCTCCCGGCACCGAAAAAAGCCGTACCTTTAGCGGCTGCGTGCGCCAGCACGTGCAATAGAACACCGGCCACGGCCAAAGGAGATGCGAAGCTCATGCCGATGGCGAGGATGCCCATGTGCTCGACGGAGGAGTAGGCGAGCATCCTCTTGAGGTCGCGTTGGGAGGCCAGGTACAGGGCGCCCAGCAGGAGAGTGGCGACACCGAAGCCGGCCAGCACGTCGCGAGCAAAAGTGGGGCCTGCGGCTCGCTCGGTTATCTGGTAATAGCGCAGGATGGCGTAAAAACAGGTAGCCAACAACGCGCCCGACAGCAGCGCCGACACCGGGGTCGGCGCTTCGGAGTGGGCGTCCGGCAGCCACGTGTGGACCGGGAAAAAGCCGACCTTGGTCCCAAAACCCAGGACGGCGAGCAAGTACGCCAGCCTGACCGTCCCGGGTGGGAACCGCCCCGCTGCCCCTACCAGCCTGGTGAAGGAGAGGTCGTACTCTTGGCCGAGCGAGTAACTCCCGGCGTGGTACATAATGACCGTCGCCAGCAGCGATAAACCGAGGCCCAGGGACGCCAGCAACACGTATTTCCAGGCTGCTTCGATAGCGCTGTCGGTTTCTTCGATGGCCACGAGCAAAGCGCTGACCACCGTGGTGACTTCGATGGCGACCCACAGCAGCCCGAGGTTGTTGACCAGAGGGGCCATCGCCATGGCCCAGGCGAAGACGTTCATGCCGGCGAACAAGCGGCGACGGTAAAGCGCACCCGCGCCGTGCTCGGCAGACACATATCCCACCGCGAAAATGGCCGTCAACGCGTACAAGAAGGCTGTGGCCAAGAGGAAGACGAGTGAAAGGGAGTCCACCCTCAGCCCGTTGCCAAGAGCACTGACGGCGTGTTGGCCATAAACGACAACCTGGCTGCCGGCGCCAGCATGGGCTCGAACAGTGCGGGCGCGACCGACCGGTCGACCCCTGGCCACGGTCGGGACCAGCGCCAGCGCCAGGCCAAAGATGGCCGCGCCGCTGGTCACGGTCACCGCGCTCGTGAGGCGCGGTCCCGCCCACCACGAAATTGCCGCGGCCACCAGCGGTACCACCATGATGGCGATAAGGACGGCACTCATACGGGGCGTATCTTGCGCATTTGGGGGCTACCTTCAGCCGCGTAGCTGGTCGAGGGTCTCGGTGGACAGGGAAGCGCTACGGCGATGGTGAGCGCGCATTATTACGCCGAACGCCACCCCGGCGACGAGCAGGTCGAAAAGGAAGGCGATCTCGAGTATGGACTGCATGTGGGCGGCGATGACCAGGCTGGCCACTGAGACGCCGTTTTCCATCGAGAAAAAGCCAATGGCTTGCGAGACTACGTCCGCCCGGTACATGACCAGCACGAACGAGACCAGTACAGTTGCTGCCGCCGCTCCCAGTGCGGGCACCGGCAGGCCCCTGGCCCCCGAGCCCCCGATGTCGACCGAACCCACAGCCAAGAAGGCGAAAACAGAAACGGCCACTCCGAGGAGCACCGCGCTGGCCACGCCAAAGCGCTGGCTCCCGGCCAGGTCGACCTCCGCCTCCCTCAGCAGGTGCAGCACGACCAGGGGCACGATTATAACCTTGAGCACGAGTGACAGCCCGGCGAGCACGAACAGGTCGGCGGCGTGCTCGTTCGTGGCCAGCACTCCCGCCAGCGCTGACACGGCCAGTGACTGGAGCGCGTACAGGCGCACCTGCGAGTGCAACAACGCTTGGCGGAACATTACGAAAACCAGCAGGAGGACAAAGACGGCGATCGCCTCGGTGAGGCCGTCGAAGGTCGACGGCGGGGTGGGGACGGCGGCCAGTAGAGAGCCGAGCATTTTCAACCACCACCCAGGTACAGCACGAGGACGGCCACAGCCGACAGGGCGAAGGCAGATGCCATGAACTCGGTTATTTTGTAGAGCCGCAATTTCGAGAAGGCGTTGTCGATGACTACGAAAATCATCCCGGCGACCAGGGCTTTCCCGAGCAGGACCGGGATAGCCAGAAGGACAGAGCCAATTTGGGGGGAGCCCGCCAACCCCCAAGGCGTCGTGAAGACGTCCACGAGGATCACATAGAGGACCAGTTGCTTTACGGCTGCTCCCCACTTCAACAGCGCAAAGGCCGGTCCCGAGTGCTCGAATGCCCTCGCCTCGTCGATCATCCCGAACTCGAGCGTGCTGGCATGAGTTTCGACCGGGATCCGGCCCGTATCGGACAGCACGACGAGGAAGAAGGCCGCGGCCGCGAACACATGGGCAGGCCGCAGGACCTGGGCCAACGAGGACCGGTCGACCGCGGCCATGGCGTAGGGCAAGTCCGTGGTCGTGATCAGCGCCACTGTGAACACGACGAACAAGACCGAAGGCTCGATCAGTGCCCCGAACGTCATCGCCCGGCTGCTCCCGAGCTGAGCGTACGGGTCACCTGTCTCTGCAGCCGCCAGTGCTACGGCAAACCCGGCCAACGCCAGGATCAGGCCGCCGCCGAGGATGTCCCCCATGTAACCCAGGGGCAAGGGGAAGTCGGTCAGGACCGGGATCAGCAGCGGCACGGTCATATAGGCCGTCAAGGCCACAATCGGTGCGACCAGGAAAACCCAGCTGGCCCCTTCAGGGACCAGGGTCTCCTTGCGGAACAACTTCGCCAGGTCGTAGTAGGGCTGAAGGACCCGCGGGCCGCGGCGGCCCTGGAGGCGGGCCTCGACATGGGCTATGGCGCCGCTGACAAAAGGCGCGAAGACGAGCACGACAAGTACCTGCAACGCCTGTACAACGGCAGATGGCAGTACCACGGGGCCGGTCTCCTCTACGCGGACGAACTCTTCGCGTAGAAGCCATCATCCCATCTGGGGCGGTTACCCATTTGGACGGTTCGGCCGTGCCAGCATTCATTCCCGCGCACGGCCACCGGGACCTCATCCGGCTGAGAAAAGCTTACCCGAACCAGGCCCCGCCAGAGCAAGCCGGGGGCCCCCGGAACGGCTACAGCGCCGTGCCTGGTAGTCTATAGGTGGCGATGGAGCTCGCCATATGCCTCGCATGGTGGCGCCCGGGCTGGGCGCTTCGACCGGGGACGATGGCTCCTACCGAATCGTTTGTTTCGCGTAGGAGGTGAGGTATGGGCACCGAGCTCGAGCAGCTGACCAGGGCAGCCCGAGATTTGGCTGCTGCGACTGCCGATAGACGGGAGCTTGGCCTGCGGGCCGAACGGCTGGCCGACCGACTGGCCCGGGGACGCTTCAACGTCTCTGTTCTGGGAGAGTTCAAGCGGGGCAAGTCCACGCTTGTGAATGCGCTTCTCGGCCTGGACCTGATGCCCACCGGGGTGCTCCCGCTGACAGCGGTGGCCACGGAGGTTGCGTACGGGGCAGAAGGGGCGACGGTCCTGCACGCTGATGGGAGCTCTCAGGAGATCGACCTCGGCCACTTGGCCGACTACGTCACCGAAGCCGGCAACCCGGGCAATGAGCGCCACGTCACGCGAGTAGAAGCACGGGTCCCTGCCGAAGTGCTGCGCCCCGGGGTCGTGCTCGTGGACACTCCGGGGATAGGTTCGGTGTTCCGCCACGACGAAGCGGCCGCTCGTGCTCTCCTGGAGGCCGACGGGGCCATCCTGGTGCTCTCGGCCGATGCCCCGCTTTCGGAAGAGGAGCGGAACCTACTGACCGCCTTGTCCGAACGCCGCTCACCCACCTTTTTCGTCCTCAACCGGGCCGACCACCTGAGCCGGGCCGAACTCGAGGAGGTGACTGGCTTCGTGTCAGACGCCCTGGCGGCTGAGCTCGGGCGCAAGGAGAAGCTCTGGCGGGTCAGCGCCAGAGCTGCTCTCGGCGCTCGCCTCGTGGGGGACGTCCCCACCGAAGAGGAGGGTGCTGAATTTGCGGAGTTTTCGCGCGCCTTCGAGCATTTCGTCGATCTCGACCTGGTGCAGGCTCGCCTGACGACCGCTCGCTCTGAGCTTGCCCGGGTGGCTCACGAGCTCGATGATTCGCTCCGGATCGAGGCGGCCACGGCGCAGCTCGACGCCGCTTCGTTGCGCGAACGAGTCGAAAGCTTGCGAGCGGCGGCAGACCAGCAGCAAGAAGCATTCGAGGACGAGCGCACCCTGTTGCACCGAGACGTCAACGCTCTGGCCGCGGCCATCGGCGAGGCGTTGACGAAGTTTGCCGCGACGGCGGCTTCTCAGTGGGAACCGGGGCTCGCAGAGGTGGCCCGTTCCACCCCGGTCCTACAACTGGAGGAGGACTTGCGTCGTTCCGTCGAGTGCGCAGTCCGCGAAAGTTTCGAGAGCTTCCGTCAGGCCGAGGCCGAGACGGCCGAGGACTCGTGGAGAAGACTGGCCGAGCGCTTTCGGGACCGCACCCAGGAGCGGGTCAACGCCGTCCGGGCCGCCGCCGCAGACATTTTCCAGGTGGAACTTCCTCATCTGGCCGTGCCGGAGGTGGCCGAAGAACGCGAACGATATTTCTACCTGTTCCTTCACGTAGGTAGCTCAACCGAAAGTATCAGCCGGGCCCTGCGTTTATTGTTGCCCCATTCGTTGTTGCGCCGGCGCCTTCTACAGCGGGCCAAGAGCGATCTGGCCCAAGAGTTCGATAAACATGCCGGCCGGGCCCGTTGGGACATCACCCAACGCCTCGACGCGGTCATGCGGCGCTTCGAGACCGCGATGGCCGCGGAGCTGGCCGGTTCGGTGGAGACCATCTTGACTGCCGCCTCTCGGGCCGAAGAGTGGCAAGGGGCGGCGGAAATCGAACGACAGGAGCAGCAAAGAGCTAATGACGTGGCCGGCAAGGCGGCCGGAGCGGCACTGGCACTGGCGGACGAGCCATGACGGCAGCTCCCGACCATGTGGGCGAAGCGCGCCAGGACGGACCGGGGGGGCTTCCGTCTTCCTCGCCGACGTCAGCACTCGGGCGGATCGCGGTTCTGTTACGCCACGTCGACACCGAAATTGCGGCCGTGAGACAAGAGGTATCTTCGAGCCGGCGGCTCTCCGTGTTGGACGATGTGCCGGACCTGGACCGAATCCTCGGCCCACTCGAGAGGGCGCTCAGTACAGCCGCCGACACTTTCGAGCTCGAGCCGGCGGTGCTGGACGGACGACGAGCCTTGCGTGCCACGCTCAACATCCTCTGGGCGGACCTGGTGGATACATCGCCTGAAAACCTGCACAAGTACTGGGGGGTAGTCGACATCCCCGACCATTGGCCCCGCCTCCACAGCCAGCTTCTCGCCGCCGTCGAGACAGCCATCGCCGAGCTGTGACCCCGTCCATCCTTTACCCCGACGGCGCCAGGGAGTCACCGTCGCCCCTCCAAGACCGTCAATTTGCGGTAGACCTCAACCTGGACCAGGTTTTCGCTTCGGTGTGCGAAGGCCGCGAGCAGCTCGACCTGCTGTCGCTCTTCTATTCCCCTCTCCATGACGTGGACAGCGTTGTTTACCGCCACCAGGTCATCGCCGACCTGGAGCGCCCTCAGGTACTGGCCGCGGTGCAGTCTTTTGGGCACGGGATGCGCCAGGTACGCGAGCTCTTGCGTAGTATGCGCTCGCTCCATAACCACTGGCAGCAGCGAAGGCTTTTCATAGACGCCGTTTCGGCGTATTGCGATGCCGTAGGGTCGCTGACGGACAAGCTGGTCCGCATGGGACCGGCTTCGCGCGGTCTCGATGCTTTCACCAAGTACCTCAGCGCCTACCGCAGCTCCGCCGGCTTCACTTCGCTAGCGGAAGACGCCGGCGTCGTCCTCAGCGCCCTGGCCCAGATCCGGTACACCCTCCATATCAAAGGCACTCGTGTTGCAGTCAGCCAGTACCTAGGTGAACCGGATTACGCCCAGGAAGTGGAGACGATCTTCGCCAAGTTCAGGGAAATGCCAGCCAGGGAGTTCTTGGCCACGTTCCGTAACACCCTCGACATGGACCCCGTCGAGGGCCAGATCCTCGACCGTGTGGCTCGCCTCAACCCTGGCCCGTTCGGGGCTCTTGACCGGTACTTCCAAGCGCATCGGGACTTCTTCGACAGCGGCGTAACCGCGTTTGACCGCGATGCACAGTTCTACCTCGCCTACCTGGGACACATCGCGCCGCTGCGTTCCAGCGGGTTGCCCTTCTGTTACCCGCACCTGTCTGATCGGCCCAGTTCCAGTCGGGTAAAGGCCGTGTTCGACCTGGCTTTGGCAGATAAAGTCAACCAGCCGGGTTCGTCCAGGCCGAATGTCGTAACCAACGATCTCCACCTTGGGCCAAATGAACGAATTGTGGTAGTGACTGGCCCCAACAGCGGCGGGAAGACGACTTTTGCCCGTGCCCTGGGACAGGTGCATTATTTGGCCAGCCTGGGGCTCCTGGTGCCGGCGAACGAAGCGGACCTCGTCCTGGCGGACGCGGTGTTCACTTCGTTTGGCCAGGAAGAGCAGCTCGGCACGCCGAGGAGCCATCTGGAAGACGAGCTGGTCCATCTGCACGAGGTCATTGCGCAGGCCTCCCCCCGGAGTGTCGTCGTGATGAACGAGAGCTTCTCGTCCACCACCCTCCGCGATGCTGCCGTCCTGGGAAGATCGGTGTTGGCACAACTCCTGGAGTCCGGCTCGCTCTGCATTTATGTGACCTTCGTGGACGAACTGGCCGAGGCCAACGGGGAGACGGTGAGCATGGTGGTCACGGTTCATCCTGAGGACCCTGTATTGCGCACTTACAAAGTGGTCCGCAAGCCGCCCGAAGGCCTGGCGTATGCGGCAGCCTTGGCGGAACGGTACGGGCTCACTTATGGCGCCGTGCAAGAGCGGGTCGGACAATGAAAGTCCTGCTCATGCACCCGACCGACGATTTCAACCTGGACCGCGAACTCTGGCCGGAAAGCGAAGACCTGGTTCAGGATCTAGGCTTGGGCCGGCTGTTCGAAGCCATGGCCGGTGGCGACAAGCTGCTGTCGGCAGTGGCCAAGACGGCGGTATTAACCCCCTTGGTGCACCCGGAAGAAATCGTCTGGCGTCAGCAGGCCTTGGCTGACTGTACGTCGCACCCGGAATTTGCCAGGCAGCTGTTCGACCTCGCCACCGAAGCCCTCGAGAGCCACCGGAGGCAGACGTTTTGGGGTCTTAACCAGTTACCGGAAAGTATTAGGTACACCTCCATTCAGGCCCTCGAGACGCTTCTCGGGTTCTTGGCCCGTTTGCGTCACTTGGCCGAAGGGCCTGGCCAGGCAATGGCATCCCCGGCGTTCGTCCGGTTGCGCGCAATGTTGATAAGCGAGCTCGACGACTCGTACCTTAAGCTAGTCGAAACGACGTTGCGAGAACTGGATCTGCCTCGCGGACTGGTTATGAGCGCCCAAGTGGGCCGGGCCAACCGGGGCACCGATTACCGGCTGCATAAGGCGCCCGGGCGCGGCCTGCGGGAGCGCTTCGCCAATCGAGGCCAGCCCAGCTTTAGTTTTACCGTACCAGACCGCGACGAGGCTGGGTTGCAGGCACTGGGCGAGCTGCAGGCCAGAGGCGTAAATATCGCCGCCAATGCGCTGGCGCAGTCCGTCGAACATATCCTCGGTTTTTTTACTTCGCTCCGCACTGAAGTGGCCTTTTATATCGGCTGCCTGAACTTGCAAAGGGTATTGCTAGCGAAGGGAGAACCGATCTGTACCCCGGTCCCGCTCCCCTCTGCCTACCCAGCGCTGCAGGCCGAGCGGCTGTACGACCCGGGCCTCAGCCTCACCCTGGAAGGTAACACGGTGGGCAACGACATTGAGGCGGACGGGAAAACCTTGACCGTGGTGACCGGTGCCAACCGGGGCGGGAAGTCCACCTTCCTCCGAAGTGTCGGACTAGCCCAGCTCATGATGCAATGCGGGCTTTTCGTAGCGGCCCGATCGTTCAGAGCCAGCATCTGCCCCCGCATCTTCACTCATTTCAAGCGTAATGAAGACCCTTCCATGACCGGGGGGAAGCTGGACGAAGAGCTGGCCCGCATGAGCATCACCGTCTCACACATCTCTCCGAAGTGCCTGCTGCTCTGCAACGAGCCATTCGGCTCGACAAACGAGAAAGAGGGGTCGGACCTGGGCCGCCAAGTTTTCATTCCCCTGGCAGCCGCAGGTGTAAAGGTCTTCGTGGTCACGCACCTGTTCGACCTGGCCGAAAGCCTGTACGAGAAGGAGCTCGACACTGCCTTGTTCTTGCGGGCACCACGGCAGGCGGGCGGCCAGCCGTTCCAGCTCGTCGTGGGGCCACCCGAGGCCACCGCATACGGCGAGGACGTCTACACCCGGATATTCGGGAAGCCCCCACTCCCCGAGCTGAGCGGGCGAAGAGCGTAAGACGACGCGTGAGGTCCTCCCACAGACGCCGTCGCATCCACTTTTCGAAGCGTTTATCTGTCTTCACGGCTCATCAACCTGCACAGGAACGGGCAGCAGCCGCCAGCACGGAGAGGCCTTCATCGATGTACAGGCACAGAGGTATTTGCCCGGTATTCGAGCGCCTCCGGCCATAGCCGGCTCCGCCCCAGTTGGTCCCGTCATGGAACTAAACCTGGACCTGCAGGACCAACTTCACTGAAGTCCACCACAACCACCGAAGCGTCCTCGTCCGCGAGTGCCCTCCCGCAAAGGAGCGTGCACGCAGCCGCGGGCGCCAAGCCTCCCGTCAGCACCAATTCGCGTTCGGTGACTCCTCGCCAGAGCCCATCAGTGCACAGGATGAGCCGGTCGCGGTGGTGGAGAAGGTACCGGCGGACGTGAGGCGTGGCTTCGGGTGGACGATGACCCAGGCGCGGCACCCCGTCGTCGGATCGGTAGGAATTGGGTGCTCTGTCGTCCGGCGTGAGGCGGTACATCCGATGACCGCGCAGAAGGTAGGCGCGGGAATCCCCCACGTGCCCAATGGCGACGCGCGAACCGAGCAGCACCCCGGCCGTGATCGTCGAGCGGAGCGCCCCCGCACCGTCATCTCGTTGCCAGAGAGCGAAATTCACGGCGTTCAGCGCTTGCGCCAGGTTGCGAGCCGTCGGGTAAGGGCCGAGAAGCCGCTGTAACTGGGCGAGAGCCTGACCCCCTGCCCCAGCACCCAGGTCGGCCCCATCGGCGACGGCGAAAAGGCGTTGAGTTACTAGAGTGCTGTCATCGCGTGCTTGCCCGGGACGGGGCCGCGACAATGCCGCAGCAAAAGCCTCAAGAGCCACTCGGCCGCGCCCTGCCCGTCACCTCGGTCCCTCGCGACGTAAACGCCGCGCCGCAGGTACGGTGCCGAGGCCCCAGATCACCAGCAGCACGCCAACAACGCGAACAACGCCACCGCCAACAGAGATCATGAGGATGCCTGCACACGCAAAGCACGCGCCGGCGACAAGCATGGCTCTCACAGCACCTCCCGCTGACCGACCCAACTCACCCTTGTGTCGAGAACGTCCAGAAGCCGGCTGCACGGCCAGGAGGAGCGCCGTCGCTCGGTGGCGTCAAAGTCCTCATAGACGGTCAGCTCTTTGTCGTTGCTCTCTCTCCAGCGAGGACAGGAAACGTACAGGGGGCATTCGCTCCTGTGCAGCTTGCCTCGCGGCGCACATGCTGGCCGTCCACCGGACCTGAAGCGCAATAGTGCTCTCCACAGTGTGAGCACCTCCTCAGGAGACACCGCCTCGCCGGCACTCTCACCATCAAGTGCAGTCATGGTCGGTTTCCTGGACGGGGCTGTCCCGGTTCGACCTCGACGTGGCCAGAGCGGGCGTGAAAGGATGCCGCAGATGTGTACGTACCTCGAAACCCTGAACACTCCATATGAACCGCATGGTTGCCGCGCGCCAAGCTTGGTGGATGATCAGGTATGCCTAACGGGGCGTGCGATGGCAGATCGGACCCATCATCCGTCGGGCACGCTCCGTTTGAGAGAAGAGGGCGCCGCGCCGGGTGGGGCTGGGCGGCCGACTTGGCCAGGTTCCGTCGCCCGAGAGGTGGGCCAATCCGGTCGAGCCTGTCCCGAGGGATGTCGCCGATGTAAGACACGTCGATCCTTCTGTTGTCTCATTGCTACAACAGGAACCGTCAGCCTTTACGGGCGGTTCGACCGGCTTGTCACCGGTCCGGCAGGATCCATCGCCGGCAGCACCACAGCTGTCTGTTAGATAATAGCGGGGGATTACGGGGTAACGGCGCATTCTCCGCCGGTTGCGCCCGCGAACAAGGTGGCCGGGCAAGACCGGCGCCGGGCAAGACCGCGCCGGGCGAGTCACCGACCGCTGTCTTGGTCCTGGGCCATGCCTGGCTAACGTCTAGGAGTGCAGGCTGGCCTGGGAAAGGGAGGAGAACCCGGGCCGACGAACGAGGGACCGCGGTGCCAACCGTCCAGCGGCGCTATCGCCGGCAGGGTGTGCGACGGTGCTGTCGCCGTGCGCTACGGCTCGTCGGTGTGTTGGGCGTATCATTTTTCAGTGGACCGTTGGACTGTTTGTGATGCCGGCCACGTGCATTGGGGAGCCCTTGGGGGCGCGGGGCTCTTGCTTCGGTACGCGGCCCCGTGTGGTGGAGAAGAGCGGTTCTTCTTGGAGCAACGCTCGAGATCTGTGGACGAAGGCGGGACCTGGGGCATACCTGGAGGCGCAATCCGGGCCGGTGAAACAGCCGAGGCGGCGGCGCGACGCGAGATGGAGGAAGAGGTAGGGACCGTCCCTTCCTATCGAAAGACCGGTGTTGTGGTCCAGGACTGCGCCGGTGGCTGGCGGTTCCATATCATTTGCGGAGACGTAGACGAGATGTTCCTTGGTTACAGCGTCCATGAGACTGATGCAACAGGGTGGTTCACTCCGTCGGAGACGAAGCTCTTGCCAATGCACTCCGGGCTCCGCAACCTTTTTCGGGATATCGACGTGGGCGGCAGTGCACGGAATTGAGCGTGCACCTACATGGAGCGTCAAACCGAACATGAACTCCGAAACGGCTTCTGGTAGGCCAGGACCATCGGTTTTGGGGATTCATGTTGTTGTGGCCTGTGGGCTCGGAGACGGCGGCCGGGTGCGGGCCCGGACGACAAGGATAAAGGGTATGGCGGCCAGCTCGGCTACTACTGAAAAGATCACGAGCGCCGCGAACGAAACGTCGTAGAGCGCACCGATCGCCACGCTACCCAGGAACCAAGCGATTCCGTACACGCCCGTGAACAGGCCGTAGGCGGAGGACCGGCGGTCCGGTGAGACCATCGGCGCGACGGCAGCCGACATGATGGACTCCTGCACCCCCATACCGAGGCCCCAGATGGCGACGCCTACCATGGCGACCCAGAACCCTCCCAGAAAAGCAAGAGGCGCGTAAGCAGCACTTACAATGGTGAGCGGCACCAGCACGGCGATACCTGACCGGTCGAAGATACGGCCGAACGCCAGCGAACCGAGCCCGCTGACCGCCATCGCGATAGCGTAAAATACTGGCACGAGGGCGCTTTTCACGGTGGAGGACGCCTGCAGGTGGTAGGCGATCAAGGGGTAGTCGGCGAACCCGGCGCCCGCTAGCGCAGCCCCTCCAAGGTAGATCCAAAAGACACGGGGCAGCCCCTCAGTCGTCACCTGGGTGGTAGCCGGCTCGAGGTCCTGGGGCCGCGGGTAAATGAGCCTGGCCACCCCCAGAAGGGCCAGCATTATCACGGCGGGGACGGCCAGGGAGGCAAAAGCAAGCTTGTAGTCATTGTGCTTGAGGGCGAGGATCAATGCGAGAGCCAGCGGACCGATGAGGGCGCCGAGTTGGTCGAGTGCCTCGTGGACTCCGAAGCCCCAGCCATAGCCCATTTGTTTGGCTGCGTGTGAGAGCATGGCGTCACGAGGCGGGTTCCTGGTCGCTTTCCCGACCCTCTCGAGGATGACCAGTAGCGCGGCGATCTGCCAGCTCCAGGCCAGGGCCAGCAACGGGACCACTGTCATTTGGAGCACATAGCCACCTATGGCGATTGGCCAGTAGAGGCCGGTGCTATCAGCTTTCCGCCCGGAGACAAGCCGAAGAGCGTAGCCCAGGAACTCGCCGAATCCGGTCACCACGCTGATAACGAAGGCGCTGGCCCCGAGAAACCCGAGGTATGGGCCTACGATGCTGCGCGACCCCTCGTACGTGAGGTCGGCGAACAGGCTCATGACGCCGACCATCAGCACGAACTTGAGAGCGGTCTTCTTTGTGGCGCTCTCGACTTGCGGCCCTTCCCTGCTCCCTGCCACCTCTCCAGTACCGTCCATATCTAGGTGGCACCCATGCCTAACAGTGTGATGGTGGTGTTGGTACCAACGACGCTATTGGAGTCAATTGGGACCGCCGTCGGGTATTACGCCTGCCAGAAGGGGATGCCCCGCGAGACGCAGGAGGACGTCCCGGTAGGCCCTCTCCTCTTCCTGGTCGATAAACCTTCTGCGCAAGGACAAACGCTTCAGCGAATAAGTGCGCATGTCCTCCGAGCGTCGCTTGAGGCGTCCGGCCGTAGCCGACACCAACTGGCGCGCTAGAGTGCCGTCAAGGCCCCGAGAAATGGCCTCGGCGGCGTGGCGCAAGCAAAGCGCCGGGATCTCTTGTGGGGAGCCGGAGCTTTCGAGGCTGGCACAGAGGTGCGTGAGCACGTCCCGTCGGACCGAGAGCAGCCGGGCGCAGGCGGCGCAATCGGCTTGAGATAGCTTCGAGAGCGCGTCCTGCAACTCCGCCGGGCTGCCGGTACCGGCTGCCACCTCGAACAGAGCCTCGGCCGTTGCCTCAGCCAGGGGGGCGTAGGCTTGCGATATACCTACGGGAGAGCCGATGTGCTCGTAATACCAGGTGTGGACAGCGCAGAAACCCTTTGCCGTCGCAAGAGACAGTCGCGCTCCGACCCGGGTGGCCAGGTCGAACTGGTAATGGGACATGAACTCGAACAGCGCCCGCACCAGCTGCTCACAAACTACGCAACCTGACCCTCGCCTGACCGCCTGCTGGCTGGCGGGGCGGGACCGTGGACGGGGGACCTCGCTCGCTCTGACCGTCGACCATGACTCGAGGCGCGACGTGGACGCGGCAATGGCGCTGGTGAGCGCCGAGAGCTCGGCCTCCAACGTATCGTCGGCCGGTATGGCCAGGCGCCTCCGAACGCGGTCTCCGGCGCCGCGAAGCTCGGCTTCGGACCACGTACCGATGTCTGCCAGCCAGCGGTCGACTGAGCGTCGGGCTGCACCGGCAAGCTGTTGGGTGTACCCCTCGGCCGCGGCTTGCATTACCCCACGAAGCAATGCGGCCGAGGGCTTTCGTAACCCGACCAGGGCCCTGGTCCTCGGCGTTGGGACCGTCCACTCCACCCGTACTGGCATGATGCGGGGAAGGCGGTCCTTCATGCCGTCGCTGTCAGGCGCAACAGTGGTGCCGAACCGGCGACCCGTCTCGGACATCAGCTTCCCCGGTATTCGGGAAAGGTCGGAGAGCAATGCTTCGCTTGCTCTTTCGAGGCCGCCGAACCACGCGCCAACTGTCTTGTCCGCCCACTCCCTGACCGCTTCCCCGGTCCGCGAAGCGAGGGCTTCGAACTGTGCGGCAACGTCGCCCTCGTGGCCCTTTTGCCCCGGGAGGTTGATCTCGGAGCCGAAAACCCTTAGTAGCTCCTCCGCCGAGCGCGGCGCCACCTCCTTTGAAAACTCCTTTGCTCGCTCGAGAACGGTCCGCTCGAGCGCTGAGACCAGGTGACAGCGTTCCGCGTCGAGCTGCTGCATCAACGGGTCAAAGAACTCGTCGAGAAGCACGCCAGGCGTGCCATCACTCCCGAGGGCAGCTGCGGCTCGAGCTTCGCTCGACAACGACGCGACTACCTTGTTGGCCCGCTCGCCGACACGGAGCAATAAATCCCTGGCCTTCTCGGTCGTGAGGTAATCGGTCAGCTCCGACTCGAGCACCTCGAGGCCACTATCCAGCACGCCTTGCAGATCGCCGTACAGTTTGGCTGCAAGGCCGTCGCGAGCCGACAGCGCGAAGACGTCAGGCTCTTCGATGCCGACCTCTTTGAGCCTGGCAAAGACGAAGGCCTGGATTTCGGAGGCCTCCGCATCGCTAACCAGGTCGCGCTTGTTGAGTACGACGAAAATCCGCTTCACCTCGTCGCGTACCGAGCGCAGGAAGGCTAGTTCAGCCTCGCTCAAGGGCGAGTCGAAACTGGTGACGAAGATCACGGCGTCGGATTGTGGAAGGAACCCCTGCGTCGCCTTCGTATTGGCGACGATCGCCGAACCTACTCCCGGTGTATCGACAAAGGAAAACCCGAGCCGCAGCAATTCCGCTGGCAGCTCGATCAACGCAGACGTAACGCCCAGCTCCTCCCGCTCTCGGCTGGCCTGGGCTACGTAGCGGACGAGTTCGCTGAGAGGCGTCTCTATAGGCGGCAACGCGTCGCCCCGCCAGACGGCCGCCCTCGGGCGGCTGCCGTACACAACGGTCGTTATCACCGAGGTCATTGGGAGCGCTCCCGTCGGCAGGTAGTCCTTCCCGAGGATGGCGTTCATGAGCGTGCTCTTCCCCCGGCTGAACTGGCCCACCACGGCCAATTGGAACCGGTCTTCTGCTAGCCGCGCCGAAATCCCACGGATCTGTTCGCTGCGCTCACCATACGGCGTGCCTCCGCTATGTGCAGCAAGCTGAGCAGGACATCAGCCAGTTGCAGCTTCTCATGACGGTACGCTTCAAGAGAGGCTTCGCCGGGCGGGGCCACCGCGGTGTGCGCCTGACAACCCGTACTTTCAGGCGTTCTCGCGGCCATCCAGGCTCCCGGACCCACCGGCGATGTCACTCATCGAAGCGAACGGGCTGTTTTCCGCCGTGACCGAGGCGGCGCCCGTCCACCCGCCGATGCGCCAGTAAAGGTCTTCGCCGAAGCTCGTCGGCAACGGTTTACCTTCTACGAGCTTGAAAGTCCGCCGCCCATCGGCGTCTCGCTGGGCACGTAGGAAGAGCGCCGGGCAGGCGTCCTTCGTGTAGAACGTATTGGCCAATGTGTACTGGTGGGTGACGAACAGGACCTTGATGCTCGATTCCAGGAGTGCTTCGACAACTTGACGAGCGATCTCCGAGCCTTCGCGCTCGTTCGTCGCCGCGAACGACTCGTTGAAAAAGACAGCCGAGCACGGCACTAGCTCCTCAGCGATGGCGCTCATGCGAGCCAGCTCCTCGTCAAGTTTGCCGCTGCGCATTGCTTTGTCCTCTTCTCGGATGAAGTGGGTGAAGATGGCCGCGGCGACGTTGGCCCGGAAGGCCTCGGCCCCGACGAACATTCCGCACTGCATCATCAGCTGGGCCTGGCCGATACTACGCAATAGGGTCGACTTCCCTCCGGAGTTGGCGCCGGTCAACATAATCAGGGACTTGCCATCTCCGTTGGCCCGGTTGCCTACAAGGCGCGCCTTGGAGCGCAGGGCCAGCGAGATGTCGTAGATACCCTCGTAAGAGAGGGCATTTTCGGTCGCCTCGAGTGGGACAGGGACGCGCGCCGGTTCGTTCTTGGCCGCGAGCTGGTCGTACAAGTTGAGGCAGCCAACGTAGAAACTGGTCTCCACGCAAAGGAGGGAAAAGAAACTCAACACATGATCGGTCGACTGGCTGAGGGCGTTGGCGACCAGGTTGACACTCCGGCCCGTCAGCTCTGAGAGCATGCGGAAGCCGGCCTCGTCCCGGTCGGCGACCTGGAACGCGTAGGACGTACGGGGCCCCAGCCCGGCCCTCTCTTTCCAATGGCGCTTTGCTACCCTGGGGGTGCGCAGGACGTAGTCAACCCCGCGGTTGCCCCGGCCTAGGTGAGCGCTGCTCAGCACGCCGGTCTTCCATTTCATGTGCTTCAGGTGTTCGTCGATCTGCTCGAAGAACTCGTCCGTGAGCTCCGACCGAAGCATGGAAAACAGCGCCGTAAGACCTCGGGAGACGACGCTGGCCGCATGGTCGTCCGCCACCCGGCGGAGCTGCTTCAGTTGCGTCACTAAGACCCCGAGCACCTCTACCGCATGCTGGAGCAGGTACGGCGGGTCAGTCAAGAATGGGCCGAAGATACCCCGCTCCCTGACGAGGGCAGTCGCAGCGACGGAGTAGAGCTCCCGCACCACGTCCGGATGGGCGATGGAGTCGGCCAGGATTTCTTGGCGGTAGGTGATCTCCTGAGGGTCGGTCAGGCTGGAAAGCAGCACCCACTTCGCCGCGTCGAAGACCAGCGCGTCCCCACCGGCCATAGCTAGCAAGACGGCGCCGAGCTCGAGGTCCTGGACCAGCGCCGCTGACCGGGCCGGCAGTTCCGGGCCTTTGACCTTGAAGCCCTCCCGCCGGGAGAACTCTACGGCCAGCGGCAGGTCCCGGTCCTCGAAGAGAAGGTGCGCCTTCATGACGTCAGCCGTGCTCGGAGTGCTTGGTAGCTGACTCGGTACTTTTGCGCCAGAGCAAGAGCGTAGGCCAGGCCGTCGGCGCGCCGTCTCACTACCTTGTAAGTCCTCTCAGCCGGGTTATCCGGTACCACTGTGCTCACCATGCTCACGGCGGAAGACCCGAACGAAGATAGTTCTTCCACAAACGTGACGAACACGCTGAGGACATCGAGCTCGATCAGTCGCTCCATGACCTTCGCGCCGAGGAAGAGCGAGTCTTGCAAAGTCGTCGATGAGAAGGGTTCGTTGAGCACCACAAGGCTGTCGGTCGTGGCCATAGAGAGGATGCGCTTGGCCCGCAGCAGGTCGTCCTCGAGCTTGCCGGTCGCGTTGGAGAGGTCCTCTTCTCGCTCGAAGTGGGTGTAGAGGCCATCGAACAAGTAAAGTTCCGCCTCGCTCCCGGGTACGGGGCAACCGATGTTGGCAAGGTGATGGACCTGGCCGAACATGCGGGCAAAGGTAGTTTTGCCGCCTTGGTTCGGCCCCGAAATTACCAGGACGCGCTCAGGGCCGTTGAGCGAAAAGTCATTGCAAACGACGCGCGCGCCGTCGCCTGTAAGCTTGGAGGCGAGCACGAGGTCGAAAGACTCTTTTGCGAAAATCTCCTTTGCGCCTCGTCTCACCGTCGGGTAACAGAAATGCAGCCCCGCCGCTCGCAGGGGCGCAATGTACTCGAGGTAAGCCATAAAAAACTGCACTTCGACGTCAAAGCGGCTGATCACCGGGTCGACGAATGCCCGGTGCAGAGTATAAAACTCGTCCAGCAGGCCGAACTCAGCAGGATAGAGGCGGGTTACCAGCTGCAGGACACTCGCCTCGACGTGGTTCATCTCGGCCGGTTCTCGGAACGCCGCCCGGTAGTCTTTGACCGCGCCCTGCTTGAAGCGTTCGAACGTGGCAAGGACTTCGACGCTGTAGTCGGCCTCGCCTTCGTATTTGGCGACGGTCACGCGCCCGCCCTTGATGTTCACGCAATAGTGGACCTCGGCCAGGGCCTCACGCACCTGCCGTGTCGCCGAGACGAGGGAGGCGAAGCGCTCGCTCTTCGTGTACTTTACAACGTAGCTTCGGAGATCTGACATGGCACGTGAGCTCAACTCCGCGTCGCAGATGTCTCGAGCCAACCTCAGGACTGCGTCGCAGTACAGGCCCACCGCGTCCACCAACCAACTTTCCGCCTGATAAGGGTAACGGAGCTTTTCCGATTGCGCGAGGTGCGCGCGCACGTCCCGCATGCTCTGTGCGAACTCCGCCACGGCGGAGAGAACCGACTGGTCCTCCAGGTCCAAAAAGACCTCTTGACGATAGGAGACTGAGGCCCTGTCCGAGACAGGGGTGCAGAAGGACCCGGCCAGGTTGTACTCCTCCCTGTCGGCCGTGACGGCGGCCACGAACTGGTCGAGGTTTAGGTCGGGGAAGTACCCGGGTTGGCCCTCGACGCGTGAGACCGTCCCGGACGCGGCTGGAGGGAACAACAAACTCACGTCGTCCTCGACCACCCTAAAGCCGCCCGCCTCCAGTGTCCTGCTGCCCGGCTCCATTTGCCTCCTCCTTCCTGTGACCCTTCGACCAGCAGCAGAAGCCATCGGCGCCGGGCGGCGCGTTCAAAGGCGAGCTTCATCGCCTGACCTCACTCTAGCGTCGCCTTCCCTGTACCGACTGAGCTACCACCGAGATAACATGTCACCAGCAAACTCCGGTGATGGGCCCCACCGGGACCAACCTTGTTGGTCGAAGCGCCGAGTGGCTAATGGTCCCTAACCCGGTAGCAGGAGACCTCCGTGAGGCGTGACCTTGCCTATCCCCGGGTATCGGGGACGACGACAGCTAGCGAGCGCGACTTGAGCCGGCTGACGGGGCTGGTTGTCATGCGGGTGGGCATAGCGGTCCCCGACTGGGTGGTGCGATGCGTCCAACGTGGCGTGGCCAACGGGATCGCCCGGGCTGGTGCGTACTGGTCTATGGGAGCCGAGGAGTCGCGTGCCCTTTACCGGAGTGCCGAGAGCGTCGGCTGGGAGGCGGCCGAGGAAGTCGAGGGCAAGGCATCCGAGCTCTTGGCCGTAGTCGAAGACTTGCGGCCAGCGCCGGCCCGTGTCCTCGGGTTGCTCCAAGACGCGGTAGCGTACCCGGCCAGCGTGCTTCGACGGGCCCACGTCCCGAAAGCGAGACGCGACAGGTTGGCGATGAAGCTCTACCCGGACGACGACTACAACCTCACTCCCAGGTCATTGGCCGAGCTCCACCCCATGATGCCCGAGCTCCTTGCTTCCTGGGAGGGCGCCCGGTCCGCCGTCGTTCGCGAACGTTCCCGAGCGTGAGCTCCAGCGTGCTCCCCTTGTACTCCCCCAGCATTCTTTTCGAGCACCCTGAAACGGCGAGCGTCCTATCCCCGGCGGCGCCGGCCTACTTCGGCGACCTCAACTTGGACGTGGTGGCAGCTGCGATCCTAGAAGACCATGCCGGGTTTGGCCTCGAGCGCCTGCTCTGGACGCCGCTGCGTAACCGGGACGACGTCCGCTTCCGTCAGGAGGTCTTCCAGGATCTGGACGGCACCGGTCTCTTTGCCCACTTTATGGAGTTCACGGGAACGATGGGGATCGTTCGAGACCGCCTCGCCCGTTCGGAAAGGGCCCGGCACACGTACGAGCAACAGCGGTTCCACCTCGATGCCGCCGTAGCTTATTGCGAAGCGGTCCTGGCGCTGCACGAGGCTGTGCGCGTCTCGGGGCCGAGGTCCCGAGGCCTGCGTAGAGCCGGCGCCTTTCTTTTCGTCTATGTCGGATCCGGCTCGTTTACGGATTTGGCCGCAGCCGCCCGCGACGCCTGCGCCGCTCTGGCGGAGGTGACGTACTGCGTCTCGATCGAGAGAGGCAAGGTCCGGGTCAGTCCTTTTCGAGATGAGCAAGCTTACGGTCCCGAATTAGAAGAAACGTTCACCCCTCTCGGGCCGGCGGTTCTCGAGGACCGTGACGAGCTGGTAGCGGGGCAGAGCGACGATGACGGCGTCGACCACGTCGAGGCGCGCGTCGTAGAACTCGTTGCTCAACATTTTCCGGCGGCCTTCTCTCGTCTCGCGGCATTCTGCCGGGAACACTCCGACTTTCTGGACGATGCCCTTGTCGACCTGGACCGGCAGGCTCATTTCTACCTAGCCGTTCTCGAGCACGTCGAGAGGCTCAAGTCGGCCGGTCTTCGCTTCTGCTACCCGGAGGTCGTCGACCATGCCGACGGACTTTACGTCTCGGACGCTTTCGACCTGGCGCTCGCGGGTCATCTCGTTGAGTGCGGCCGCCCTATGGTTAGCAACCACTTCCGTATCGAGCCAGGAGAACGTGTCCTTGTCGTGACCGGGCCCAACCACGGGGGCAAGACGACCTTTGCTCGCATGGTCGGCCAGGTACACCATTTGGCCGCACTGGGGGGCCCCGTCCCGGGGACGGCGGCGAAAGTCCCGCTGTGCGACCGGATATTTACCCACTTCGCGAGACAAGAGCGTCCATCTGATCGTCGAGGCGCGCTGGAAGACGACCTTGTGCGTGCCCATACCTCCCTTCGGTCCGCCTCGGCGAGGAGCCTTCTAGTTTTCAACGAGATCTTCACGTCCACCACGAGCGAGGATGCCACCCGGCTCGGTACTTGCATCCTACAGGAAGTGCTTCGACTGGGAGCGCACTGCGTCTATGTGACTTTCGTGGACGAGCTCGCCTCCCTTGGCCAGGGGGTGGTGAGCATGGTGGCCACGGTCAACCGCGATGACCCGTCCGCCCGCACTTACAAGGTCGTCCGGCAAAGGGCTGACGGACGGGCCTACGCTGCCTCTTTGGCAGAGAAATACGGGCTGTCCTATGAACGCCTTAAGGACCGAGTCGCCCCGTGAGGTCACGGCTCATGTTCTTCGACCGGGACTTCGTAGTGCCCGCTCACCCTGGTCCCAGATCGGCTCCGCCGGTGGTGACTGCGCTGGAGCAGGACCTCAACCTCCCGGTCGTGTTGGAAGCAATGGCTGAAGGTGACGGGTACATCCTCGAGGTTTGCCGCCTAGTTATGCTGTCGGGTCTGTCCTCGCCGGTGGCGATCAGGTACCGCCAGGCCGTGCTCCGCGATTGTTCCCAACAGCCAAAGCTCGTGAGGGAGGTCTACACAACCGCGACGGCAGCGCTCCAGGAAGGAAGAAGTGTTTGGCGCGGTGACCGGCCGCTGTCAATGCTACGTAGTTCGCTTCACGTCCTCGAGCGTTGCCTGCCGGCGCTGAAGCAATTACGGGCACTCGCCGACGACGATAATACCCGTGCCCTTCAGTCGGAGGCTTTCACGGCTTTTTTCAGGACGGCCCGGGAGCAACTCACCGACCAGTATTTCTTTGAACTGGAGGACCAGTTATCCCGGCTCCGGCTCGAGCACGGCACGTTGTTCAGCGCAAAGCTCGGCGATGGCAACAAGCCGATCAAATTCGTGCTACGCCTTCCGCGTCAGAAGCGCAGCCGGAGCTTCACCGGCTGGGCCCAGCCGGGGAGAGGCACAGAGACAGGTTTCGAGATCGAGCCCCGCAACGAAGCGGGCCTGAAAGTCCTGGAGGATATGCAGGCGCAGGCTGTACGTCCACTTGCCGTGACGGTCAGACGAGCAGCCGACTCCATACTCGATTTCTTCGGGGCGCTGCGGGCTGAACTGGCTTTCTACATTGGCGCCCTGAACCTCAGGGCTCGACTATCGGCCAAATGCGAGCCGATGTGTTTTCCCACGCCGGCGGAAAAGGAGCCGCTGAAACTCAGTGCCCGCGGCTTATACGACCCCGGGCTGAGCTTGCTGCAAGGTGCCCGCGTGGTGGGCAACGACTTTCAAGCCGACGGCAGCAACCTGTTAGTCATTACCGGCGCCAACCAGGGAGGCAAGTCGACCTTCTTGCGCGGCTTGGGCCTGGCCCAGTTGATGATGCAGTGCGGCATGTTCGTAGCTGCCGCCTCTTACGAGGCGAATGTGTGCCGAGGTGTCTACACCCACTTCAAAGCAGCGGAAGACGCCACCTTGGAACACGGAAAACTGGACGAGGAACTGGCCCGTATAAGCGAGCTCGCCGACGGCCTCTCCGGTGATTGCCTGGTGCTCTTCAACGAGCCCTTCGCCTCCACCAACGAGACCGAAGCCTCAGAGATCGGCCTCCAGGTGCTGCGGGCGCTCCGCGAACGCAATGTCAAGGTCGCCATCGTGACTCACCTGTCCTCGTTGGCAGCGACCCTTCGCGCCGACTGGCACGATAGGGCGTTGTTCCTTCAAGCCGAGCGCCTGCCCAGCGGCGAGCGCACCTTTCGACTACAGGAAGGCTGGCCTCGCCCGACCAGCTACGCCGACGACCTTTACCGGCGGATTTTCGCAGACGATCCTGTCCGGCCATCCGCCTCTGCGTAGGATCTGGCTGGCGATGGAGTTCGCCGATGGGCCGCGACGCTGATGACTCCCGGTGAAACTGCAAAGTTCTCGAGTGCGGCCGTCGCCGACCCAACGGCCACGCGTACGGCCCGTCGGTACACCTCCTGACCGTTCATTCGCAGGTACTCGCCCTGCTTTTGGTACAAAATGCTTGCCAAACTCCCGTCGGCACCTATATCCCAGCCAAGAACGGCCCTGGTCCCGGGGGACGACTCGAGGACCGACGCGGCGGCGCCGTCGCCGAAGAGCACTACCATGGAGCGGTCCAATGGGTCAACGATCCGTGAGACGGTGTCCGATGCGACGACGAGTACGCGTCCTGAACCGATCGAGACAAGGCCGTCGGCGACCAGGAGGGCGTATACAAAGCTGGAACAGCCGGAGGACAGGTCGAACACACCGCAGGACAGACCAAGCTCATGCTGCACCAGTGCCGCCACTGCTGGGACGGCGAGATCGGGTGTGTTCGTCGAGACGATGAGGAAGTCGACCTGGCGAGGATCGATCCCGCCCTGGTCGAGGGCATGTCTCGCAGCCTCGACAGCCAAACCGCTCGTCGTGCCACGAACGTGTCGCGTGCGAATTCCCGTCCGGCTGACGATCCAGGAATCTGTCGTGTCGAAGCGCCGCTCCAAGTCCGCATTGGTCACTACCTGCTCCGGGAGGGCAGCACCCCACGCTGTGATCGTCGAGCCGGCCATCAAATCCCGTTGACAGCGAGCTCGGGGAAAGGCACCGTCCCGACCCTTCTCGAACCAGCCTGCAAAGTGCTCACCGACAACCCCGTTCAGTTTTCGAGAGGCCATCAGCCCATAGGCAGTTCCGGGAAACCGGCGGGGGCTTCTTCCCGCTCGGGAGATCATATCTAACACGCGCTGCCTCGCGCGCCTTTTAGGGGCCGGGCAACGGGAGGTTCCGCTGAGCCGAAGGGCCAAGGCTCAACCCTTCGTGGCTTGAGCCGTAATCGGTCACATTGAGACAGCGCGAGACCGCGCGTTAGGATCCGAGGAGGCGAAGGAGCTCGCCGAAACCGCCAACAGGCTGATGGCTCCTGTAGTAGTTGCTGCGCTCAGGAGGCCTAGAGTTGTGTCCTCGTCATGTTATAGCGAGGCAGGTCGCGGGGATGAAAGTGTCAGTGATTGGTCGGCGTGCATTTTCCTGGCCCGGCATGGTCGCACAGCACTAAACGCAGCCGGGGCGCTGCGGGGGCGGCTTGACGTCGCGTTGGACACGGTCGGGCAGCGACAGGCATCTCTGTTGGGGGAAGCACTGGCGCCGAGGAAGCCCCGATTGGTAGCTTCCAGCCCACTGCGTCGCGCCCTCGAGACTGCCGAAGCCATCGCGTACCGAGCGGGCATCGGTACCTGGGTGGACGAACGTTTGACTGATCGGGACTATGGTCCCTGGACGGGCGAGCCCGTAGCTGATGTGATTTTCAGGTGGGGTTCTCTCGATGCCGCTCCCGGGGTCGAACCGGAAGAAAATGTGCGAGCCCGTGCCTTAGCCGCGGTCGTAGACATCGCCGAGAGCCTCGACGGGGCGAGTGCGGTCGTGGTGAGCCACGATGCGGTGAACCGCATCGTGCTCGCCAGCCTGGGCTGTTCTCTGGACGAGCCGGCTTTCCTGCCCCAGGAGACCGGTTGCTTCAATGTTGTCCAGTACCACAAAGCCGGGGACGGGCACGCACGGTGGCAGGTTCTCAGCGTCAACGAAATTCCCGTCGACGGAGGGTAAGCCACAGCAACAGTAACGACCATCTTTAGCTTATAACCGAGGGAGACATCATGACCATTACCATAAGCGATCTACACGCCGTCGAGATCCTGGATTCGCGTGCCAGGCCAACCCTCTCAGTTACTCTGAGCACACAACAGGGGCCGGTGCTACGAGCCGGAGTCCCTTCAGGAGCCTCGACGGGTTCACGCGAGGCGGTCGAGCTGCGCGACGGCGACAGGTCGCGGTTCGGAGGCCAAGGTGTGCGTAATGCGGTGGCCAATGTGAACGGGGAGATCGCCTCCGCCCTCCGGGGGCGAACCTTTTCGGACCTGGCCGAAATCGACGAACTGTTGATCGGTCTGGACGGGACCGAAACAAAGGCACGGCTCGGGGCCAACGCCGTCGTCGGCGTGTCGATGGCCGCCGCCAAGGCCGTTGCCGCCATCGCCGGCGTGCCGCTCTGGAAGACCTTTGTCTTATCGGGTGCCGCCGCCCGTCTGCCCGTCCCGCACTTCAACGTCGTCAACGGCGGGGTACATGCCCCGAACGAGCTGGATTTCCAGGAGTTCATGCTGGCTCCCCTGGGGTCGCCCAACGAGGCCGAAGCCGTACGTGCCGGTGCCGAGATCTACGCCGCGCTGAAGCGGCGTTTGGCTGGCAACGGCCTGGCTACCGGTCTTGGAGACGAGGGTGGATTCGCCCCGGAGATCGCCTCGCCCGAGGACGTGTTGGGGATACTGGTGGACTCGATAACAGACGCGGGGTATGAAGCCAGCCGAAACGGTGTCGCCCTCGCTATCGATCCCGCGTCGAGCGAGTTCTACCGGGACGGTAAGTACCACGTTGCCGGGCAAGCGCTGTCGAGCGACGACATGATAGAACGCTATGCCGAGATTGTCGGGCGGTTCCCCGTCTGGTTGCTGGAGGACGGGCTGGCGGAATCTGACTGGCACGGCTGGGAACGCCTGACAGCTCGCCTGGGTGGGCAGGTCGAGCTCGTCGGCGATGACATCTTGTGCACAAACCCGGGCATCATCCGTCAAGCCATAGCCCGCAAGGTGGGTAACGCCGCGCTCATCAAGGTGAACCAGATCGGCACGGTGACGGAAACTCTCGAGGCTATGGACATTTGTCGCCAAGCGGGCTGGGGCCAGTTCGTGTCGCACCGCTCTGGAGAAACCGAGGACAGCTTCATCGCGGACCTGGCTGTGGGGACCGGCTGTGGCCACATGAAGACGGGCGCTCCGGCGAGAGGCGAGCGAGTAGCGAAGTACAACCGGCTTGTCGAGATCGAAGACGCCGAGCATCTCCCCTACGGGCTCGTATAGCGACTTGGCGCACGGCTAGTGTTTCGCCCCCCGACCTAGGATGGCGGAGAAGGTGATGAGGCCCACCTGAAGCGCCGGCAAGGCTGATGGCTTCTACAGATAGGAGCCCGGACATGAGCTTTCAAGGTGTGGCCTTTTCGAGCGTACTCTTCGAAGATCCTGGCCCGGCGGCCACCCCGAACTCGCGGCCGCCCGACTTTTTCCGAGATTTGCACCTCGACCTGGTGATCGGCGCCATCCTGGCGCGAAGAGAAGAGTACGAGCTGGCATCGTTTTTTTATTCGCCCCTGACTGACACGCATACTGTGCTTTATCGCCAGGAGGTGTGCAGAGATCTCGATGACAGCGACCTGGCGGACTGCGTGCGCGCCTTCGCCGAGCGCATGCACCGGGCCCGGTCGTTCTTGAAGGGTATGAGCCAGATCGAGACGCCTTACTTCAAGCAGGGCTGGTTCCTCGACGCCGCGGAGAACTACTGGTGGGCGGTGACCAACCTGCTTGACGGTTTGGGACACCTGCCAGTGCGGTCACGAGGCTTGAAAAGGTTGAAAGATTACCTGGACGGCTACGTCAGCTCGGAGGAATTCGTGGCGCTCGGAAGAGAAGTCCGAGAGCTGCGAAACGACTTGGCGGGCATCCAGTACTCGATGCTCATTCGAGGCACGCGAGTAACTGTCGCCCCCTACGAAGGAGAACCCGACTACAGCCTGGAGATCGAGCAAACATTCGCTAAGTTCAAGCAGGGCGCGGTCAGGGACTTCTTGACCGACTACCGCGACCTCAGGGACGCGAACCATGTGCAAGCCCAGGTACTCGAGCGGCTGGCCAGGCTCTACCCGGACATTTTCGCCCGACTGGAACGCTGTTGCGCCGCTCACCGCGACTTCATAGACCCCACCATCAGGGACTTCGACCGGGAGGTTCAGTTTTACCTCGCCTACCTCGAGTACGTGCAGAAGTTGACCGACGCCGGCCTCCCGTTGTGCTACCCCGAGGTTTCGGCGCATTCCAAAGAGGTGAGCGTCCAAGCCGCCTACGACATCGCTCTGGCAGGCGCCCTCGTCCCCCGGGGCGCTCCCGTCGTTACCAATGACATCCACCTCGAGGGATCTGAGCGCATCCTGGTTGTGACTGGGCCCAACCAGGGCGGCAAGACGACGTTCGCCCGACTGTTCGGTCAACTTCACTTCCTGGCCAGCCTTGGTCTCCCAGTGCCTGCCCGGCGTGCTCGCCTGGTGCTGCCCGACCGCATTTTTACCCATTTCGAAAGAGAAGAGCGGCTCGAAAGCCTGCGCGGCAAACTGGATGACGAGCTCGTGCGTGTGCGTGACGTCCTGGCTCAGGCCACGGGTCGAAGCCTGCTCGTAATGAACGAGAGCTTCAGTTCGACCACACTGGCCGACTCACTGTTCATCGGCACAAAGGTCTTGGAACTGGTGAGTGAGCTCAGCGCGCTGTGCGTGTACGTCACCTTCGTCGACGAGCTGGCCTCGTTGAACAAGGCCACCGTCAGCGTGGTGGCAGACGTCGTCCCTGAGGATCCCGATGTGCGGACGTTCAAGTTGACTCGCCGGCCGGCGGATGGCCGGGCCTATGCAATGGCAATCGCCAGAAAGTACGGGTTGACCTACGCATCGCTAACGGGAAGAAAGGCACCGTGAAGGCTAGCCTGATGTACTCCGACAGGGACGTCGACCTCCTGGGGGAACTCCCGGCGAACAGTGCCGCACTAACCCAGGACCTCGGGTTGGACATCCTATGCGGTGCCATGGCCCAGGGTGACAGGCTCGTGTTCGACGTGTCCAAGCGGGCGCTGCTGCTAGGCCTGAGCGACCTCAGCATGATCGCCTACCGCCAGGATGTCCTGACAGACTGCCTGCGACAGCCCGCCGTAGTTAGAGAGATCTACGATCTGGCCACCGAGGCGGTCGAGGCCGAGAGAAAGATCTGGGGCCTGTACAGCGGCGCACCCCAGTCCATCCTTAGTCGGGGGCTGAACGCCGTCGAGCTCTTATTAGGTTATTTGAGGCGGCTCAGGCAACTCGGTGAGGAGCATGCTACAAAGTTTTCCTCGGCCGGGTTCTCCAGGTTTTTTAGGATGGTCTCCGACGAGCTCACCGAGGGTTACTTCCGCGAAATCGAATCCCATCTTCGCCCACTCCGCTTCAGAGGGGGCACTCTCATTAGTGCCAACCTCGGTGAGGGCAATACGGCCACCGGGCTGGTATTGCGCCGGGCACGACCGAGACGGTTGAAGGACCGCCTGTCGGCGCTGAGCCGCCCGGGCTACAGCTTCGAGATCTCGACGCGCGACGATGCCGGTCTACGCATACTCGCTGACCTCCAGGCTCGCGGCATCAACATGGTGGCCAACACCGTTGCTCAGTCGGCCGAGCATATCCGGGGCTTTTTCACCATGCTGCGGACAGAGTTGGCGTTTTACGTGGGTTGCGCGAACCTTCATCACCAGCTATTCGAGAGAGAGATGACTGTGTGCTTCCCGCAGGTCGAGCCGAGCGAGAAGCTGGCCCTCGCGGCCGAGGGCCTTTATGACGCCTGCCTCCCGCTTCGCAGCCGTGAGGCCGTGGTTGGCAACGACTTGGCCGCGGACGGGAAGTCCCTGGTGATGGTCACCGGTGCCAACCAAGGGGGCAAGTCGACGTTCTTGCGCAGTCTCGGGCTGGCACAGATGATGATGCAATCCGGGATGTTCGTGACCGCCGTCAAATTCAAGGCTAATGCATGCAGCGGGATCTTCACTCACTTCAAACGCGAGGAGGACCCCACCATGAAGAGCGGGAAGTTCGATGAAGAGCTTGGACGGATGAGTGAGATCGCAGCCTCGATTGCTCCCGGCTGTCTACTGCTTTGCAACGAGTCGTTCGCTTCCACAAACGAGAGAGAAGGGTCCGAGATTGGGCGGGAAGTCGTCCAGGCGATGACGGAGTTGGGCGTGAAGGTTGTCTTCGTCACCCACATGTTCGAAATGGCCGACGCCTTTTACTGTGACCATTTACCGACTTCCTTGTTCCTGCGCGCCGAACGGCTAGCTGATGGTAGACGGACCTTCAAACTGATAGAAGGTGAACCGCTTTCGACCAGCTTTGGGCCGGACTCCTACAGTCGGGTTTTCGGACAGGAAAGGCTTGTTGGGGGGATGCGGGGTGACCGGCGTCCGTCGTAATCCAGCCCCGATCAGCACGGCCGCCTCCTGCCCAGCGCGACGGGCCGTTCCGGGTTGGCGGCCTGTTGGAGCCACTGGAGGCGCGGTTCGGCCAAACGCTGTTGACGGGCAGGGCAATGACGTTGCTCACGTGAAGGCTAGAGCGCATTTTGGGCCTGCCGCACAACAGGTACCGCCCCCGTTGGGCGGAAGTCACCCGCAGCCCGCTCGTCCTGCCCGACCTGAATAACAAGCAGAGCAATGTCGTCCTCGTGGTCAGGTGCCCGGAGGGCGGCGAGGATGTGGTCGATCAATCCTGCTGCCGTGGCGGGACGGCCTAAGGCCAAGGCGGCCAGCCGCCCCAGCCCGATGCTAAGATTTTCTCCTCTCCTTTCGACCAAGCCGTCAGTGAAAGCGACCACGGTCGACCCCCGCTTCAGCGCCACTGTCGTCGGCTCGGGAGGCCGGCCACGTACGCCGAGCGGCACGGCGACAGTGACGTCCAAGAACTGCGCCTGTTCCTCCTCGATCAACAAGGGCGGAGGGTGACCGGCCGAGGCCAAGGTAAGCTCCTGGCGAGCGGTGTCCACCTTCCCCACGAGTACGGTGGCGAAGTGGTGGTCCTCAGCTACGTCGAGTTCGGCGCCGGCCCGTTCCAGGATCTCGGCCGGGCCCATGCCCAGCTGCGCGAACGCTCTCACGATATAGCGCAGGGAGCCCATGAAACCGGCTGCGATGCTATCGTGCCCCGAAACGTCACCGACGACGAAGACAAAGCTGTCCTCGTCGACCGGGACGACGCTGTACCAGTCCCCGCCGACGTGAATATCGCGCGTCCCTGGAAGGTAGGTGGCAGCCATGTCGAACCCGGCCACTGACGGCAGCGTCTTCGGCAGCAGGGCGCGTTGAAGGTCTTCGGAAACTTCGCGTTGTCTTTGGTAAAAACTACGGTTGAGAGCCGCCGCGGACTCGGCCAGCGCACGCCGGCGCACTACCCGCTCGCTCAGGCTGGCCGCCGCCAGGGAGATGAGCACCCCTCCGGCCAAGATGACCCAGGGGGTGTACTCAGACCATGCGCCGGCCAGTGACCCCCTTGGTGACGCCACGAGGGTCAAGACGTGGTCACCGAACCTCACCGTGACCGCGGCCAAGGTCCCGGCCAAGGGCAAATGCCTGCTGTTCGTGTATATCAGCGCTCCATGGCTCATCTTCGGCCCAAAATAAAGGGCGAAGTGCAAGTTCGCGTCGGGCGAAGTGCGAGGCACGCTGACGACCTGGCCTACGGGCAGTTGCTGGGAGACCGCGACGACGTACATCGCGCCATGGCCGGGCGCAGACACCAGGTACCCCAGCCTTTGCTGGCCGCCCTTCACCACTCTGGTCGTGTCCAGGGAGGAGCTGTGAGCGGCCTCTGCTACGAGCTGGGTGACACCCGGGGAGGCCAGGCTACGGAACGAAGGGGCCCCCTGGTGGGCCAACACTTTGGCCCCGCCGCCTTTCACCATTGACAATGACGAAGACGTGTACGGACCTTTGGGCTTCATGAGTGGGGAAATGGCGCGCTCGAAAGTGGCTTCGGGGTTGTACGCCTCTGCTGTCAGCCCGGCCACCCGGTCGAGGTTTGCTTGCACTTGTCCCAGCGCAGAAGTCAACACCAAGCCGGTCAACTTCGTCTGTAGGGTGAGCAGCCGTTGCTCGTCGTGGTCATAGCTAAGTTCAGAGGCAACCGTGAGCGCGGCGGTGAGCAGGAGACTTGCTACCAACACCAGCACGGCTCCTCGTAACAGCCGCCAACCCCACCCCAATCCGGCCGGCGCGCCTGCATTTCGGGATGGCAGTTCTGTAGCGGCGGGGGCCGGCGGCTCGACCTGCGTCACTTGTTGGTCAAAGAGAGGGGATCGGTCTTATGGCACGGAGAGGGTACAGGCGACCGAAGACGCTGTCCACCCGTGTGACCTTGTTATCGCCCTTAGGCGCTCGAACCGAGGGCACGGCGGTGCGCC
This sequence comes from Acidimicrobiales bacterium, assembly GCA_035502515.1. GTDB lineage: Bacteria > Actinomycetota > Acidimicrobiia > Acidimicrobiales > Palsa-688 > Fen-671. Next base: position 40,111 of record DATJUH010000175.1, read on the forward strand.
GGGATCGTCATTTGCTTGTTGGCGACCACCAGCAGTTCGTCCAACCCTTGGCCTTCATCGGGCCGACCTCCTCAGCTAATTGACGGGCGGCGGGGGCCGGGCCCGAAGCGTTCCCCCTAATGGACCCGGTGGTCGCCCTCCGCCTGTCGCGGACCGAGCCACCTGTCAGCGGCGGTCAGCACCCACCGGTAGTGGGACTTCAGTCTTCTTGAGGAACCAAGCTGCTTTGGCACCGCGCCAAGGGGGCCCCCGGTCTCGTCCGTACTGCCCTCGGGAGGGGCTCGTTTGCGCAACCGGGCGGCTGCGAGCTGGGGCCGCAGGCAAGCTGGTGAGCATGTCAGCGTCCCCGCCCGGAGAGGTCCCCCGGCGTGCGGCCTTGCACGTCGACGCCTACCACGTGGCCTTGGACATGAGCGCCGGCCTGGGACACTTCTCGTCGCGCACGGTGGTACGCTTTTCGTGCCGCCCTGAAGGGGCCAGTACCTTTGCGGACCTCCGGGCCTGCGAGGTCCGTCGAGCAGTGCTGAACGGCGCCGAGGTCAAGGGCTCGCACACCGCAGTGGCGGATCCGGTAGGGACCACTTCGCTTCCTACAACGGTACGGGCACCTGTCGAAGTTTCTTCAGGCGGCACAAGGTTTTCCGTCTCTCCGGCGGCGCCACCGCAAGCTGGCCTCCGTCCGGCGCTATGGTCGGTCTCATGAGCCAAGCCCAAGAACAGTACCGACTGACAGCGGAGGCTTTCGACGCCAGAGTCCAAGCCGCGGCTCCCGACGGCTGGAGCGCCCAGTCCCCCTGCACGGAATGGAAAGCTGGCGACGTCGTTGCCCATGTGGTCGACCATCACCGGCGGTTGATCGCCGAGGTGACAGGCGTCGAATCCCGGCCGATGACGGCGGATGAGGACCCGAAGGCGGCGTGGACCTCGGCCTACGCCACCATGCGGGAGCTCACGGAGAACCCTGAGGCTATGGCCCATTCCGTCCAAGGCCCGGGGGGACCGATGCCGCTCGAGCAGATGCTTCCTCAGTTCGTGTGCATGGACATGCTGGTCCACACATGGGATCTCGCTCGGGCGGTTGGAGGTGACGAGCAACTCGACGACGCGTCGGTCCGGCGCGCTTATGAGACGGTCAAGCCGATGGACGCCATGATCCGCCAGCCGAACTTGTTCGGCCCAAAGCTGGACCCACCTCCGGGGGCAGACATCCAGACTGAGTTCCTCTACTTCCTGGGCCGCCGAGCGTAGCTTCGAGATCGTCGACCGACCGATGCCCCCTGCGATGTGCTTCGGGCGTGAAATGTATCAGAAGGTCCATTGGGTGGCGCCGCTCGGCTCTTTAGGGGGAACCGCGTAGGCGAAGACGCCCGCCACCCAGGCCACACGCAGGCGCTGCACTACTCAATCCGTGGCGCTTTCAGGTTGGAGTTGCGAGAACTGGCGGCGCCCACTGAGCTGATCTGCTGAAAGGCGGCCGCAGTAAGCGTCCTGGCGGTCTTCTCGGCGCTGTCTATGGCATCTTCCACGCTGAGACCGCAAAGGTCGGTAAGAGAGAACAA
>DATJUH010000176.1:0-2876 GCA_035502515.1 Acidimicrobiales bacterium
GCGACCGGCGAACGGCGGGAGGCCACCACCTTCGTCGACGTCGTGGCCTGGGGGGACCTCGGCCGCCACGTGGCCCAGTCGCTCCGCCAGGGCGACCGGGTGACCGTCTCCGGGCGTCTCGAGCAGCGCAGCTGGCAGACCGACCAAGGAGAACGGCGCAGCAAGCTCGAGCTCACTGCAGCCGACGTGGCGGCCAGCTTGCGCTGGGCTGCCGTCGGCATCTTGAAAGCTGAGCACGGTGCAGAGCGCTCCCAAGATCGAGATCTGGATTACGACTTACAAGACGAGGACGCCGAAGCTGTCCACCCCGAGGCCGGACAAGTCCGGTCCGGCCGTCCGCCTGTGCAAGGAAAGGCCGAGGTCCGGGGGCCGGCGGCTCAGACCGCCCAGCAGCCGGCCCCGCCGCCCGCACCGCGCCAGGCAGAAGCACAGCCCCCGAGTGACCTGGGCCGGTGACCCAGACGGGTTGCGCCGCGGAACTTCGGGACGCCGGCGACCTTTCTTGTCGTCTGGGCGACGTTGGCACTCATTCTGCGCTCCTCGGAGACGGAGACCGTCGCGCTCGCCAGTTAGCCGAGCGCCGACGTCGGCGCCTGGTGGCCGCCACCGCCAACCGCCTGGCAGCCTGCCCGGACCTCAGCCGGTAAAAGGGGGCTTGGATGATCGAGGAGCACACCGACCCCACCGCGGAAGCCCACGCGCAGGCGTCGAACCTAATGCGGACTTTGCTTACCGCGCTGGCCACGGTGGCCGACAGGCGCGCCCAACGCCGCCAAGCCGACCAGGAGCGCCAGCGGTACCAGAGCGAGGCCGAACGGCGGGAGCTCGAAAAACGCATAGAGGCCGAGCGTGAGTCTGCCTATCTGGTGTACCGGCGCGTCTACGACGAAAGCTGGTGGGCGTCACCGAACCCGAGGAAGGTCGCCGACGCTGTTGTAGCCGCCGGTACCTGGGCGGGGGACGACCCCCGAGCACGTGACGCCTGGGCGGAACTTTCCGAGCAACTAAACGCCCGTTATGGCATCGACCTCGACGCCTTGGCGAGCCAACAGGCGGGTACGGATGGCCCGGTCGAGCAAGTTGCTGCGGGCGTCCGTGAGCAAGTGGAGCAGGCCCAACAACCCGGTCCCCGGGCCGAGCAATCCGGTGCCAGCCCCCGGTCCGGGAGCACGACAGGGCAGGCTGCGCCTTCGTCCAGGCGGTGGGAGGCTGAGGTGGTACTGGTCGCCGGCGCCGAGCTCGGCGCCCAGATCGTCGCCGCCGAGGCTTGGTACCACCTACAGAACCGCCTCGATAAGTACCAGGCGGCTGGCGAGGACCCCGTGCAGCACTTGTCCGAGGCCCTTGCCGAGGGCGGGCTTGCGACTGCCAACGACAAGTCTCGGGTGCTCATCAGCCGTATGAACCACCCCGGCCGTTACCACGACCGGCCGGGCAGCCCTCCTGGGAAGCACACCCGGCCGTCCGACGCTGAGCGCATCACGCGGCGGCGGCGGGCTGACCGGGAACGCCGTCAAGACGGCCGGGAACCTGGTGGCGAAAGCTAAGACGAGCTTTATGGTTTCCGGCTTCGACAACTGGCGACGCTAGGACGTGGCGAGTGGGCCCGCATCCTTGTCAGTTCTCCCGCGAGGTACTGGAAGTCCTGGCCGGGCACATCCGGCCAGGCGAGCACGTCCATGACCCAGCCATGGACCCGTGAACTGCTCTTCAAGGCCTCGCACGCTGGGATAACGTCGAACACTGAAACGAGGAGCCGTCCGGGGCGCAAGGCGGTCGGCCTAGCGCGATAATCCGTACCGAGCCGGCCGGAGGGAGACACGGATGAGCACTGTCGACGGACAAAACGGCGAGACCGGTGGGACAGCAAGCAGCGAACCTGTCGACCTGAAGCTCGAGGTGGTCGTCATCCCCGTGGCTGACCCCGACCGCTCCAAAGCCTTCTACGCCGCCCTCGGATGGAGGCTCGACGCCGACTTCTCCTACGACAACGGCTTCCGGGTCGTGCAGTTCACGCCCCCCGGGTCGCTGTGCTCGGTGCAGTTCGGCACCAAGATCACAGGTGCCCCACCCGGATCTGCCCATGGCCTCTACCTCATCGTGTCCGACATCGATGCCGGGCGTGACGAACTCACGAGTCGAGGTGCCAATGTCAGTGAAGTGTTCCACTCCGCAGCGCCCGGGGCGCAACTCGACCCCGAGGGGGCGAACGGTCGGGTCGGCGGGCCGGCTCCGGACCACAAGAGCTACGGCTCGTTTGCCACGTTCGAAGACCCGGACGGCAACAGTTGGCTGCTCCAAGAGGTGACCGAGCGCCTCCCGGGCCGGCTCGACCCCTCCGTCACCTCGTTCAACTCCGCCGGTGACCTGGCAGGAGCCTTGAGACGCGCCGAAGCTGCCCACGGCGAGCACGAGAAGCGGATCGGCAAGGCTGACCCGGATTGGCCCGACTGGTACGCCGAGTACATGGTGCGCGAGCAGACCGGTCAGGAGGCCCCGACGTGAGCGATTTCGACGTGATCGTGCTCGGTGCCGGTGCACCAGGCGAGCACTGTGCGGCGGCCATCGCGGCGCGCTGGGTTTCGGGTCGCGGTCGTCGAGTGGGAGCCGGTCGGCGGCGAGTGCTCCTGCTGGGCATCCGGTCCAAATCTCTTTTGCGCCCAGGGGAGGCAGTCCAGGGCGCCCGCGACGTCGGTGCCAGCGCCCCGGTGAACGTGCAGGCAACGCTGGACTGGCAGGACTGCATGGTGTCCGACTATTCCGATGCCGGCCAGGAACGATGGCTGGCGGGCCGGGGCACGCCCCTCATCCGTGGCATCGGCCAGCTCCCTGGGCCCGGCGTGGTCGAAGTGGACGGTCCCGGCACACACTGGATC
>DATJUH010000177.1:0-5787 GCA_035502515.1 Acidimicrobiales bacterium
GGCGCGCGAGACATTATCTGTTCTGTGTCAATCCAGTTCTCGGGACGGTCGACTAGGAACTAGGACACCTAACGCGTCCTTGGCCCACAGCGGGCCGTTACTGGCCTTGGATCCGTTATACCTGCCATTTCTGGGAAGCGAACGCCATTGGGAGCACGTGGACCCACCATGAGCAGATGGACGACGCGGCCGACCGAGGACCTCCTCCTGGACTGCGGTCGTCCTTGTCGTACGAATCGGCTGAGCCGTAGCGGCTCGGGTTCGTTGCTACCGGTTCAGCTCTCCGAGAGGTTGGCTCGTACTGGGCATTACCGTCTTAGGAGACGCTCGCGTCGAGTGCGATCTGCAGAGCCGTGTCGTGCACCAACTGGGGCGGTGCCCCGTCGGTGGCCAGGACGACGCTCGTCCCACTCGTCCGTTCGCGCACGACCTTCGTCGTCCACCCCTCGACGTCACCGCCCCGGTGAAAAAAGACCCGCCCTGCTGACCTGACGATCCCGACGCCCCACCCGTTGGCCATGATCGACCCATCCTGCAGACGACCGGGCCGCTCGGCTAGATCATGCGCGACCGGCCCAAACGCTCTGGCGTTCATTAGGTGGTTCCAGCGCTCGAGATCGGCTGGCGTCGTCCACAGACCACCCTCCCCGATAGTCGCCGGCTCGGTGCCGGTGACCCGGGCTCCCGGCGGCGGTCCGCCGAATTGGGAAGCGGTGATGCCGCCCGGCTCGAACAGCCGCTCTCGGGCCAATTCTTCGAACGGGTGGCCGATGAGGCGCTCGATGGCGACGGCGAGGAGGACGTAGCCAAGGCTGCAATACTCCCATCCGGCGCCGGGCGGGCGGACGGGGACGACGTCGCGCACGATGGCCGCCAGCACCTCGGCATTGCCCCAAGCGACGGGCCACTCGACGCCGTTCTCGCGCAACCGCGGCGTGCTTGGGAGGCCGGACGAGTGGTGCACGAGGTGCTGGACCTCGATACCGTCTGCCCACGACGGGAGCTCGGGCACCATAGCGCGGATCTGGTCACCGGCGGTCCAACGTCGTTCGGTAATAAGCAAAGCCGCCAGGAACGCGGTGAACTGTTTCGCGACCGAAGCCGCGTAAACCGCCCGTTGCGAAGACGGCCCGGCGGCCGAGGACTGGCCTGCAGTCCGCACAAGGAGCGTCGGGTTCCACGCGGCGAGCTCGGCGAGGTCCGGGACGACCGGCACGCCGGTCATTCTCGCGCAACGCATCTGGCGCCATACCCATCGGACGTGACCAGCGGGCGGGCGCGGACGCCACACCGACCCGACGCCTCACGTCCACGCGATGGAAGCATCGACCAGCGTCCATGGATGAGCGCGATAACGACTGCCAGGTGCACCGCAAGACCCCGCCCGGCTTCCTGTGCTCGAGCGTCCTCGCACCGTTCCGGCCAGGCAGCGTCTTCGTCAATGCTCGCGTGGCCGGGCGGCCGACAGCGTCGCCCTTACTCGAGCGGATGGCCCAGGGCGACAGTGTCACCTCCGTCGACGTTTCGACCCTGAGCCTGTCCAGCTCGACTCTCCGGTACGAGACTTCGAAAACGTGTTCCTTTCTCCTCATATCGGAGGAATGAGCGAGGAGAGCCGGCGCCGTCTTTTCGCCCTTATGGTCGAGGGACGCCCGCGCTATATCGCCGGTCTCGAACCATATGACGAGCTGACGCCGGCCAACCTCGGCCGTCGAAAATCTCCTGAAGCCCCATAGCTGCCCGCCGTGGACGCCGGTCGTGAATTGGGGCTACACACCCACGTTGGCGAGGGATGACGCCCACGGCTGATTGCTCCAGCCATCGTTCTTCACGAGATAGGCGGGCTCTCTTCCTGACTTATCGTTTTGGCCCCCACGAGGTAGCCGTCGTACGCGGCAGTGAACAGAACCCCAGGGGCGACGTCGTAGCCTGAACTGGCGAACGGGCTTGTGATCTCCGGCTCCCCCCACGACCCCTCGAAGTAAGCGGCGGTAGAAGCCGGTGCTTTGATCCCGTTGATCGCTGCGATGCCGCCGGTCTGAGCCAGCCAGTTCGAGATGTACCGGGCCGCGCTCATGAACTGGAGGAACAGGATGGACGCCTTGAGTGCATTGCCACTCGTGTGGGCCGGGATCATGTAGCTCGTACCCCCGGTGGTGTTCCCAGACCGGGCCGGCACGTTCGACGAGAGAGGTGTCGTCGCTGTTGTGATCTCCGGAAAAGGCATGCTGCCAATGGGGAAGTGGGCGTTGGCGGCGATCGTCCCGTACCCGAAATCGACCGCGAACGTCATGGGCGCTTTACCGGCCTCGAACTGGGGCAACCCGACGCCGTGGCCGGACAGGCCGGTGATGCCCGACCAGTTGGGGGTGGCGCAGTCGGTGAACAGTTGCTTCAACAGCACCAGGCTCTCTTCCACATATGGGTTGCTGGCAGAGAACTTGCCGGTAGCGTACCCCAGATGAGTACGGAACGGGCCTATGCGCTGTGGACGAGCCCGTCCGGGGTTACTGCCCGTCGCAGGGGTTCTCCGCGTGCAAATCGTTCGACTTCCTCGGCAATCGCGTGGCCAATGGCTCGCCGTTCCAATAAGACGTTCCCTGCAATATGCGGGGTGATGACAACGTTGGGCAACGAGAAGAGCTCATGTTCTGGTGGTAATGGCTCCGGTTCCGTCACGTCGAGTACAGCAGTGAGGTCCCGCCGTGCTTTCAAGACCGAGACCAGGGCTTTGGGTTCTATCAGGCCGCCGCGTGCTGTGTTGACCAAAGTCGCCCCGTTTTTCATCGAGTTCAGCAGGTCGTCGCCGACCATGTGCTCGGTCTCGGAGTTGAGCGGAGCGTGCAAGGAGACGACGTCACTCGTAGAGAACAGCTCGGCCAGACCCACCCGGCTGCACGAAGGTGGGCGTTCGAGCGCCTCACCGTCAACGTAGGGGTCGTAGGCAACAACTTGAAGTGCCGAGCCAGAAAGCTGCCGAGCGAGGTGCTGGCCAACGCTGCCAAGAGAAACAAGCCCGACTCGTGAACCGACGGTGCCTGGGACGGTGCGACGCTGGGGCCATGTCCTGTCCCGCCACGCGCTGCGCTCGTAATGCCAAAAATGCTTCAATGAAAGATAGATGATCGACGCCGCGAACTCGGCCACCCGTTCGGCGATCACGTCCTTTCCTGTGACGACGGTCAGCTTGCGCCTCCATGCCGCGTCGGATACGAGCGCCCGCACAGAGCCGGCCGCGTAGAAGATGGCCCGCAGTTGTGGCGCGTGGGAAAGCAGGTCTTCGTCGATCGGCGGGCAGCCCCAGCTAGCCAGCAGGATGTCGACGTTGTTAAGGAGTTCGGGGCAGCTTTTGATGGAGTCCGCATTGAGTTGCGGTGCCTCTATAAGCACTTGCCGTTCGATAATTCGGCAGTTCTCGGGGCCGTATACCTCGTCGAACACATCGTCACGCATCAGGTAGAGCCCTCGTATCGCTTGCGTGCTCATGAGAAGAGCCTATTCGCATAGTCGAGACCTTGGGCGCAGAGCCGGTCAAACCTCGGGCACATCGCTGTAATCAGGAGTTGGGCAAAGCGTTCCGTGGTACTGTCGCGGCCGCAGCTCAGCTACAACGCGCGGGCACGACGCGAGCCCGTGCCGAGTACTCGTAAACTGCTGCCGCCATTCGGCAAGTTCCACCTCCGGCCCGTTGGACGTGGGTAATCGAGGGCTCCCGAAGGTGGCGGTGCCCCAGTACTACCCACAACTCTGGGTTGGGGTCAGAGACGTTTCAGTACGAAGTCGGCAAAGGTCCGCAACCGGTGGCGCAGGACAGGCAAAGTCAGGTTGCTCAGGCCGGCTTCGCGAAACCCGATTACCCAGTAACCGACCCAGCGCATGTCGTTCACCACCCACAACGCCTGCCATCGCCTGAGGTCGTCCACTTTCACGTCCGCCACGGACTCATAAGCTCGCACAAAGGCCTCGGCCACAGTCGCGCCGTGGGTCATGGCCAGGTCGACACTGCAGTACGCCACATCACAGGCGGCGGGGCCCAGGCAAGCCTCGTTCCAGTCGACGACTCCGCCAAGGCGCCCATTACTGCGCCAGGTCACGTTGCCGTGATGGAAGTCGTGGTGCAACAGGACCGGCGGTGATGAGCACCGTCGCAGGTCGTCCTGGAGCTCCGTCGCTATCGCCACCAGCCGCGTCACCCGGGCAGTGCGGGCCAGCTTGTCGGGCTCGGCTGGTCGCCAGGCCACCCCGGCGTGAGGGGTACCCACCACCGCGGGAGGATCCGCCGGGACAGGCATGCGGTGGATAGCGGCCAGCGCGGTGGCCAGCTCCGCGATCCATGGCCCCGGTTTTGCCCACCAAAGCGTCTGGCCCGGGACCCGGCCCATTACCAGCGCCGGCCGGCCGAACCAGGCGCCCTCTCCGTCGAACGCCAGCGGCTCCGGAGTCGCCACACTGGCCGGCCGAACGAACCCGAGCCGGACGAACTCGGCTTCAAGCGAATTCGGCCTCAGTGTCCACGAGCGCTTGAGAACGACCCACCCACCAGGCTCGAGGCGCACGGCGTGGGTCGACCCGTCGACGCCTCCCTTCAACCGGCGAACCCTTACGACTTGGGCGGCGCGCCAACCTAGCCCGGTCGCCATGCGCAGCAAGCCGTCCTCTGCTGGTGCGGTGGCGTTGAACAGCATCCGCTGGTCCCAAACCATATGAGCCACTCAAGCACCGAAGGGCCATGTCGCGCTTCGCCGGGACACGACGGAATCTCTCGTCGTGCCAGATTCGTGATACAACGATCCGGCGCGCCGCGTCTTGGAGCAGTAATGGCACATTCCTGCAGTCGCGTCGAGCGCGATCGCTTATTACTTGAAACGGGATCGGAATGCCCGACAACTAATCGGTTTACAATAATAGTGGTGCCTCGCGAAAATTACGTAGAATCCCGTGTAAACTGGAGTTTTCACGGAGTACCTATTGGGCGATTAGTCAGCCCGCGAGTAACGGCTCGTGCCGAAGCGGGCCGCCATTAGCTCCTTCAGCCCATGGGGTGTTCGCGTCTTGGCCTTCAGATGAAGATCGATAAGTCGTACCTGTGCGGCTCCATCCCCTTGGAACGCGTCTATGCAGATGTTTGGCTCCGCGTTAGCGAGGGCGAGTATCGCACCCGTTGCACCGACTGCCCCAGCCATGGTCAGAAGCGCGGACGATCCTACATAGACATGGCCGGAGTATTGGGCCACCTCCTGGAGGAGACGTTCGGCATCGCCGGACGAGTCTTTTATGCCCACGACGGGAAGCTGCCCGAGAAGCTCGACCGAAATTCCGGGAGCAGATACCCGGGGAAAGTGATAGGCCAAGATCGGTAGCGATCCCGCGGCCGAGGCAACTCGAGCGAAATACGGCGCGGGATCGGCCAGGCCAGGTGGGGGCATTACCAGGGCAGCGTCTGCCCCGGCCTTTACCGCCTCAGCTGTAAGTTTCGCCGCCTTGCCACTCCAGGACGCCCCGGTCCCGGCGATCACGGGAACGTCGGTGACAGCATCGCGAATGCCTTCCAGTAGCGTTAGTACCTCGTCAGGGCTAAGCATCGCAGCCTCGCCCGTCGTTCCGGCGACGATCACAGCTTGGATCCCAAGATCTACCAGCCGCAAAGCATGATCTCGGGTGGCGACGGTGTCAACGCTGCCATCTTCCTTATATAGAGTGGCGAGAGCAACGCCGACTCCGGTAAACAACGGCCTAGTTCTCACTCGAGTGGTCCTCCGGGCAAGGGGAGATTAAGTCCGCCAGGGC
>DATJUH010000178.1:0-8083 GCA_035502515.1 Acidimicrobiales bacterium
GGCGGGTTAGTGATGTTTCATCACATTTCCCGGTTCAGTTCGGCCTTCTTGACGCTGCCGGGGGTTGGACGGCGGACCGTTGACGCCATCTGCAGCCGTTAGGACGCGCTGGCAGTGGCGGCCGTCTGAGCTTCCTCGACTTCCTCGTCCGAGACAGGATGTGTTTCCGTGGTGCCGCCCAGCTCGGTCAGCTTGTCAGCCACGAGAGTGGCTTCGGAAACTGGAGCCAGTACGCCGACGGCGGCCTTGCCCCCTTCCAGCTCTTTGCTGAGCCGCTCGCGGTCGGCGTCCTTCAGACCGAGGTTCTTGTGGTGAAGGGCGCCGAGCAGGCCACCCCCTATGACGCCGGCGGCCAGTCCCACCGGCGTGACCAGCGCCACAACGGCGCCGATCCCGGCGCCCTTGCCCCAACTGCGCTTGCCCACCTTGTCCGCCTTGAGCTTGCCGTTCTCGTCCAGGACGAGGACCCCCACGGCGTCGCCCTTCGCCACCCCCGATTCCTTCATAGAGGCTGCTGCCGAGTCGGCCGATGCCTCGTCGTTGAAGATCGCCAAGACGACCGTGTGATTGGCCATGAGCCCTTCCTTTCTCGCAGACCAGGCGTGTGCGCCTGATGGGTACTCTCCGCCATTTCAGCGCCGGGGGCACGCCACGCCACCACCCGGGAGGGGTGATTGCGCCCGCCGACGCTGGTGCCGAAGTGGCCGGCGCCTACTTCAGGGCTCGGGGCGATCTTGGGGCCGCCCTGGAAGAACGGGCCCGTAGCGGCCGGGCCCGCCGGGCCGGCGCTGGCCGGCGTCGCTACCAGTACGGCCCCGGCAGTGCAGGTTAAAAAGGCCAGTTGAGGAAGCGCGCTCCGGCACTACCGACCCACCGAAGCTGGTCGCCAGGCAAACAGTTGCGCTGGCACAGGCCAGGCCGGCAACGCCGAAACCGGGCAGGTTGAGAGGCACCGGACGAACTGATCGTGACCGGCGCCGTCAGTTCGCCACCTAGCGGTCCGTAGCCTGCGATCATGCAGTCATCGCCGCCCCGGGTGTGCCCGGCCTTTCGGCTGGAAGCTCCCCCGCCGTCGGGTAAAGCCGTTTACGTGCCTACTCCTGGCTGCCCCGTACCGCCAAGCCCGCTCTACAAAACCCCTGACCAGCCCACCAGTCATCGCCGAGGACGCCTCCTTCGTTGCGAATGGCCCGGTTGGAGAGCGTAGTTCGGTTGAGTTGGCCTCGCCCCGGACCGGGCCTTCTTAAGGCGAACACCTGGATGAGCCGGGCCGGGGGGCGGCGGTAAGGGGCATGCTTTGGGCGGGCGGGCATACGCCACGACGACGGCGGGTGGGTGACCTCAACTAAGGACGGGCCTTTATGTCGGCAGTTGTAAAGGAAGCGACGCCTGCTGACGCAGAGCGATGGGTCGGGCTCAAGGCTCTGCTGGACCAAGAAACGCACCTGATGCTGCTCGAGCCGAACGAGCGCGACACCGACGTCGCCATCGTCCAGGCGCAACTCGAGCGGACGAGCGCCTCAAGCAATTCCGTCGTACTGGTAGCTGAAGACAACGACCAACTGGTCGGCTACGTCGAACTGGAAGGAGGGCCCTTCCAGCGCAACCGGGGCACGGCAACTCTCGTCATTGGCGTGCTCGAGTCAGCTTCCGGACGGGGACTGGGCACGAGGTTGCTCGGCGAGGCGGAACGATGGGCGACAGCCCACGGCCTGCACCGCCTGGAGCTCACGGTTATGGAGCACAACGACAGGGCCGCGGCCCTGTACCAGCGCATGGGTTACGAAATCGAAGGCCGCCGACGGGAGTGTTTATTGGTCGATGGCCGCCTTATCGACGAGTTCTATATGGCAAAACTTCTTGCTGACCTATAGAAAACACGGTGGTTCGAAGGCGGGCTACGGTCTAAGGCAGACGCCCTTTGAACGGTGCCCGCCACCAACGGGGTGCCCACTGCCGGTTCGGCCGCCTGCCGGATCTGCACCTACGTTCAACCTTTGTCTCGTACTCGGCCTGGCACAGGTACGGCGCCAACAACAAGACTTCCATCGTCTTTCCTCCGGTCGTCTTCGATAGGGTCCGTACACCCTGAAGTGGACGGTTGCCACTACGACGAACGAGCCGGGGCTCCCTGGACATGTCTTTCGGAAAGACAACGCCGCCTGTCGGGCGGGGCATGGTCAGCCCGGCCGCATCTTCGTCCTTCAACCCGTAATGGAGAGCACGTGACCGGCCACCGTCATGCTCGGGGGTTGGCGGCCAAATATTGCGCCAGGTGGTCCACCACCTCGCGTGCGTCGTCCTCGATCCCGTGGATAAAAGTTGATTTCCGCCTGCGTAGGACGGGAAGTCCCAGCGCGTATAACCCGGGCATGTCGACCACGCCCCCATCGTGACGTAGCTGGCCCTTTCGATCGAAAACGGGAACGTCGAGCCATCGGTAATCGGGGCGGAAACCGGTCGCCCACACGATCGTGCGAATTTCACCGCTGCGCATGTCGAGCTGCCACCGGGCTGCCTCCGGGACGCGGGTCGGCGCCATACGCTCGGCCGCTCCCACCTCTGCAGCGCGCCCGTCAGCCTCAGCCCAGGTATCGAAGGTGTCGAGCAGGCGCCCCATCTTGAGGTCGGCGAGAGTGAACATATTGCGCAAGCCGCCCGAGAACAGGGCGCGGCCGTCACGTATGTCGGCCCAACGGCCGACGAGCTCTGCGCCCATGGCGGTGAGCGCGTTCAAATCGAGCGTGTCCCGTTCAGATGTACCGACCAGCTGCGGCGACGGGAGCCGTCGGGCCCTCGTCAGGTCCTCGATCTCGTCGTACCGCTGGTCCCAGATGCCCGAGGCGTCCATCCACCACAGCACGTCACGGCCACGGTAGGTGCGGGGCAGCCGCACGTGCTCCCCTACTGAAACGGTCACCGGACGCCCCGAGCGCAACAGCTCCGCCGCCAGCTGCACACCGCTGGCGGAGGCCCCGACTACGAGCACTCCGCCCTCGTCCACCTGGTCCGGGTTGCGGTAGTTGAACGGCGTCAGCTGGTCGACAGACGCCGGCACCGCATTAGCGAACGCCGGCAGCGCGGGTTGGTTACAAGCTCCGCTGGCGATTATCACCGCCCGGCAACCGAAATCGCCGCGGTCCGAGACAACGCGGTACCCGCCGGGGCGGGATTGCAGGGAGGTGACGTTCGCCTCGGTCAGTACGGGGGCGCCCGTGACCTTGGCGAACTTCTCTATGAAATCGACCACCTCTCCCATGTGCATGTAACCGTCGGGGTCGGGGCCTTCGTAAAAGTGGCCGGGTAGGCGGCTCTGCCAGTTTGGGGTAAGCAGGCGTAACGAGTCCCAGCGTTCCGTCCGCCAGGAGTTGGCCACCTCCCCGCGCTCGAGCACGACGTGGTCAACCGACCGCTGGCTCAGGAAGTAACTTGCCGCCAGGCCGGCATGGCCGGCGCCGACTACAACTGCGGCGGTGCGCTGTATGGCTCGACCTCTCAGGCGACCTCGACGGTGACGTTCGTCGGGTTGGTGAGCGCATCGAAAACCGCAGAGCGCTTTTGGGACTGCGCCACCAGGGCCTCGATCTCCTGCTTCGAGGCATCTGCGTCGATCGTGAAAGTCACCGTCACGTCATTGAACCCGTTGCGGACGTCGCTGTCGACACCGAGGATCCCACGGATGTCATGGTGCCCCTCGACGGTCGCCTCAACCGAGCGCAACTGAATGCCCCGGTTCTGCGCTACAGAGGCCACGCCGGCGGTAAGGCAGCTGGCCAAGCCGACCAGCAGGAACTCGATCGGGGTGATCCCGTTGTCCTCGGCCGCGAAGACCGCCGGATGGTCGGCTTCGAAGACCCCCTCGGCCTTGTGGTTGTGCTCCTCCCCGAGGCCGAAGAAGCTCTGTACCCTCGTCTGGCTATGAACGCCGTTTTGCCACCTGGACTTGGCCCTCCAGGTGAACTGGGCGGCTTCGGGCGCCTCCTTCAGCACCTCGCGGGCGTCGAGCAGCGCCTGTACATTGACTCCGTTAGTGACTGTGGTCATGTCACTGATGCCCTCTCTCTTACTTCCATGCGCACATGGACGGCTTCTCTAGTGTTTCCATCGAGAGACTGTACAATACGTCGCGCTAGGGAAAGATTGTCATGATTACACGTATAGCGGCAGCCGAGCATCAGAGAGCGGGGTCAGTCGGCGTCGTAGAGACTCGTTACCTCGACCTGTCCCGGCCCTTGCCGCTCGACTGCGGAGAGGTGCTGGAGCCGGTCCGGGTGGCCTACGAGACTTACGGCACCCTCAACCCGAAGGGCGACAATGTCATCCTGGTTTGCCACGCGCTGAGCGGCGACGCCCATGCCGCGGGTGTGTCAAGGACGGCGCCCGAGGAAGGCACACGCGACGGGTTCGGGGCCGAGGCGCGCGACGGCCGGGCGGGCAAGGCGCTGGGCTGGTGGGACGGGATGATCGGCCCGGGCAAGGCGTTCGACACTGACCGCTTCTTCGTAGTCTCCACCAACCTGCTCGGCGGGTGCCGCGGGACTACGGGACCGGCGTCGGTCGACCCCGCCACCGGCCGGCCCTACGGTGCCAGGTTCCCTGTGATCACCGTGGCGGACATGGTGCGGACCGAACGCGCTTTCCTCGAGGAGCTGGGTATCCGCCGCTTGGCCGCGGTGGCGGGCGGTTCCCTCGGGGGGATGCAGGCATTTGAATGGGCCATTTTGTTCCCCGACCAGGTTGATGCCGTAGTGGCCATCGCCAGCACTCACGGCCTCCATCCCCAGGGCTTGGCCTGGAACGCCATCGCCAGAGAGGCCATAATGCGCGACCCGGCCTGGCAAGGTGGCCACTATTACGGCACCGGTCGCACCCCTGATGCCGGGATGGGCGTGGCCAGGATGGTCGGCCACATCACGTACCTCTCCGCAGAGGCGTTGAGCGATAAGTTCGGCCGGCGGCTGCAGTCCGCTGACGACATCCGCTATACGATCACCGAGCCGGAGTTCGAAATCGAGAGCTACCTCGACCATCAGGCCGATTCGTTCGTCAAGCGTTTCGACGCCAATACTTACCTGTACACCTCACGCGCGTTGACCTATTTTGACCTTGCCCGCCAGTACGGCGGCGGGTCCCTGGCCCGGGCGCTCGAAGGCGTCTCGGCCCGCACACTGTTGATCGCCTTCAGCTCCGACTGGCTCTACCCGCCCACCGCGTCCCGGGAGATCGAAAAGGTTCTTCTGGCGTTGGGCAAGCCAGTCGAGTGCCACGTGATCGAGGCGCCGTACGGCCACGACTGTTTTTTGCTGGAGGAAGCGCAGCAAACGCCCCATATCCGTCGCTTTCTGGCCCACCCTGGAGCGGGCAAGTGACAGACGCCAAAAAACCGCCCGGTGACCGTTCGCCGCCCGAGGCCGAAGAGGCCCGTGCCTTCGGTTTCGAGACGCGCCAACTCCATGCCGGCCAACGGCCGGATCCGAATACAGGCGCTCGCGCCGTACCGATTTTCCAAACGACGAGCTACGTGTTCGAAGACCCCGAGTCGGCGGCCGCCTATTTCAACCTGCAGGAGTACGGGAACACGTACTCCCGGATAATGAACCCCACTGTCGCCGTGCTCGAGGAGCGGGTGGCGAACCTCGAAGGTGGTTGCGGCGCGGTGGCGTTCTCGAGCGGCATCGCCGCGCAGGCGGCCGCCCTTTTCACCCTGCTGCAGCCGGGCGATCACGTGGTTTCTTCCTCGGCCCTGTACGGGGGCACGGTCAACCAGCTCAAGCATTTCCTCGGGAAAATGAGCGTGGGACTGACATGGGTCGACCCGGACGACCCCGACGCCTGGCGCGGTGCCGTCCGTCCAAACAGTAAAGCGTTCTTCGCCGAGACGATCGGCAACCCGGGCGGCAACGTACTGGACATCGAGGCGGTGTCGTCGGTCGCCCACGAGCACGAGCTGCCGCTCATCGTCGACAATACGTTCGCCACGCCGTACTTGTGCCGTCCCTTCGAATGGGGCGCCGATATTGTTGTGCATTCGGCCACGAAGTTCATTGGCGGCCATGGGACGAGCATCGGCGGCGTGGTGGTGGATGCGGGCACGTTTAACTGGTCGAATGGTCGTTTTCCTGTAGTGGCGGGGCCGTCGCCGGCCTATCACGGCTTGATGTTCCACGAGACGTTCGGGACGTACGGCTACCTGATGAAGGTGCGGGCGGAAACATTGCGCGACCTCGGCGGCGCGCTGTCGCCCTTCAACGCCTTCTTGTTCCTGCAAGGCCTCGAAACGTTGTCGTTGCGGATGCAACGACATGTCGAGAACGCTTTGGCCGTAGCAGAGTTCCTCGAGGGCCAGGCACTGGCATCACAGGTCACCTACCCGGGCCTGGCCACCAGCAAGTACCGGAAGCTGGTGGAGAAGTACCTGCCCCTGGGGGCCGGCGCGGTGTTCTCGTTCGACTGTGCCGGCGGGCGCGCCGGTGGGCAAGAGCTCATACGCGGCCTGACGTTGTGGTCGCACTTAGCCAATGTCGGCGACGCCAAGAGCCTGGTTATCCACCCCGCCAGCACGACTCACCGCCAGCTCAGTGACGATGAACTGCAGGCGGCCGGCGTCCGGCCCGGGACGGTGCGACTGTCGGTCGGTACCGAGTCGGTGGACGATTTGACCTGGGACCTGGAGCAAGGTTTCAAGCGCGTGGCCGCACGGGCGCCCGGAGCGTCCACAGAATGACCGACCTAGCTGCCTACCAGGACCCGTTGGTAATCCAGCGCCTGCTCCACACTTCGAACACGATCGCCGTCGTGGGGTTGTCGAGCAACGAGCTACGAGCCAGTTATTTCGTCGGCTACTACCTCAAACGGCACGGTTATCGGGTCATACCTGTGAACCCACGCGAGACCCATATCCTCGGCGAGACGTGTTACCCCCGTCTGCAGGATGTGCCCGTGCCCATCGACATCGTGAACGTTTTCCGCGCTCCCGACGCCCTGCCCGGCATCGCTCGAGATGCCGTAGCCGTCCACGCCGGGGCCCTGTGGTGCCAGTTCGGTGTCATCAACGAGGAGGGAGCGAGGATCGCAGAGGACGGCGGTGTAACCGTCGTCATGGACCGCTGCATCAAGGTCGAGCACGCTCGGTACATCGGCCGGATGCATTGGCTCGGTTTCAATACGCACCGCATCACGTCGGTGCGGACCGGGCTCCAGTAGCGTCAGCGCGCGATTTCCCTCAATCTGGGGGCCGGCCGCCGTACGACCGCACTTTGCGGGGCACTTCAACATCAAAGCGGCGGCCCGGTGTTCAATCTGGGGTGAAAAACATAGCTGTGAGAGCAGTTACTCTCCCCAGTTCCGGCCCAGGGGTCCCGAGGCCGGCGCCAGCGTGTGGTCGGAGGGACCGTATATTTCAACCGAACCGGTCTAATGCCTGGCTCAGGTCACCGAGCAGGTCGGTAATGGTCTCGATCCCGACTGACAGGCGGAGAAGGGCGGGCTCAACGGCGAGCGGGGAGGTGGCCACCGAAGCGTGCGTCATGCGGTGCGGGTGCTCGATGAGCGATTCCACGGCCCCCAACGATTCAGCCAGTGTGAACAGGCGGGTGGCGCCGGCGATGGCTACGGCGGCGTCTTCTCCACGACGAAGGGTGAACGAGACCATGCCGCCGAACCCCCGCATCTGGCGGGCGGCGACTTCATGGCCGGGGTGGGTGGTCAGGCCGGGGTAATGCACCCGCTCAACAGCCGGGTGAGAGCTCAGGAGTTCGACGACGGCCTGGGCATTGGCGCAATGGCGGTCCATCCGTACCGCCAGGGTCTTGACGCCCCGCAGCACAAGGAAACAATCGAACGGCCCCGGGACGGCCCCGGCCGAGTTCTGGACGAAGGCCAGCCGGTCGGCCAGATCCTCATCCGAAGTGGCGATGAAGCCACCGACGACGTCGCTGTGGCCACCCAGGTACTTTGTCGTCGAGTGGACGACGGCGTCTGCGCCGAGGGCCAGAGGTCGCTGGAGGTACGGGGTGGCGAAGGTGTTGTCCACCACCAAAGTGGCACCACGTTCGTGTGCCAGTTCAGCCACGGCAGCGATGTC
>DATJUH010000179.1:0-6013 GCA_035502515.1 Acidimicrobiales bacterium
GCCCGGGGATTGACGGCGTCCTCAATTGCGGTTGACATGCGTCCTGCGCCTCCTGTTGCGAACGACGGTTGTTCACGACCGGTACGAGTTTCATCCCGCACCGCCATGGCCCGAACGTAGGGCGCGTGGCCAGTGCCCTTCCAATGGCCGGGGGAACGTCGGGGTGGGCCGGCCATCGGCTTTGGCGGGTCGAGCCCGCCCAAGTGTTCAGGGCCAAATTTTGGGCGATGCTGGACGGGTGCCCACCCGCCCTCTGCGTATTGGCAAACTGCCCACCAGATTCATGGCTCGCATGCTCTCACACGGCGGGCCGGCCCCGCCGGAGGTACTGCTGGGCCCTGAGCCGGGCGAAGATGCCTGCGCCATCGACGTGCCCGGTGGGGTGCTGGTAGCGGCGACGGACCCGATCACACTTACGGGTGCGGACCTCGGCCGCTTCGCCGTCACCGTCAACGCCAACGACGTCGCGGTTACGGGCACCCGGCCCCGCTGGTTCCTGGCTACGGTCTTGCTCCCACCGGGGACGACTGAGGACCAGGTCGGCTCGCTGTTCGCAGACATGCGGGCGAGCCTGGCCCAAGTGGGTGCCGCACTGGTTGGAGGTCACACCGAGGTCACCGGCGCCGTCAGGCAGCCGATCGTCGTCGGCCAGATGCTGGGCCTGGCCGAAGACCGGGCGTTTGTCAGGACTGGCGGTGTCCTTGCCGGCCACCTGGTCCTCCAGGTCGGACGGGCGCCGGTCGAGGGGGCGGCCGTCCTGGCCCGCGAGAGCGCCGCCCTTCTGGGCCATGTCGACAAGGATCTCCTGCGGGCCGCCAGGCGGGCGCTGGATGACCCGGGAATTTCAGTAGTAAATGCGGCTTTGTTGGCGGGCCGGCTGGGGGCCACCGCCATGCACGATCCCACTGAGGGTGGGCTGGCGGCCGGATTGCACGAGATGGCTGCTGCCTCTGGCGCTCGTCTCAGGATTGACCGCACGCAAGTGCTGTGGTGGCCGCCGGCCATGGCAGTATGCCGGGCGGCCGGCGCCGACCCGTGGGCCACTCTGGCCTCGGGGACGCTGCTGGCTGCTTTCGAGCCGGCTCGAGCCGCGCCGGCCGTCGAAGCCTTCAGCCTGGAGGGCTACGAAGCGGCTGTTATCGCGGTCGCCGAAACCGGGACGGGCGTGGTTGACGCCGGCGACGATGTCCTCCCGTGGCCGGAAGTCGACGAGGTCAGCCGGCTCCTGGCCGGCGATGGCGTCCTGGACAATCCGTAACCGGTCCTCCGCTGATGTCCCCACCGTCGCCTAGTCCCGTATTCCGCACCGCTTTGAGGTCAGGCTTGTGCCTGTGAGGGCAGGATGGTCTTGATGTCGAGGGCGTCGAGGATTGTCTGCTGTGCCGGTGTGAGGGGGTCGCTTATTTCCTCGAGGCCGTTGCTGGTCCTGGCTCGTTGGTAGCCGAGCCCGGTGAAGGCGTTGAAGATGTTCTCGGCGGTGGGTCGTGCGGCTCGCCCTTCGGGGAGGAGGCCGGTGATGGTGCGGGCGGGGGCGACGGCTTGGCGGACCTCGGTCTCGATGAGCCCGTAGACGAGCAGGGCAATGGAGCAGGCGCCGACCAAAGCGGCGGCTCGCCGGTTCGACTTTAAGAACACGGGTCTGACGGTGAGCGGTCCTTTGAGGAAGTGATGGGCTCGTTCGGATAGTGCCTGGTCTTTGTAGAAGGCCAGGAGCCGGTCGGCCGAGCATTGCTGTGGGCCCATGTTGGTGACCAGGGCGTAGAGGCCGTCGCGTTGTCCAGCCTCGGCCAGAGCCTGGGTGTCGCGCCACCAGCGCAGGGTGAGGTTGCCGTGCCGGTCGGCGTGCACTTCAGTGCGCAGCCAGCTGCCGACATGACCTTTGGAGACAGCGTCGGCGACGCGGCGTTCGACGGCTTCACGGTCCTGGCGAGGCTTGGCCACCAGTCCTCGGGCGATGCGAGCTAGGGCGCCCTCGGCTCGGCCCAGCAGCCTGGCCCGGCTCGCTTGGGCCGCGCCTGCTTCTTCGCTGCCATAGACGTACAGGGCACGGAAGCTGCGGGCCTGCTTGTCGGGGCCGACGATGTCGATGGTGGCTTCGGCGCCACGGAAGCTGGGCCGCTCGGCGGGCGGAAGCCGACGTGACCGCTGGGAGCAGTAGCGCAGCGTCCGCCACGCTCCCTCGGGCAGCGACAGGGCGTGGCCCTCGTAGTCGAAGCTGCGGGGCAGGCGGGAGACAAAACGGATTTTCGCTTTATCGGCGGCGCACAGGTTGGCTTTGGTGACCAACGCCGAGTCGGCCACCAGCAGCAGCTTTTTCGGTGCGGCGAAGCCGCGTAACCGTTCGAGCAACTGGCCGGTCTGCTTGCCTTCGTGCCGGGCACCGTCAACGGCCCGACCGAACAGCGCGATGCCGGAGGCGGTGGTGGCATGGGCGACTTTGAGCTGACGGCGGTGCCCTTTGCGGTCCGACGAATGCCCAAAGCCGATCTGGGGCGACCGGGCGTCTTGTCCGCTATAGGCGCCGCAGAACGCCACCGAGGTGAAATCCCAGTGGAGCCGGGCGGCGTCCGCCCCGTAGTTGGCGATGGCGGCCAGCGCCACGGCCGAGGCGACATTGTCCAGGCACCCGGCCAGCGCATCGAGGGCCCGGCCCAGACGGTCATCGTTCAACAAGGCGCCGGCGGTGCCTAACCACTCGTTGGTGGCATAACTATTGGCCCAACCGGCCACGTCATAAAGCGGCCGCGGGGCGGTGAGCCGATTGGCCACTAGCGCGGCGACCACCTCGCCATGAGTGAGATGGGCCCGTCCCCGCATCGGGCAGGCCCGGTCGACGATACCGGCCACATCCAGCCGGTCCAGCACGGGCACCACCAAAGGCAACGCACCTACCAGGTAACGGCCGGGCGCCGGGTCCAGCCGGGTGAAGGCGGCGGCCAGGTTGTCGAGGGCGCCGGAGCCTTTCAACCGGTCGCGCCGGCCCAGGTTTGCCACAACACGGTGACGGACCTTGCCGGTCTGGTCCCGAAAACCCTCCACGATGTGCACGTACTCGTAAACCCGCTCGCCCTGCCGCACCTTTTGAAGCCGCACGAACATTTCCCCAACATCATAGAGGTTCATCGCATGTCAAAGGTGGATACTTGGGTCCATGCCCGCCGTCATTCTTTCCCCAACAACTCGGCGCCCGAGCGGGCGCGACGAACGTCCGGCCCACCCACCTGACCTGCGACGACAGGGCTAAAGAGCAAGCCCCGAGCTGGTCACGCCTTGCCCCTCAGGATGACAGGTGCGGAATACGGGCCTAGTCGCAGCAGCGGCACGCCACTCGCCGTCGAACGTCCGGGGCTGGGCGCCCGGTGACCCGCCGCTTACGATGGCGCCCTGACCGCCGGCGAACGCGACCGTGGCTTCTAAATCTTCTAACCAGCCGGGACCACCGCTGATCGGCCTGTCCATGTACGTCGAAACGCGCGCTACGAGACGTCGGAAGAAAAGGCCGCTCTCCTGCCTGAGACCTACGTAAGCGCGGTGCAAGGCGCCGGAGGTTGCGCCGTCCTGCTCCCGCCTTCCGAACTTGACCCGACAGTGGTCCTGTCCGTCCTGCACGGGTTAGTAATAACCGGCGGGCCCGACGTCGACCCGCGTCGCTACGGCGCCGCTCCCCATCAACAAACGGGGCCACCCCGACCAGAGCGCGATGCCTGGGAAATTGCACTGTGCCGGCAGGCCCTCGCCGACGACTTGCCTCTTTTGGCAATCTGCCGGGGCCTTCAGGTGCTCAACGTGTCCCTCGGCGGTACGTCGCACCAGCACCTTCCCGACATCGTGGGCCGTGGTTCGTACCGGCCCGCGCCAGGGCGGGCGAGCCCGACGCGGGTGCACTTGCGCACGCCGAGCACCGTCGCTTCTGTCCTCGGTGCCAAAGTTGACGGCTATTGCCACCATCACCAGGCCCTCGACGGCCTGGGTGCCGGGGTGGAGGCGGTCGGCTTCGCTCAAGATGGGACGGTGGAAGCGGCCGAACTACCGGGTAAGGCATTCACCATCGGTGTCCAGTGGCACCCGGAAGAAAACCCTGCCGATAACCGTCTTTTCGTCGCTTTGGTCCAGGCCGCCGCACAATACGGAGCCAAAAAGCGGGCCCCCGGCGGCGGACCGGGCAACCAGTCGTGATCGAGCGCCGGACCACGACCGTCGGCTGGTCTACGCTCGAACAGTGACGCTCGCCTACACCAACGCGGACGGCAGCGTCGCCATCCTGATTGTCTTCCTGGCCATTGCGGCGACAGTCATCTTCGTCAGGCTCTACACCCGCGCCCGCCGCCGGAACGGCCAGAAACAACCGGAACCGACCCTTTTGGAACGCATCGAAGCGATGAACAACGAAGAGTACGAGGCGTGGCGCGACGAGGGTAAGCGCCGGGACGCGGAGGACAAGGTGCGCCAGCGAGAAGGGCAGCGCAGGCGGCGTCAGCATGGTGTCTGACGGGATCGCCCGCACCGTGCGGCTGACGCTTCCCAAGGACCAGCAACGTCGAGGGCCCTGCCCGCACGCGCAGGAAAGTTCGGCTCGATGCCGCCGAAGCGGGCTTTCACAAGCGGTGGCACGAACGTGCCCGCCGGCGGTTTGGCCACGCGCCGGCAGACCGGGACATGCCAAACGTGTCACAGGTAAGGGTGCTCCGTCGTCTAACGCATAAGCGAAAATCCTCGACGCTCGGGAAAGGAGAGCCAGATGCGAGTATTTGTGGCCGGAGGATCCGGGGCTATCGGCCGGCAGTTGGTCCCGAAGCTGGTCGCGGGAGGCCACGACGTCACTGCCACGGCCCGGTCCTCTAGCAAGCTGGCCGAGATCCGCGCTTGGGGTGCCAACGCGGTGGTGATGGATGGGCTCGACCACGCCTCGGTGAGGGCCGCCGTGACCGCCGCCCGGCCCGAGGTCATCGTCCACCAGATGACGGCGCTGAGCACAGTGACAGACCTGCGCCACTTCGACCGCAAGTTTGCGTTGACCAACCGTCTACGCACGGAGGGGGCCCGCTACCTGCTCGACGCGGCCGCCGAAGCCGGGGCCCGCCGTCTGGTGGCCCAGGGCTTCACGGGCTGGACGAACGAGCGAGGCGGCCCGCCCGTCAAGGACGAGACGTCCCCGCTCGACCCCCACCCTCCGAAGTCGATGCGTCAGAGCCTCGACGCCATTGCCGAGCTGGAAAAGTCGGTGTCCACGGCTTCCGGGGTCGAAGGCCTGGTGCTGCGCTACGGCAACTTCTACGGCCCCGGGTCGACGGCCCTCCTGGACGCGGTGCGGCGACGCAAGCTTCCCGTGGTGGGCAGCGGGAACGGCCTGTGGTCGTTCGTCCACCTGGCTGACGCGGCAGACGCCACCATCGCGGCGCTGGACCGAGGGACGCCCGGCGTGTACAACGTAGTGGACGACGAACCCGCGCCCGCCGCCGAGTGGATCCCCTACCTGGCGAAGGTCGCCGGCGCCAAGCCGCCGCTACATGTGCCGGCCTGGGCCGGCAAACTGGCCGGCGGAGAAGCCGTGGTCTTGATGATGACCGAGGCCCGCGGCTCATCGAACAGCAAGGCCAAAGCGGTCCTCGGCTGGGCCCCGGGTCACCCCAGCTGGCGCGACGGCTTCCAGGCCTGGGCGACCGACGAGCGGGAGACGAACAAGCCGGCGGCAGCCTGAGCAGGACCGGTCGGAGAGCGCGCCATCTCAATGCGGGCCTCGAAGATCCCATCGATTGCCCACGCAGTCGAGGTCAGCGTGGACCGGTCAGGGAGGGCCCGGTCACCGCGCGGACTGGGTGCCATAACCGTTGTTACCGTTGGGTTTTGGTACCCAAAGACGGAAAAAGCACCCAGAATTCCCCACGCCGTTGCGATCGCGGGCGGTACCGCCGTGCTGGACCGTCTGGTTCCGCGGCCCGCGGCCATGTCGAAGTCGTCTTCGGCGTCTTCGGCGGGAAATGCGGGTCAACCGGCCGGGCCTGCCCCCGTAACC
>DATJUH010000180.1:0-4415 GCA_035502515.1 Acidimicrobiales bacterium
GTGGACGGCGTCATCGACGACGTCGACGGCTCGCACAGACGAGACCGGGACCTTGACGTCGCCATGAGCGGCCTCGGCTTTTTCGACGTTGCTGAGCTCCACAACCAGTTCGTCACCCTCTCGGGACAGTTTCGCCAAGGCCCGTGTCCTTTCTTAAGCACTTGTTCGATGGGGAAATTAGCATTGATCGGTACCGGGGTTCCCATCGGTAGCGCCCGGACGTCGAACCCTGGGTGCAGGCCGGTACAGGTGGCCATTGCCCACATTGCTCAGGTATCCACGTTGCTCAGGCGCGGCATCGCTCATATTTCCCGTTGCTGCCCACTTCTTCGTCAGCCGCCCCGAAGGACACGTCTGTGCGGCGAAGGGGCCACAATGGGGAAAGTGGGATGGAAAGTCCCGATGCGCCGAGGAGGACGGTCATGCCCAGGTTCGATAAGTCGAAGGGCGGTACCGCCGAATGCTCTTTCTGCGGAAAGTCACAAGATCGTGTCGGCAAGTTGATCGCCGGTCCGGGCCGCGTCTACATCTGCGATGAGTGCATCGACCTGTGCAACGAGATCATCGCCGAATCGGATGCAGCATCTGCTCACCACGAGGCTACTTCTTCAGCTCGCCGCGAGGACAAACCGATAAGCGCTTCCGAGCTGGCTGACGAGTTCGGTTTGCCCGTGGAGACGGCCGCCGCCATCCTGGCCCGGGTGAAGCTGACGCCTCTCGAAATATAACTGCCCGTCGACCACGTGACGGAGCATTATGAATTAGTCATTTAGTCTATTATCGCGTCCAACGCCGATTGACGCGACCGTAATCGCCTATGGATCGCCACGGCCTTGGGTTCTCGGCCAAAAGCACTTGTCCGGGCAACGACGAACCGTCGTCCCGGCCCCCTCTCGCTGCCAGCTCGGGTCGAGCGGCGTCGCTCACGAGGCGACGGCGAACGCGGATGGCAGGCGAGTGTCACCCGAGAGAGCGCTAGCGTCGTCGTGCATGGGATTGCGGATATTCACAGAGCCTCAGCAAGGCGCCTCGTACGAGCAACTACTTACCGTGGCCCGGACGACAGAAGAATGTGGCTTTGAGGCCTTCTTTCGGTCCGACCACTACCTCAAGATGGGCGACAAACCGGCCGTGCCTGCCTACACGGACGCCTGGACGACCTTGGCCGGGTTGGCCCGGGATACGCGTTCGGTCCGTCTCGGCACCCTCGTAACGTCGGCGACTTTCCGGCCTATCGGGACCTTCCCGGTGATCGTCGCCCAAATCGACCACATGAGCGGCGGGAGGGTTGAGGTCGGGCTGGGGGCCGGATGGTACCAAGACGAGTACGAGGCCTACGGGATACCGTTCGCCTCGACCGGGGAACGTTACGACACGCTGGAAGACCAGGTCGCTATCCTCCACGGCCTTTGGTCGACCGAACCTGGGGGCACGTTCGAACGCCACGGGCTGACCCGTAGCGTACGCCTCGAGGCCGACCCGCTCAGGCCGGCGCAGCGGCCGCACCCGCCGATCATTATTGGTGGTGGCGGTGGTCCACGTAATGCGCGTCTGGCTGCCACTTTCGCCGACGAGTTCAACGCTCCCTTCGTTCCCGTCGAGGCCATGAAAAAAGCGTACGACTCTGTCAGGGCCGCCTGTGAAAAGGTCGGTCGTGATCCGGGCCAACTCGTCTGGTCGACCGCCCAGGTCTTGTGCTGCGGCAGGGACGAAGCGGAACTGGCCCGCCGGGCCGCAGCCATCGGCCGGGACCTCGACGAGGTCCGGCGAAATGGATTTGCGGGACTGCCGGGCGAAGTGCTCGACAAGTTGGGCACGTTCGCAGACGCCGGAGCAGAACGTTTCTACCTGCAATTACTTGACCTGTCGGATATGGACCAGCTGCGCCTGGTAGCCGAGGAGGTCCTTCCTCACGCGCCGGGCCGTTCGGCCTGACCGGCCTCTCTGTACCTGCACAGCCCAGCTCCGCAGCCCTGGCGGCCCAGCTCCGCAGCCCTGGCGGCCCAGTTCGGGTCTTGACAAGAGTTCTTGTTACGTTGTACCTTGTGACAAGGATTCTTGTGATATTAGACGGAGGAGCGACCGTGTACTCTCTGAACCCGGGACTGGCCGAAATGTTGGCCAAACAGCGTGCAGCCGAACTGATCCGCCAATCGAGGCATTCTGGTCGACCGCGGCGCACAACGGGCGGGTTGGGTTCCTTCAGGAAAGCGACGGGTTGGGCCCTGGTCGAGATCGGATTGCGCCTTGCCGTCCCGCGACGCGGCTCTATCCGGCATCGGCCTCCAGTGAGCGAGGCCGGCGGCGTTGGTGGCCCCGCCCCGGTCCGGGTGGCTAATTGACCATCAACGACGAAGAACGATGAAAGACGAAGGAAGGGGCACCGACGAGCCGGCCGGCCGCCGCCAGATCTCCGACCCCCGGGCCATGCGTGCGCTCGCTCACCCCATGCGCATTGCGCTGCTCGAAGCCATCATGCGTGAAGGGTCGTTGACCGCCACGCGCGCCGCCGAGCTCCTCGACGACAGCCCGGGCAATATGTCTTGGCACCTACAGACCCTGGCGAAGTACGGGTTTATCGAAGAGGCCGGCGGCGGGCGAGGGCGGAGCCGGCCATGGAGGATTGTGGACGTCACGTACAGTTTCGAGTCGGCGCAGGGCGACCCCGAGCATGCCGCGGCCGAGGACGCGCTCGAGGCGACTCTGCACCAGAGCGCCGAGCAGCGTTTGCGGGCGTGGTGGTCCCAGCGCCGTTCGTACCCGGAGGAATGGCGTCGAGCGGCGTTCATGACCTTCACGACGACTTATCTCACCGTCGAGGAGTTGAAGCAGCTCACCGACGACATCGCGGAATGTTTGAAGCAATACTCCGGACGGTCGGCCGACAAATCCCAACGGCCGCCGGGTTCTGAACCTGTCCAGGTCGTCGCCCTCGGCCATCCTCTCCCGCCAATGCCGTCAGGCAACTAGCGGTTCCGCCTTTCGCCGGTCGGACCACCGGTCTTGGCCGTCAAAAACTGTCGGTGCCAGGGCTCCCATCATTCCGAGGGGGTTACGGTCACAGGCCGGCGGTACCTTTTGGTCAGTCCCGTAATCCGTTGGCGCTACGGGCGGTTCGCCGGCCCCGGCCGGCCTGGGGGCGCTCCTGCGGGACTACCCGGCGGGGGGCGAAGTGTGCGAGGTGGCCGGCTTCGGGCCGAAGACAGGACGGAGCGGGAGCCAGGGCGATAGCCGGGCCCGGGCCCGGGGCGACAGCGGGGTCGGGGGCGGGGCCACCGCCGGCATAGGGCAGGCTGCGCTCGAACAACAATGTGCCGGCCCACCGGAAATGAGGCGGCCGTTGGGCGCGCCCAAATGTCGGAACTCGATGGTTGGCCAATGTGCCAGGGACAAGACCGTGACCATGATGGGCATGGGGTCTACCGCTAATGGGTGCGGACCTAGCCGGCCTACCGTTTCGCCTTCCGCCCGACTTGCCGCACGACGCCGAACTTTCGGCGAGGTTCCCGTAGCTTCCAATAATGGGAGACGACAAACGCAGCCGATGCGCCGCCAGCACTGACGATGGAATGTGGTGCGAAAACCCCGATAACAGGGAACCGGGAACACGCCGTCGCGGTCTTGTATGTGTGTTTTCCTTGCGTCATTTTCGCCAAGGTGCGATAAGCCATTCACGCCGCCGGGCCTCCACATTGAGCCCCGGCCCAGGCACTGCCCTCGCCGGCGCCGTCTTCGCCGGCCCAGTCCTTGCCGGTACCGTCTTCGCCGGCCCAGTCCTCGCCGGCACCGTCTTCGCCGGCACACTGGTCGCCGGCTTCGCCGGGTACGCCCAGGTGGCTACCGCTCAGAGCCCGCCGGTGGCCCAAGCGCTCCCGATGGACCAGGCCAGAGGGCTGATGTTCTCCCGCGTCCCGACGCCGGCGAGCCACGTCGCCGCCCGGCCCATGGACCTTGCCGGGCCGCCGACCGGGCAAACGATGACGGCGGTGCCGGCAGTGGAGGACTGCGGCATGGGCAAAAGCCAGGTCAGGCCGAAGTCGCTGATCCTGACGTGCGCCGACGCCAATGACCTGGCCAAGGACCTGGTGTGGTCGAAATGGGGACCGACGGTTGCATATGCAACTGGTATCGACACCTGGAATGAATGTGTGCCCTACTGCGCAGCCAGCAAGACGTGGTACACGACCAAGGCCAACTTCACCTTGAGCAAGCCGGTGCACACAACCAAAGGATGGCTCTTCGAGCGGCTCACCGTCCACATCACGGGTCAAACCCCACGAAAAGTAGAAAAACTCATTACCTTCAGCGAGGCTCCAGTCACCAACCCTTAGAGCGCTCTGCGACAAACCGGCCCTGGATGCCCTGCACGGGCAACCACGAGATCGAGTTCGACAACGGGCCGCAGGGGCTGACCT
>DATJUH010000181.1:0-13995 GCA_035502515.1 Acidimicrobiales bacterium
GAACCCTACCGCCGCGCTGCTCGGGCCGCCTTTGTCCCGGCTCTTTTGGTCCGCGCCGGCGGTCGCAACGAAGAGGCCGCACCCCGGGGTACGGCCGCGCCCGGCGACGGCCGCCCGCAGACCTGGACCTGAACAGGGTGATGCGTGCTTAGATAACTTACGAGCACTCTCCATGACGCCGTGGCAAAGGCGTACGAAAAACCTCTTTATCGAAATGTCACCCTAGCGAGAGGGGCGTGTGTTGATGGCTGGTGCCGAACAGAGGCGGTTGGAGGAGACGACGAGGGAAGGTGTCCCGTGGCGACGGTGGGGGCCCTACCTGAGCGAGCGGCAGTGGGGCACGGTGCGGGAGGACTACAGCCTGGGGGGCGATGCATGGTCGTCGTTCACCCACGATCAGGCCCGGTCCCGCGCTTACCGCTGGGGTGAGGATGGCCTGGCCGGTTTTTCCGACGACAAACAGCTCCTGTGCCTGGCTCTGGCCCTGTGGAACGAGAAGGACCCGATCCTGAAGGAGCGCCTGTTCGGCCTGACCAATTCCGAGGGCAACCACGGCGAAGACGTGAAGGAGTGCTATTTCTACGTGGACGCCACGCCAACCTCGTCCTACCTGAAGATGCTCTACAAGTACCCCCAGGCCGAGTTCCCCTACGACGACCTGGTCGCCACCAACCGGGAGCGTTCCCGGCAGGAGCCCGAGTACGAGCTGCTGGACACGGGGATTTTCGACAAAAGCCGCTACTTCGACGTAGAAGTGGAGTACGCGAAGGCGGGGCCCGACGACGTGCTCATGGAAGTCACTGTCCACAACCGCGGCCCGGCCGAGGCCCGCTGCCACGTGCTCCCCACCCTCTGGTTCCGCCACACCTGGTCGTGGGCCGGGGGAGAGGACACGCCGTCGCTGACCGTCCTGCCCAGCACAGATGGGTCCAGCAACCTGGCTCTGGAGCACCCCGACCTCGGCCGTTGGTGGGCCTATGGGGACGGGATCGTCCCGGTGCTTGTGACCGGCAACGAGACCAACAATGAGAGGGTCTTCCGCACGGCGAACGACGAACCCTACGTCAAAGATGGGATCGGACGCTGCATCGTCAACGGCGAGACCGGTGCGGTCGACCCTACTGGTACCGGGACCAAGGCTGCGTTCCATTACGTGTTGTCCGTGCCGGGCGGCGCCAGCGGGCGGGTGCGCCTGCGCCTGACAAACCGCGAGCTCGCCAGGGCCGTCGGGGCGGCGCCGCCAGGCGGGCCCTTCGGCGACTTCGACGCCTTAATGAGCGTACGCCGGGCCGAAACCGACGAGTTCTGGGACGAGCTGGTGGGCCCGGGGCTGAGCGAGGACGAGACACTGGTCGTGCGCCAGGCGTTGGCCGGCATGCTCTGGTCGAAGCAGTACTACGGCCTCGATGTGGGGCGGTGGCTGGAAGAGCACGGCGCCGACCCCTTTGGCTCGGACGGCAACCAGCGCAACCGCGAGTGGCGGCACCTTTTGGCCGAGGATGTCATATCGATGCCGGACAAGTGGGAGTACCCGTGGTTCGCCGCCTGGGATCTGGCCTTCCACGCCGTAGCGCTGGCGGTGGTCGACTCGGACTTTGCCAAGGACCAATTGGAACTGCTGTTGGACCGCCGGTACCTGCACCCTAATGGCCAGCTCTCAGCCTACGAGTGGAACTTCAGTGACGTCAACCCGCCCGTGCACGCCTGGGCCACCTTCTTCGTCTATGAGATAGAGCGGGCCAAGACGGGCAAGGGGGACAGGGCGTTCCTGGAGCATTCGTTCCAGAAGATGATGCGTAACTTCATCTGGTGGCTGAACCGGAAAGACGTCGACGGCCGCAACCTGTTCCAGGGTGGCTTCCTGGGCCTCGACAACATCGGCGTCTTCGACCGCAGCGCCCCGCTGCCTACCGGCGGGCATATCGACCAGGCCGACGGGACAGCCTGGATGGCGCTGTGCACCCAGAACATGATGCAGATTGCCCTCGAACTGGCGCGCGAGGACCGTGTCTACCTCGAGCAGGGGTTGTCGCTTTTCGAGAACTTCTGCTGGATCGCGGCCGCCACGATGAACGTCGGGCCTGACGGGGTAAACCTGTGGGACGAAGAAGACGGGTTTTATTACGACCTGTTGCGAAGGCCGGACGGCACTTCGGTCCCCCTGAAAGTGCGCTCGATCGTCGGGCTTATGCCGCTGGCCGCGGCCACGGTGATCCCGGCCTCGGTACGGACCGAGTTCCCCGACGTCGTTGACCGGGCGGCAGAGTTCCTCAACCGCCATCCGGCGGTAATGGCCGCCCTGTGGGGCCGGGGCCGGCAGCTCCACGAAACCGGGCCTGTACTGTTCGCCCTCTTCGACGAAGAGCGGCTCCGCCGCATCCTGGCCCGGATGCTCGACGAAGACGAGTTCCTGGGGCCGCACGGCATCCGGTCGGTGTCCCGCTGGCATCTCGATCACCCCTACGTCTTCAATGTGCACGGCCAGGATCACAGCGTCGGCTATCTGCCGGCCGAGTCCGATACCGGGATGTTCGGCGGCAATTCCAACTGGCGGGGTCCGGTCTGGTTCCCGATCAACCTCATATTGATCCGGGCCCTGCTCAACCTGTACGCGTACGAGGGCGACCGGTTCACGGTCGAGTGCCCGACGGGTTCCGGCCGCTATATGAACCTCTATGAGGTGGCGCAGGAGATCAGCCGCCGGCTCACGGGCATATTCCTGAAGGATGAACATGGCCGGCGGCCGGTCCACGGTGGCCAACCGCTGCTGCAGGAGGATCCACATTGGCGCGACCTGCTGCTCTTCTATGAATACTTCCATGGCGACAACGGGGCCGGCATTGGCGCCAGCCACCAAACCGGTTGGACCGGGACCGTGGCCCTGCTGCCCTTGCTATCGCACCACTTCACCGCCGTGGATGTCGTTGCCGGAGGCCTTGGCCGCATCGTCGGCCACGCCACCCGCGGCGCCGGTGCTTTGGCCGGTAGGTAGGAGGGCACGCACCAATATGAAAGCCAGCCCGACATGAAGATTGCCAATATCAGGTGCGTCGCCTACCGGGGGACGATGGAGGACGCGGAGGTCTTCTGGGAAGAGAGATTGGTCCGGCCCGTCGACATTTACCCCCAGTTCCGGTCGGAGGGGCCAACGTTCCTGCCCCGCGCGGGCGAGTCGGCGTACGACATCAGGTCGATTTTCGTCCACGTCGAAACTGACGATGGGACCGGCGGCACAGCCGGCCCGGTCACCGAGGAACAGGCATTCATAATAAAAACAACGATGGCACCGCTCCTTATCGGCGGGGATCCTCTGGCCACCGAGCAGTTGTGGGACATCCTGTACCGGTACTGCGTGCACGGTCGCAAAGGTGTGGAAATGATGGCCATCAGCGCCCTGGACTGTGCCCTCTGGGACCTCAAGGGCCGGCATTTCGGCGTGCCGGTCTACGTTCTACTCGGAGGACCGACGCGGGCATCGATCCCCGCGTACGCGTCGGCTCTCGGCTACTCGCTTGAATTGGACGCCGCCCGCGCCCGGGCCAAAGAAATGGCGGCCCAGGGGTTCGGGGCCACAAAGTGGTTCCCGCGCCATGGCCCCGCCGATGGGGTGTCGGGCCTCCGGAAAAACTTGGCCCTGGTGTCGACCCTGCGGGAGGCCGTCGGCCCGGACGTCGACTTGATGGTCGATGCCTGGATGTCCTGGGACGTTGCCTACACCTTGCGCATGGCCAGGGCGCTCGACGAGATAGCGCCCCGATGGATCGAAGAGCCCGTAATGCCGGACAAACCGGAGTCCTACGCCGAGATCACCAGGCGTATCGGCAACACGATCGCCATCTCGGGAGGGGAGCACGAGTACACCCGCTGGGGCATGCATCAGCTCATGCAGGCCCGAGCTATGCACATTTACCAGCCCGATACATATTGGGCGGGCGGGATCACCGAAATGGTGAAAATTGCCGCCCTGGCCAGCGCTTATGACGTGCAGTTGATCCCGCATGGCCATTCCGTGCCGGCGAACGCCAATTTCAGCTTCGCCCAGTCACCGGCTCTGGTGCCGATGCTGGAGTACCTGGTCAAGTGGAACATCCTGCACCAGTGGTTCCTGAAGGCTCCCGTCCACCCCGTCGCCGGCTCAGTTGCCCTTCCCACGTCGCCCGGGCTCGGGATGGACCTCGACCAGGACAAGATCGAATCGCACGAGGACCTTGGCTGACCCCGGCGGTGGACGGCCGCCAGCTGCCCGAGCACCGGCGGCGGCGGCGAGTTACGGTGAAGGTATGACCGAGGAATGGACGGCTCCGGAGGTCGAGCGCGTCCAGGTGCCACGGATCGCGGACGAACGCCAGGCCCTCGAGGCCTGGCTGGACTTCCATCGCGTCACCCTGCTGCACAAGTGCGCCGGCCTGACCTCCGACCAGCTGAAACTGCAAGCGGTACCGCCTTCTCGGCTCTCGCTGCTCGGCCTGGTACGCCACATGACAGAAGTGGAGCGCTGGTGGTTCCGCATGAACGCGGGCCAAACAGATATGCCTTTTCCGTACGACCCCGATCACACCGGCCAGGACTTCGAAGCGCTCGAAGACGCTGACGCACCCGCCAATATCGAGGCCTACGAACAGGAAGTTGAGCTGGCCCGCGCTGCTTCAGCTGAGAAGCGCCTCGATGACGTCGTGCCCAGCCGGGGTCACCACCCCGAGCGGACCAGGGACATCCGTTGGATCTACCTGCACATGATCGAGGAGTACGCCCGCCACAACGGCCATGCAGACCTCATCCGGGAACGCATTGATGGGGTGACCGGTATGTGAGCGCACGCCCGCTGGTCGCCTAGCGCGGCCGGCGCGGTGGCGGCCGGGCCCGGCATTGGCCCCAGAAATCGCTTTCAGCGTTCAGACGAGGAGGACGCAATGATGCAAGGAAGGCCAGCATGAACCCTGATTACGACGTAATCGTTTTCGGGGCCGGCGCCCCCGGTGAGCATTGCGCCGCCGCGTTGGCCGAGGGGGGGCTCCGGGTGGCCGTCGTCGAGCGCGAGTTGGTCGGGGGCCTGTGCTCGTACTGGGGGTGCATCCCGTCCAAGACGCTCCTGCGCCCCGGCGAAGCGGCTCATGATGCCCGCGAGGCGACAGATATAGCCGAGGTCGACGCGAAAGCGGCCCTGGCCTGGCGCGACTTCATGGTGTCGGACTACTCCGACGCCGGCCAGGTGAGCTGGCTGGCCGGCAAAAACATTGCCCTCATCCGGGGCAACGGCCGGCTGGCCGGGACCGGGGTGGTCGAGGTGGACGGGGTCAGCCACACAGCCACACACATAGTCGTGGCCACCGGATCCGACCCGACGGTGCCGCCCATACCCGGCCTGCAGGAGCTCGCCGGCATCTGGACCAACCGCGAGGCGACGGCCATGAAAACGGTCCCCCGCCGGCTGCTCGTACTGGGGGGTGGGCCGGTCGGCGTCGAGTTGGGCCAGGCCGTACACCGGCTCGGCGGCGAGGTAGTGCTGGTCGAGGCGGCCGGCCACCTGCTATCGAGGGAGCCCGCTCGTCTCGGTGAAGCGCTCGGCGAGGTCCTTCAGGCCGAGGGCATCGACGTAGTCGTCGGCGTGCCGGCCACCGCCGCCAGTCGCGACGGCGAGGACTACGTGCTCGAACTGGGCGATGGCCGCCGGCTGCGGGGGGAGCATCTGCTCGTTGCCACCGGCCGGCGCCCACGCGTCGAGGGGATCGGCCTGGAGACCGTCGGCGTCAAGGCCGACCGCCACGGCATACCGGTCGACTCGCACCTGCGGGCGGGCGAGCGGCTCTGGGCGATCGGCGACGTGAACGGTGTCTGGCCTCTCACTCACGTCGGCGAGTACCAGGGCGATATCGTCGCCGCCAACATCCTGGGCGAGGACCGGGAGGCGAACTACGAGGCTGTGCCCCGTGTCGTTTACACCGACCCGCAGGCGGCTTCCGTGGGCGCCGGCGACGCCAACTTCAGTGGCACCGCGGCTCTCTCCGAGGAATCGAAAATGGCGACGTATTCACGCAGTTACGCTGGCTCCAAGGGTTTTCTCACCCTCCTCAGCGACGGCGAGAAGGTAACCGGCGCCTATGCACTGGGCCCTGAGGCCGGCGAGTGGATGCAACAGGCCACGCTGGCCATCCGTGCCCAGGTCCCGCTGGGGGTGCTGCGCGACGTGATTCAGCCGTTCCCCACTTTCTCCGGGATTTACAATGCCGCCCTCAAGGATCTTCGCGGCCAGATCAGCGCCAAACGTCAGCAGGCCGGAGCTAGTCATCACTGAGGGAGTACGCATAAGTAACCTGGCTACGAGCGGCAAAACTGCGAACAAGATCGCCGCCCTGGCCTTTGCGCGCCACGTGCGCTTATCGTGACCCCAGCGCGCACAGACACCAGCGCCCTTGGCGGATCCAAGGGGGCGAGGGCCCAAAATTAGAGAAATCGGCCGCCCTGGGGGGGAGAATTCCCGCCGCCGGCAGTGCCCTTCCGGGGCCTCGCGGACGATGCTGCAGGGGTGACGGGCGGGCGGCCGGGGGCGGGTGCCCTCTGGTTACCTGTCGCCGAGGCAGCCTCAGTTTCTCGTCGCTCGAGGATGTCCTGGATACTGGCCAGGATCTCGTCGTCCGTTGACGACTGGACGAGTTCATAGACCTCGGCGTCCTGATGGTCGGAGTCCTTCGGCCGGGGCCGGAGTTGCTGCGCCAACTGGTCGAGGCTGTCCGCCAGCAGGTAGGCGTCGGCGCCGGCGTTCAAGACGCGCTTGACCGGTCCCGGGAGGTTCACCTTGAAGTCCCAGTCCTCCAGTTCGACCACGACTATGCGAGCAGTTGGATAGGCGCTCTTGAGGGCGGCCACGCACTGCGGGCTGCATGACGGGGCCAGCACCAGGTCGGCTCCGTAGACGGCATCGCGGATGTCAAGCATCTCGACGTCACCTAGCCGTTCCGCCAGCTTGGCGCGACCGGGAGCCCTAAGCGGGAACGCGGTAACCACAACCGATCGTCGGGCGCCCCGGACGACACTGATGTCCGTGCTATCGCGGTTCCGCCGCCGGGATCGCAACGCCACACAGACCATTCTGCCATCACTGGCGGGGGTGGCTGGAGGCGGCGGCCAGGGTGGCACCCCGGACCGGCGACGGCGGTCCGGCGACGGCGGTCTCACGGCGCGCTCCGGCACGGGCCTGCAGACGGCCGGCTGACCCGCCCACGGGCGGGCCCCGGACGAAACTACGGCTTTTCCCTAG
This sequence comes from Acidimicrobiales bacterium, assembly GCA_035502515.1. Taxonomy (GTDB): domain Bacteria; phylum Actinomycetota; class Acidimicrobiia; order Acidimicrobiales; family Palsa-688; genus Fen-671. The sequence continues at coordinate 7,256 of DATJUH010000181.1, forward strand.
GGCGGGGCGGGCATAAATGGTGGACAGTAGTGAGGTGGGCAATTTGAGGTCCCCGGTATAGCCGACAATTACAGAAAGGCAGAGGGAAATGCACCAACAGAGGAGCGAGAACGTTACGGACTACAAGCAGGTCGGCAGCGTGCCGGGCACGTCTCCGGCACCAGAAGCCGTGGCCGGGCCGCGCCGGCGCCGGCGGGCCCGCCGGGGTGGGGCCTTACTCCTTGCCGCAGCGGCTGGAACGGGCACCGCTGCGGTCCTGGCCGCGCTCGCCGTGCCGGCCGGCGCTTCGGGTAGCCCGAACCCCTGGGAAGGCGCCCAGGTCGGGCTGACTTACCCCGTTTATCAGCCCAAGACCGTCCTCGGCCTCCCTCTCAGTTCTTTCAAGCTGATCTCGTGCGGGCCGGGTCAAGACGATTCCGTCTTCGCTTTGTACGGCAAGGCTTACACTCCGCCGTCGAACTATGGGAAGCTGACCGGGTTCTCGATCGGCGAGGGTTACCCCTATATTTGTGCCAACCCTGGCACGGCCAAGTCGGTGGGGACCTGGACGGTAGGCATCCCGAATGGGTCCGTCAAAGTGCGCGTGTCCGTCTACTGCGACCCGGCTCAGTTCAAGAGCTGCACTACGGCAACGGGTCTCAAGAACGGTTATGTGCTCGAGTGGGCTCAGCCGTACAGGTTTGGCACCACGCCGAAGAAGCAAACCCAGATGTTCATGGACACTTCCCGCCTCACCCTGCCTCAGGCTCTGCACGTCGTGGCCGGAGTGCGGTCCCTATAGGGCCCGGGTCTTGTTGGGCCCGGCGTGTGAGTGAAGACGCCGTCGCAAAACGCGACTTGAGTAGCGCTATAGCCGCCAGCTATCGCGCCGGGTTCAACGAGGTCTGTATGGCCGTGTTCGGCACTGCGGACCGGGGCTGTGCGCCACTTCACCATTAGACGGGCGAAAGAGAAGCGGCCAGGGCCCGGCGTAACTCATGACGGCCTTTGACCCCGAACTTTACGTAGATGTTTGTCAGGTGGTACTCAACCGTGTTGGGCGTGATGAACAGCTCAGCCGCTATCTCATTATTGGTCATCCGTTTGGCCACCAGGTGGGCCACTTCGCTCTCGCGGCTCGTCAGATCGAGGACCGAGCGGCGCCGGGTCCCCTCTTGAGGTAACCCGCACGCGGCCAGTTCTTCCTCCGTCTGGGCAATGAACGGGGCCGCTTCGAGGGCAACGTACAGTTTGTTGGCTTGCCGCAAATGTTCCACCGCCGCCCGGCGCTGACCGGTCCGGCGCAATAGACGGCCAAGAGCCAGGGACAACCGAGCCGAGTAGACGGGGCTATCTTTGTTTGCCATGTCTATACCGCGTTGGTAGGTGTCCAGGGCCGTCTCCGGATCGCCTTCTTGCTCGGCCAGCCATCCCTCGAGCCAGGCCAGGCCCGGTTCGAGGTACGCCACCCCGTCGGCCTGGGACCGCAACGGTTTCAGTGCCACTGCAGCTTCTTCGAGCCGACCCGAGCCGGCCAGCCCTTCGACCAGCAATGGCCGCCACAGGACCCCGTACAACCGGCTGCGATCGTCCATGCCGGCCTCTTCCTGCCAGTGGCCGAGGGCCGCAGCCATGCCCTGGTAATCACCCAGGGCCTGGCACAGGAGGGCGCGGGCCATTCCGGCATATAGACGCTCCTGCCCGTAATCAAGGGTCTCCGCGGCCGCCTCGGCCAACTTCACATGCTGCTCGGCGTCCGCCATTGCCCCTCGTCCAGCCGGCACGCAAGCGGCGGCCAGATGGAGCAGGGGCCGCTCGTAGCGGCGGGGGTGGATTTCGGCGGCCGAAAACCCCTGTTCCGACATGAGCAGCGCGTCGTCCCACTGGCCGGAGAGGTACAGCGCCAGCGCGAGGTAGAAATAAGCGCGCAAGCCGAGGGTAAAGATGGCGCCCTGGCGGGCCAGTTTGATGCTGGCCGACAGGTCGCCGATAGCTCCGGGCAGATCGCCGGACAGGAGCTGGAAAACACCCCGGAAGGATAGGCCGTCCGCATCGGCCGGCCCCAGGCCGGCGGGGTCGGCGCCAAGGTACTCCAGTTCCTTTAGCGCCAGACGGGGCCCACCAACCTGCGAAGCTCCGATGGACACGAGGGTCCGCGTCTGGCCTTCTGCCGCCGGGTCGAGGGCATGGGTGGCCAGCGCTCTACGGCCCATTTCCATTACCTTTTCACCCGCGCCGAGCAAGGTATAGGTACCGGCCAAGCGGTTGGCGGCCACCGCTGCCAACCGTTTCTCGGCTGGGTTGCTCTCCGCCTCCTCTAGGGCCTCGGAGAAGTGCAGCTCCGCGTCCGCGAGCTGGCCGGCGGCGAAATCCATCGTCCCGAGCACGCAACTGCGCAGGCCGCATGGAGCCGCGGTTTCGACGGCCGGGCGCAGTGCCTGGCCTCGGGCTTCTTCGGCCAGCGTCAGATGAAGGGCGGCCGTGAGGAGGCGGCGCTCACGATCGGGCCGGGCCGGGGAAACGTCGGAGGCCCACTGGAGGTATGTGGCCGCTAACGGCAAGCGGCCTTTGGCGGCCTCATCGCTCGCCAGCTGTTCGAGTTGAGCGGCCAGGTTCTCGTCCGGATGGTCGAGGGCGGCCACCCGGTGCGCCCAGGCGGCGGTTTCGTCAACCAGGGCGATGGCTCGAGCGTGCAGCTCACGCCGCCTTCCGGCCCGCAGGCCGGCGTAGATGGCGTCACGTTGTAAAGCATGACGGACCTCCACCGGGCAACTCGGCTCGGCCGGCCACCAGTCGACCAGACCGGCTCTCACCGCCGGCTCGATAGCTCGGCTGGGTGACGCCACCGACGCCGCCGCGCCCAGCTGGACCAGGGGCACCCGCACATTGGCCACGGCCAGCGTCTCGACAAGTGACCGGCTGTCAGTGGGCAGAAGGGCCAGCTGGTCGCCGATGGCCGCGGCCAGCGACCTCGGGATGGGAGTGCTCCCCGGGCCCCAGCGGTCAAGGCTTTCCCTGTCTCTCAGGACGGTTTGCAGGTAGAGGCTGTGACCGGCGGTGCTTTCGTAAATGCGTTGGATCACCTCGGGGCGCAACACGGGGGCGCCAAGGGCACTCGCCAAGGGGCCGACGTCGTCATGGTCCAACCCGGTGAGCTGCAGGTGCAAGCGCCGTTCGACGCTCTGGAGCATCCGTCGGCCCGGTTCATCCAGATTGTCACGGTCCCCTCGCACCGCCACTGCCATGAGGACCGGGTCGACCGACAGCCGGCGCAACATGAACGAGAGAGCGTCGACTGACCGGCCGTCTGCCCACTGGAGATCGTCCACCACGATCACTACGGGGCCGGCCGCCTGCAATGCGCCGATGACGCCCAGCAGCTCGGCCCCAACGGCGAACGCCGACGCCTGGTACAGAGTTTCGCCGGTCAAGAGCGGGCACTTGTCCAGCAGCCGTCCTTTGACGTCCCTGGTCAGTTGCGTGACAACCCCGTAGCCGAAGTCCGACTCGGCCTGGTCCGCCCTCGCCCACAGGACCGTTGCGCCCGTCGACGAAAACGCACAGCGCCTGATGAAGGCCGTCTTGCCGATCCCGGAGTCGCCTTCGATAGTTAGCAACCACGGTTGGCCCGTCTTGACCCGGGCCACTACCTCCGCCACCTGGGCCAGTTCTGCCTTACGTCCCACGAAGACGTCGTCCAAAGGGGCCCTCCAGCCAGAGAAGAGAACGGTCACCCGGCATCTTTATCGATCATGAGGTTAAAGGAGGTCCGGCCAGCCGAGGAGGCCTGGTCAGTAGAGGAGGCCTGGTCAGCAGAGGAGGTCGGGCCGGCAGAGCACGTTGGGCCGGCCGAGGAGGCGGGTTGCCCTAGGCCCGATCGCAGACGAAGTGGCCGGCGCCCGAGGCCTGGCGGGCAGAAGAGGGTGTTCCCTGGCCGGTCGGGTTCGAAGACCCTCGGTTCAGGCAGTGGGCGTCGACATCACGCGGTTAGAACGCCGCCGGATAGGACCGCTCCCCACCCGGCGGCTAAACCACGGGAAAGGACATCCACCGCCGTGGCCTGGGTAAGACTTACCGTGTTCAGCCGGATATGAAACATCGCCGCCCGAAAGAGCCCTGTCCAGCGAGGTTTGCAGTTGTCGGGACCGTGGTAAATCGCGGCCGCTCCCGGAGGTTTCGGGTGGTCGGCCGCGTCGTTAGCATTCAGTTATGGGGACCCCGTCCACGTCGAAGCCCGACGGCTCCGACGCCGCGGGCCGGCCCGAGCCGGCCGTCAAAGAGATCCTGACGTCGCTACACGACCAATTGCGGCGACTGGAGCAGGCGGCTGAGCCTCAGCTGGGCTCGGCCCGTTCAGAGGTGCACCACCTGCAGCCCGCCTGGCGCCGCGTTACGGAGGGGGAGCAGCGTCTGCCCGTGGCGATCGCCGTTGCCGTCGCCATCGCCCTCGAGGTGCTGTTGCCGGACCATCTCGTCATTCACCCGGCCTGGCTCTTGCCCGCCCTGGAGGGCGCCCTCCTCGTCGGCCTCGTTGCGGCCAACCCGACGCGGATCAGCCGTACCTCTACTAGCTTGCGGATCGCCAGTGTGACGTTGATAGCTCTAATTTCTCTGGCCAACGCCTGGTCCACGGCCGAGCTTGTAAACGGTTTGATAAACGGTACAGAGGGTGAGGACGCCGGTGTCCTCCTGGCCCGTGGGGCGAGCATCTACATCACCAACATCATCGTGTTCTCCCTTTGGTACTGGGAATGGGACCGGGGCGGCCCTGTTGCCCGCGCCAAAGCCTCGCGGCCGTACCTTGATTTCCTGTTCCCGCAAATGACCCAGGCTCACTTGGTCTCACCGGACTGGGAGCCCGCGTACGTTGATTATCTTTATCTGTCTTTCACTAACGCCACCGCGTTCAGCCCCACCGATGTCATGCCACTTTCCCGTTGGGCGAAAATGCTGATGCTCGTCCAGGCGGCGATCGCGTTGGTCACCGTGGCGATGGTGATCGCCCGGGCGGTCAACATCTTCAAATAGCGCTGAAAGGCAAGACCTCTGGCGGGCTACCTAAGCGGTCCCTCCAAAAAGGCTTGACGATCTGCGCCGATGGAAACAAGGCTGGCAGGATGACGGACACTAGTGAAAGCCAGCTGTTCGTGGCCGGCGCCGGGGTGGTTCTGGACGCCTTGTCGGACCCGGCCGTCGAAGCGGCCTGGGACCGGCCTTCTGTGCTCGAGGAGCAATTGGTCAGCAGTCTCGCCGGGCACCTCGCCCGCGGCGGTATATGGGTCGTCGCCGAATACCTTCGGGCCGGCACCGCCGCCCGTGAGCTGGATTTTGCCAGTGCGGCCGACTATTTTGGCGCCGCGGTCACGGCCGGAGGCCCGGAGGCCAGGAAAGCGGTCCGAGACCGGGGCGCCGCCATCGCCGCCCTGGGCAGAGAAGAGATAATCCGTCGGAGCAGCGCCGAACTCACCTGGCTGGAAACCGAGCTTGAAGGGCTGCCGGCCGGCCAACTGATCGCCGTCATCGGCGGCAAAGTCATGACCCTGGCTGAGTACCTGGCCACACGAGTGGTCGAGCAGGCGGTACATCTGGACGACCTGGCTCGAAGTGTCGGGCGGGAGCCGTGGCCTCTGCCAAGGGAGCACCGGGCTCTCGCTATTTCCATCGGGACCGACATCGCGTGCCGGGCCCACGGGCCGGACGCCACCATCCGGGCTCTGTACCGGCGAGGGTTCGCCGAGGGTATTTTCCCAGTGCTTTGAGGGCCAGTGCTTTGACGGCCAGTGCTTCGCAGCAACAAATCCCCGGGGGCCAGCCGTTCATGTCGGCAGGCGCCCCGTCCACAGAATGGAACGCCTCGCCAGCTCTTGTTTTCAGAGGGAGCCGGTCCGCCTTGCCACGCCGAGATAGATGTGGTTGGCGATGGAGATCTCATGCAGGTCAGCCAGCACGGACCGGGCCCGCCGGTCCAACGTGGCGGCCAGCGCCACGCCGTTGGCCAGACTGGAGAGAAAGGCGATATATCGACCGGTAGTCCATAAGAGCCGTTCCGTCTTCAATTCCCACCGCGGTTCGTCGAACAGCCCGGACGCCATCAGCTCGTCCCTACCGCCGGCGAGCAGTTCGAGCAACGCTTCCACGTACCCGTCCGGCTCCCGGCTGAAGTCCGCCAGCTCGTCGGTGAAAGCGTCGTTGTTGAGCCGGCGCTGTAGGTCCCGGTCGGCGAGGATCGGAAAATTCCAGATCAGGCCCAGCGACCCTCGACGCCTCAGCAGGCGCGCCGCTTTGGCGTAACTGACTGTTGGGTCGATCCAGTGGAAGGCGTTGGCCGAAACGACGGCGGCAAATTGTCTATCGGCCGCTTCATAATCCTCGAATACTGATTGTTCCATTGTGAAGCCGTGTTCGTCGTGGAACGTGTGCCGCAGGTGCGCGGCCATGTTCGGCCCTGGTTCGAGCGCAACTACGCGAAGGCCCGCCCGCATGAGTGCCGTTGTGAGTTGGCCGGTGCCGGCGCCCACCTCCAGCACCAGGTCCCCCGGTCGAAGCTCGGCCCATGAGATCAGGTCGTCGACCAACCCGCCATCAAAACGAGGACGGCCGGCGTCGTACTGCGCGACGGAAGAATCAAACGCCAGCTGCAACTCCCGTGAAGTATTGGCCCGCACGCGGACGGTCTCTCACCCTCCCTCACCGGAGGCCAACCCCCCTTACCATCTTCACGAGGCCTGAGCCAGTAATACTTGGGCCTGGGAAGTCCGGCA
>DATJUH010000182.1:0-7357 GCA_035502515.1 Acidimicrobiales bacterium
CTAGACGACACTTGACGCTGGGCGGCCAGGCCCTCCAGTAGCTGGCGCATGCCACCGGTCTTCAAGTTGGCCATCACCCGGCCGGGTGTCACCTCGCCTCTCTCCCACTCCATCCAGGACTGCAAGAGCTTGGTCGGGTCGGGTTCCGGCAGTTCCATCGGCGCCACACTAGTTGGCACTTACCGGGGTTCGCGAAGCGTCCGGTGACAATGCCACCCCATGGCGTGCCCGATCGGTCACCTCCAGTGACGTCTCAGCCAGGCGCTCATGTCTGAGCGCGCCAGGTGCGGTTATCGTTACCCCAGCGCGCACAAGTCCGGCATTAGCTGGACAAGAGCCGCACCCAAGCCGCACGCGGACGATCCCAACCCGCACGGAGTGGCCGCTTCGCCACTCGCTGCCTCTGCCGGCCTCGCCACCCGCCGCAGGCACGCGGCCCTCGCCCTCGTTCGCGCCCTCGCCACCCGCCACCCGCCGCTGGCCCTCGCCACCCGCCGCTGGCCCTCGCCCTCGCCACCCGCCGCTGGCCCTCGGCCCTCGCCTCCTCCGTTCGCCGCCAACCTCGAAAGCTTCCTCAGGCTGCTCCTCAACAGGCCCGGGGATCCCAGGGCTCCTGCTGGTCGTTGGCCGCGCTCGGCGTCAGGCCGCCCGGCGTAGGAACGGTTGTGGTGACTACCGCGTGCTTGGCCGTGGTCGTCTTGGTGGTCGAACTCGACGGCGTGGTAATGGAAGTGGCCTTGTGTGGGTGGGTCGTGGTCACGTTCACACTGGAACCCAGCTGGACCTGTACGGTCCCGGCGGGCTGGGTGGAGCTGGCCTGCATCATCACGGCCCCGGAGAGGTACTTCATGACGTAGAGGGCGTGAGCCACTTGGCCGGGGTGGTAGACCACGAACGTCTCGGTCGTATCTGCGGGCACGCTCCCGGCCGTCTCGCTGGTCACTTTCAAGCCGTCCGTGGTCAGCGACCCCCCGGCGTCCTGCGCGGCCTGGTCGCTACCCGTAAGGCTCACGACGCTCACGGAGGTGGGCGCCGTCGCGGTGGGCAAGGCCTGGCTGTCCCAGGCCCGGACGGCGTTGAGGTCGTTGGGCTCGACCGGGAAAAGGACGTCACCGATGTCGTAGCCGCCGTAGTAATAATCGTTGACCGACGTCGTGGGCAACGTCGACTCGGGGACGCCGGCGGCGTCGAGGTTGCGGTAACGGATGACGAGGTTGAGCATCTGGCTTTTCAGGCCGGGGTCCACAGTTATTTGGGCCAGGATGGCGGACAGGAAATTGGCGGCCGATACCGGGTCGGTCAACCCCTTCGATTTTGCCGTTTGCGCCACTATCTTCATGAACGTGTGCGTCCGGACGATACGGGCCAGGTCGGACTCGGGGTCGTAAGGCCAGTCGTACTCAGGCTCGTTCATGCCCGGGGGTTCGTACTGCAGGTGGCGGGCACGCACCAGGGCGAGGGCCTGGGTCCCGTTCAGATGGTGACAACCGCGGGTGCCTATGGAGAGCTGGGATTCGGCATCGAAAACCGGGTCGGGGAAATAGACATTAATTCCGCCGAGCGCATTTACGCTATTTATGAAGCCGTTGAAATTGAGCTCGATAAAGTGGTTGATCGGGATCCCGAGATCTTCCTGGATGGCGTTGACCAGGTTGTCGGGCCCGTCCGCCCCGTTGTTCAAGGCGGCGTCCATTTTCTGGTACGGCCCCACGTCGCTATTGGCCGGCATGGGCGAGAACAGGTCCCGAGGGATCGACAATATGGACGCGGTGCCCGAAGCCGGGTCCAGGTGGAGGATCATCATGATGTCCGCCAGGCTGCCCGAGCCGATCGAGGTCCCGTACTGCACCTGCTGCTGGGCCGTCAGGCCCTGACGGGTCTGGTTGCCGATGAGCAAGATGTTCTCGGACTTCAGGCCGTTGAAGATCGGGACGGTACCGTTGACTTTTTCGCCCCCGACCGTCTCCCCCACTTTTGTGAGGTGCTTGCCCGAGGCCGTTTTGACGTTCCCGATCTCATAACGGACGTAACCGTAAGCCGTCGCCACCGCGGCAATGAAGACGAAGACGAGAGCGTTGGAGACAATGAGGACGCGTCTTGGCCACCGGCGCCGCGGGCGCACCACGAGCTTTGAGGGAGCCGGCTCCTTCGGAGGGGCCGGCGGCTCTACCGGCGGTTGGACGCGATGCTTGGGGACGGTCCTCACATGAATCACAACAGCATAAGCGCGCGCTTCGGTTTACCTGCTGCGGCCTCCAGGAACGTTCGCCCGGTTGCGGCTCGAAGGAACTTCTCGAGCGAGGTTGCCTCTTCTACGGCAACCGGGCGAAGGTCGCCTGTCGTGGAACTCATCTAGGGTGCCGTGGAACTGCCAGACGGCACCGTCCGGCTAACTGGTCACATGCCCATGCCCCCGTGGCCGGCGCCGGCCGCGGCGGGAGCTTCCTTTTTCTCCGGCTTGTCGGCCACCGTGGCTTCAGTCGTCAATAGCAGAGCGGCCACCGATGCAGCGTTCTGCAGGGCGGACCGCGTCACCTTGGCGGGGTCGATTACGCCCGCCTTGAACAGGTCCTCGAACTTGCCGGTCATCGCGTTCAGGCCGACCCGGCCTTTCTCCTTCTCGGCCTGCTGGATTACGACCGCGCCCTCGAGGCCGGCATTGGAGGCGATCCAGCGCAGCGGCTCTTCCAGGGCCTTGCTGACGATCGCCGCTCCGGTGGCCTCGTCTCCTTCGAGTTTCTTGGCCAATTTCTCGACATCGGTGCGGCTACGCAATAGGGCCAAGCCACCGCCGGGCACAATGCCCTCTTCGATGGCGGCCTTGGTGGCGGAAACAGCGTCCTCGATACGGTGCTTCTTTTCCTTCAGCTCGACCTCGGTCGCCGCTCCGACCTGGATAACGGCGACGCCGCCCGCCAGTTTGGCCAGGCGCTCCTGCAACTTCTCCCGGTCCCAGTCGGAGTCGGTGTCTTCGATCTCACGCTTGATCTGGGCGATGCGACCTTTGACGTCGGCCTCCGAGCCGGCCCCTTCGATGATCGTCGTGTTGTCCTTGTCCACGACCACCTTGCGGGCCCGGCCGAGGAGTGAGAGGTCCACGTTCTCGAGCTTGAGGCCCACCTCTTCGGAGATGACCTGGCCACCCGTGAGGATGGCGATGTCGGCCAGCATGGCCTTACGCCGGTCGCCGAAACCGGGCGCCTTGACCGCGACGCTCGTGAACGTCCCCCGGAGCTTGTTGACGATGAGGGTGGCCAGAGCTTCCCCGTCGACGTCCTCGGCGATCAGCAACAGCGGCTTGCCTACCTGGATCACCTTTTCGAGCAGGGCGATCAGGTCGTGCGCCGAGCTGATCTTCGAGTTGGCCACCAGGATGTACGGGTCATCGAGCACGGCCTCCTGGCGGTCGGCGTCGGTCACGAAGTACGGGGAGATGTAACCCTTGTCGAACTGCATCCCCTCCGTGAACTCGAGCTCGACACCGAAGGTGTTCGACTCCTCCACGGTCACGACCCCGTCCTTGCCGACCTTGTCGATGGCATCGGAAATGACCGCTCCAATCGAGGTGTCCGCGGCGGAGATAGACGCCACTTGAGCGATCTCGGCTTTGTCGTCGACGTCCTTAGCCAGCGAACGGATGGCGTCTACCGACGCCGTCACGGCGCGCTCGATGCCGCGCTTCAACGCCACCGGGTTGGCACCGGCGGCGACGTTGCGCAGCCCCTCGCGGACCAGGGCCTGGGCGAGAACGGTGGCGGTGGTGGTGCCGTCACCCGCGACGTCGTTGGTCTTGGTGGCCACCTCCTTGACGAGCTGAGCTCCCATGTTCTCGAAATGGTCCTCGAGCTCGATCTCCTTGGCGATGGTGACCCCGTCGTTGGTGATCGTCGGGGCGCCCCAGCGTTTGGCGATGACGACGTTGCGACCCTTGGGGCCCAGCGTCACCTTGACCGCGTCGGCCAGCTTGTTGACGCCGCTCTCGAGCCCCCTGCGGGCAGCTTCGTCGAACTGGAGCTGCTTCGCCACTACTTCTTCACCTTGGCCAATACGTCCCGGCTGGAGAGGACGAGCAGGTCCTCACCGTCCACGGTGACCTCGGTGCCGCCGTACTTCGAGTACAGGACGGTGTCGCCGGCCTTTATATCGAGCGGGATCAGTTCGCCGGTGTTGTCGGCCCGCCGGCCGGGCCCCACGGAGAGTACCTCTCCCTGCTGGGGCTTTTCCTTGGCGGTGTCGGGGATGACGAGGCCCGACGCCGTCCTTTCTTCCGCCTCATTAGGGCGGACAACGATTCGATCGTCGAGTGGCTGCAAGGTCATGATGTGGTCGCCTCCGTTGGCAAGTATCGAAACCGGGTGCCGGTTAGCACTCTCACTGGTCGAGTGCTAAAGATACAGGCCCCTGGGCGCTAACACAAACTGTTGCCCGCGATCGTCCCTGTGGCGACCTGCTCGCCCCCTGCGGCCCCGGGCAATAGGGCCCCGGCGGCCGCCTTTCCCCCCGTTTGGGCCGGAGAGCAACGGGTATGGTCCCTAAGTGCAGCCCTAGAGACCGGCCGGCGCTCGGGTTGTCGCAGTGCAGAAGGCGCGGCCAGGGGGCCGTCTTAGATCTCCGAGGTAGCCAGTTGCCCTATCCCACACCCCGACCCCCGTTGCAGGTTTGGTGGCAAGGGCCCGCACGGACCGAACTAGCCGGCGAAGGCGAGCGCCTGGCCTGGCGAGTGGAGGCGGCGTGCAAATACCTGCCCACCGAACTCTTCTTCCCCATTGGGCACGGTCCCCGGGCACAGGCCCAGACGACCGTGGCCAAAGCGGTCTGCAACGCCTGTTCGGTACGGGCTCAATGCCTTGACTACGCCCTGGCGGCCAACGCTCAGTATGGCGTGTTCGGCGGGATGTCCGAGGAAGAAAGACGCGAGGCGCGTCGCCGCCTCGGGCACCGCTACGAGCTGACCCAGGGGGGCCTGGAGGCTTCGGCCTGAGCTAACCGCTCCTTCTCGCCGGCCGCAACCTACGGGCCTCGATCATCTGCAGGCTCGGTCTAATGGGGCGGTTGGTGCGCCTAGCGCCTGGCGAAAAAACTCGACCTGTGCCAACAGGAGGTTCTCGGCTATGTCCTCCCTGGCGGCGATATGGGTTATGGCCGGGAGCGGCAGTACCGAATGAGGCCGGCCGGCGGCCAGCAGAGCGCCCGACAGCAGGAGGGTGTGAACGGCGTAGACGTTGTCGTCCACCAGCCCGTGTACGAGGAGCAGGGGCCGCTCGAGCCCGGGCGCCAGGGGCAGCAGCGAGGTGCGCTCGTAGACGGCGGGGTCGTCCTGGGGCCGGCCCAGGAAGCGTTCGGTGTAGTAGGTGTCGTACCAGCGCCAATCGGTAACGGGCGCCCCCGCGACAGCCGCATGGAACACGTCCGGTCGGGCGAGCACAGCCAGTGCGGCCAGGTAACCACCGAACGACCAGCCCCGTATCCCGACCCGGGTCAGGTCCAGCACGGGGAAAGCCGCGGCCGCCCCGTGCAGGGCTTCGACCTGGTCTTCCAGGGGCGGCATGGCCAGGTCCCGGTAGACCTCGTGCTCGAAGCCCGGGCCTCGCCCGGGCGTGCCCCGGCCGTCGGCCACCACCACGGCAAAGCCCTGGTCGGCAAGCCATTGCGCTTCGAGCCAGGCCGAGCGCGAGGCCAGCACCACCTGGGCCCCGGGGCCACCGTAAGGGGCCATGATCACGGGCAATTTGCCGTCGGCAGGATTGCCACTGTGGCCAGTCGGGAGCACGACACCCGTGCGAAGCTGCCGGCGGCCCAGCGTCAAGAAATTGACAGCCGGGTCGACGACCGGCGCCTCCGCATGGCTGGCCAGGGCATACGGCTCCGCACCGTCCACTTCCACAGTGGCCCGCACTCCCGGCCAACTCAGGCTGCGGGCCACCAGGACCTTCACCAGCCCGTCGCCGAGGGCACTGGACACACCGCCCACGTCGGTCAGGCGCCGCAGCCCACCCGCCCTCGACCACGACCACGCCTCCACTACTCGAGGGTCCTCCGACGCCGTGAAGACCACCGACCGGCCACTGCTCGTGACCTCTCTGACCTGCAGGCCGGGGGGTGTGACCAGTTCTTCGCCCACTTTCAAGCGCCACGTGCTGGCCCCTGAGTCGTTGTCCGGAACGGCCCACAGGAGTTCGCCCGTCTCCAGCCAGGCCGGCACCCCGCCCGGCCAGTCCACCCAGGCCACGTCGCTCTGCTCGAAGATGGTCGATGTACGTACCGTCTCGACCCCGTCGTGGGAGTGGTCGCCGTCGCCGGGAAGATCAATGGCGAGCACGGCGCACGCCTTGTGGTCTCTTTGCTCCACCAGCAACAACGGTGGTCCCGAACGGCTCCAGTGCACCGCCACCAGGTAGGGGTAGCGTTCGTCGTCCCACCGGACCGGCCGGCGCCGGCCTCCTCCCGGTACCGCCTCGACGTGCCACAGGCTCACCAGGGCGTCTGCCGTCCCGGCGGCAGGGTACCGGTGCGCTCGCGGGGGTTGGCCGGGCTGCGAGGGGTCGGCCGTCCACCAGGTCCCGACGGGGCCGTTGTCAGCCCTTTCGACGAGCAGCGAACGGCCGTCCGGCGCCCACCAGAAGCCGTGTGGCCGGGCCATCTCCTCGGCGGCGATGAACTCGGCCGCACCCCACGTAACGACTCCCGCCTCTTCCCGGCCAGCCGCGCCGGGGCCGTTTTCTTCAGCACCGGGTTCTGCGGCCACGGCGAAAAATGGCTGATCGCCGCCCGTGGGCACGACGTAAAGGCGGGGGCCGGACAGGAAGGCCACCATTTGGCCGGTGGGATCGGGGCGCGGGCCCACCACACCGCCCGGGTTAGGCAGTTGGACGGGGGTTTGAGCCGGGCCGCCCGGAGCGTCGGTCCCGTCAGTACACGCGAGCGCCACCCACCACAGCTGGCCGCTGAGCGCAAAAACGGCGTGATCTACGGTTTCGTCGCAGGCGTACCCCGTTATGCCGCCAGCGAGCTCGCGGCTGCGCTCCCGGCGGGCTCGTTCCTCATAGGGGAGATCCTCCTCTCCACCCTCCAGTAGTCGGCTCGCTACTGCCACCTCCCGCTCGGAACGGTCGACGACGTCGTAGACCCACAGCGAGGTGGCGGGGTCGTCCCCGGCCGGCGAACGAAGGAATGCCACCCGTTTACCGTCGGGCGAGACGGTGAAACTGCGGGGCAACCCGAGGGTAAACCGCCGTGTCCTCGCCTGCTGGCGGGGAAAGGAGGGAGCCGGGCCGTCCGCACTGCTACCACCGGTCGTCATACGAGCGGGAGCCGGAGGTTGGGGTTGACCGCAGCAGAAAGGGGCGTCGGGCCGTCC
>DATJUH010000183.1:0-14111 GCA_035502515.1 Acidimicrobiales bacterium
CAGTCCGCTGCCAATTGGCACCGCGACGGTGCCTGAAGGCCAAACCGCTGACTGCTCGTGGGTAATCACGGGGGGCACCGGCTTCTATAACGGGCTTCAAGGAGATGGGACTTGCCTGGCCAAGACGGCCACTACCTACCCATACGTTTGGCACGTGTCGACTGGCCAAGTCTGGTGGGCCGACGCCTCTTGAAGTGACCCGAGCTTCCGTCCATTTCCATTACTGCCACCAAATACATTCGGCCCATCACGTACCTACGATGGCCGCCACTGGCAGGTTGGACGCCAGACCACCGGGCGTAGGCTCCACCTTGGCATCGCCGAAGCCGTATACCCGGCCGTCGCTACCGGCCATCCAATAGCCGCCGACGTCGGGGGTGAGCGCCAGGCTGACGATGTTGTTTACCCTGATGTTCTCCCCCGGCCGCGAGCCATGGAACTTAACCCCGGTGCCGAAAATGTAAGCGCCGCCGTCCCAACCCACCAACAGGTAACCCGCGCCCGACAGTGTGGCCACCATGCCCACGACGTGGTGCGCCTCCGTGGTGGCGACGTCCGAGCTGTCCTGCAGTGCCGGTGCGGACAATTGAGGTGAAACGGGCCCGCCGGGTTGATATGTTTGCTCCCCCGCCCTTTTCGGGCCTGTTCGAGCACGTATGTCGATGCCCTCCACTGATCCCGTTGAGACGCGCGCTGCCGACCTCCAGGCCGAGCAAGCGGCAGTCGACGCCGCCTACCAGCACCTGGCCCGGATGCGGGTCAAAGTGGAGCGGCTCCTGGCCGAGATGAAGGGCGCCGACCCCGACCTGGAATGGGCGCTCATCCGTAGAGCCAAGGCGCTGGGCAGCACCTCGAGGGCACTTTGCTTTGGGCGTACGGACTCGCTGGACGGGACCACGTGGTACATCGGCCGGCGCCACATCGAAGACGAGATTGGCGACCCCGTGGTGGTCGAGTGGCGCGCCCCGGTCGCTTTGCCCTTCTACCGGGCCAGCTGGTCAGAGCCGATGGGCCTGGCCCGCCGGCGCCAGTTCGTGGTCGATGGCAGGCAAATCCTGTCCATCGGGGATGACACCTTCGGAGTGCCCGCCCCCTCGGGAGGTGACCTGAGGGGGGGCGAGGCCCTCCTGGTCGAACTGGAAAGAGCCCGGAGCGGCGAGATGCTCGACATCGTCGCCACCATCCAGCCCGAGCAGGACGAAGTGATCCGGGCTCCGGCCGCGGGTGTCTTGGCGGTGCAAGGAGGCCCCGGATCGGGCAAGACGGCCGTCGGTTTGCACCGGGCCGCCTTCCTCCTCTACGCCGATGACGCCATGGCCCGGGCCAACGTGCTGGTCGTCGGCCCGAACCGCACCTTCCTGCGGTACATCGCCCAGGTACTGCCCTCTCTCGGCGAACACGCAGTCGTGCAGAGCACGTTTACCGACCTGGTGCCGGAGGTCGCACCGGCACCGGGGGCCCACGAGAGCCCGGAGGCCGAGCGCGTAAAAGGCGACGACCGCATGGCTCAGGTTCTGGCCCGAGCGGTGGAGCTCCGGTTCCGGCACGACGAAGCCGACATCGAGGTCGTCCTCGGTCTTCGCCGGCTCGTCGTCCCCGCCGCCGAGGCCAACGCCGCCGTCGACTCGGTCGTGCCCCGGGGCCTGCCGTATGCGAAGGGCCGTGACCTCCTGCGGGAAACGTTCGTGGCCGCCCTATACGAACGCTACGTCGACCTGGCCGGGCTGCCGCCCGAGGGTTCGGAGCTCGGTCGCGCCCTTCGTGGCGCTCCGGGGCTGAAAACGGCCCTGGACCGGCGGTGCCCGACCGTTTCACCGGTCACCCTGGTCTCCGACGTCTTGAGCCGGCCCAAATTATTGGCCGCCGCCGCCGAGGGCATTTTGACCAGGGACGAGCAGCACCTGGTGGCCCGCAGGCGAGGGCGAGCGTGGACAGCAGCTGACGCCCCTCTGGTTGACGAGGCTAAGGAGCTGGTGCATGGCCGCTCGCGAACTTACGGGTACGCCATCGTGGACGAGGCACAGGACCTTTCCCCGATGGAACTCAGGATGCTGGCCAGACGCTGCCCATCGGGGTCGCTGACATTGCTCGGCGACCTGGCTCAGGCCATCGGGCCATGGGGCCTGCGGACCTGGGCCGACGTGGCCTCGTACCTCCGTTCCAACAAGGGGCTCAGGGTCGTCGAGCTTCGCCACGGTTACCGCTCGACTTCCCAGGTCCTGGATCTGGCCGCTCGCCTGCTGCCCGAAGCGGCGCCCGAGGTCAGGCCGGTTGCAGCCGTGAGGCCCGGGAAGAGGCCACCTATGGTCCGCCACGTGCCTGGCCCGGACCTCGTAGCCGCCCTCGTCAGCGAGTCCGCCGGCCTGGCCGGCGAGTACGAAACGACCGGCGTCATCGTCCCGGCCCTGTTGCTCGACGAAGTGGTGGCCGCCGCCGCCGCCGCCCTGCCGTCGGTGGGCGAAGCGACGCGCGATGGGCTCGGGAGGCGGGTGACCGTACTGGCCGCTGAAAGTGCCAAGGGCCTCGAGTTCGACGCCGTCCTCGTGGCCGAGCCGTCGTTGATAGTGGCCGAGCGGGCCGACCGGGCCGCGGGGTTGCGTTTGCTGTACGTGGCCTTGACTCGCCCGACTCAGCACCTGGCCGTCGTGCACTCGGCGCCCCTGCCCGGAGCCCTGGGGTTGGTCCGCTATTAGAGACAATTATTACTTCCAACGCCGCGACTTTTGCGCGCCAACTGTTCTTATCATTACCTTTTCGCGCCAAGGTCTTCGCTCGTAGGACGCGGCAGGCGCATCTCCCCGGACCACTAAGCGACCGCCAGGCGGTACGTCTGACCGCCAGGCGGTACGTCTGCCGGCCCGCCACGGCGGCGGCGCCTGAAGACAACCTTTAGAGAACCTATGGACAACCTATAGAGAGCCGGTAAGCCACCCCTCCAGATAAACCAGATAGGTAGGCAGCCAATGCGCCCGCCCGAACCCGTCGGAGGGGTCGATCTTGGCGACGGCTTCGAGGTGAGCGTCCCGGCCCGACAATGCTGCCGCGGCCAGGGGCGTCCCCGGGCCCAGGGCGCGCCCGAGACGGTCCAGGCACCAGGCCCGGGAAACGAGGAGCCCCTCGAGGTGGACCTTCCCGGGGTCGGCCCCGTCGGGCACGAAGCTCGTGGGGCCCCAGTCGGGCGTCACGCCGGCCGGGCACACTTGCGCCATCCAGGACCTGAACCTGCCTCCGTCCAGAATGTCGGCCATCAGGGCCGCCTCCACCAAGGGCGGGTCGAGGAAGTCGCTGCCAGACGGGGGCCCCCGCCACGGCAGAGGGGCATCCTTGGAGAAGCAGTGGCGGCCGACCGCGGACACCGCGCTCGAGAGCTCGTTGTCACCCGCCGCGGCGGCAGCCTGGTGGAGCAGCTGCAGAGAGAAGGCGGTGTTGGCGTGCGTCCCGTCGCGGATCGGGAAGGCCAGCCCGGAGGCGAAGTACTCCACCAGACGGTCCCGCAACAATGAGCTGAGCGGCTCCAGGGCCGCGCCCCAACGGCGCCCCGCTTCGGCCAATGCGCCGTCCGGCGACGATGCGGCCAGCCGCCCGCACTCGGCGTGCAGCATCACCAGCCACGCCCAGCCGTAGGGGCGCTCGGCCACCCGTCCACCGGGCCCCGAGTAGAACGAAAGCTCGCCGTTGAGAGGCGCTTCGGCGAGGTGCTCGTCCAGGACGGCCACAGCCGGGTTCGAAACCTCGGTGGGCAGGCCGGCACCCAGGCAACGTACGAGCGTCCAGTGTGAATGCACGGCCGAATGCCAGTCGTAGCTGCCGAAGAAACTGGGGTTCAGCACCCTCGGCGGCACCACGTCGGCGTCGGAGTTCAGCTCCTGGATGAGCCGGTGCGGGTACTCCCGGTTGACCGCCCCGACGACGGCCGTCGCCAGCTCTACCCGGCCCTGCTCGTCTAGAGGGACGGCTGGCATTACGAGAAGGCTCGCACTTCGACGCCGGCGGCGGCAAGGCCGTCCCGAAGAGCAGCGGCCAGGGCTACTGAGCCCGGCGTGTCACTGTGGACGCAGATCGAGCCGGCCTCCACTTTGAGTGTCCCGCCGTCTTGGGCCTCGATCGGCTGGCCGAGGGCCAGGCGCCCGCCCCGGTCGGCCACTATGGCCGGGTCGGTTATCACCGAACCGGCCTCCCTCCGCGGCACGAGGCGTCCGGCCGGCGTGTATGCCCTGTCGGCGAACGCCTCCAGGACCACGGGGACACCGGCCTTTTGGAGCACGTCCACGGCCGGGCTCCCCGAGAGGGCGAGGACGGAGAGGGAGCCACCATAGGAAAGCACGGCCTCGGCCAACGCACCCGCCAGATCCTCGTTGTCAGCGAGGTCGTTGTAGAGCGCCCCGTGCGCCTTCACATAGCGGACGGCCGTGCCGTGCCGGCGGCAGAAGGCTTCGAGGGCGCCGATCTGGTAGAGGACGTCGGTGACGAGCTCGTCCGCACTCACGTGGACGTGGCGCCGTCCGAAGCCGACGAGGTCTGGGTACGACACGTGGGCACCGATGGCGACGCCGGCTGCCGCCGCCCCCGCCACGGTGGCGTTCATGGTCCGCGGGTCGCCGGCATGAAAACCGCAGGCGACGTTGGCGCTCGTGACGTACCGCAACAGCTCGGCGTCCGGGCCCATCCGGTAGGCGCCGAAGCCTTCGCCCATATCGCTGTTCAGGTCGATGGGGCGCGGGCCAGGGGCGGAGCCCGCCAGGGTGAGGTTCGTCTGGGTGTCGCTCATGGGAGCGCTCCTCCTTTTTGGCCCTTACACGGCGGCGGGCGGCTCGATGAGGGGGAAGTGGCAGGCGGCGCGGTGGGCGCCACCGAAAGACCGCAGAGCCGGCTCTTCCTCCTCACAGCGCGGCTGAGCGGCCGGGCACCGGGTCCGGAAGCGGCACCCCGATGGCGGGTTGGCGGCCGACGGTAACTCACCCGCTATTCGAGGCCCGGGAGGGGGCCGGCCCGGGTCGGGCTCCGGGACGGCATCGATGAGCGCCCTCGTGTAGTGGTGGGCGGGCCGTTCGAACAGGTCCTCCCGGTTGCCCGACTCCACGATCTTGCCGAGGTACATAACGAAGATGTAGTCGGCGATCCAGCGCACTACGGCCAGGTCATGGGAGATCATCAGGTAGGCGAGGCCGTGCTCGTCCTGCAGCGCGGTCATCAGATTGAGGATCTGGGAACGGACCGAGACGTCGAGGGCCGAAACGGGTTCGTCGGCCACGATCAAGGCGGCGTTGGTGGCCAGCGCCCGGGCCAACCCCACCCGTTGGCGCTGACCTCCGGAAAGCTCGTGCGGGAACCGGTCGAGCTGGTTGGAGGACAGGCCGACCTCGCCCACGAGCATCGTCACCCGGGCACGGCGTTCGCCCCGGCTGAGGCCGCCTCTGGCCCGGAGCGGTTCTTCGATTATCCGCATAATGGACATGCGCGGGTTGAGGGAGGCGAAGGGGTCCTGGAACATCATCTGCACGTCGAACCGGGACGCTTTGCGTTCGGCGTGGCTGAGCGAGGCCAAGTCCCGGCCCCGCAACCGGATCTGCCCGTTTGTGGGGTGCTCGAGGCCTACCAGCAGGCGCCCCAGAGTAGATTTCCCGCAGCCGGACTCCCCGACTACTCCGATGGTCCGGCCGGGCGGGATGGCCAGGTCGACACCGGCGAGAGCTTGCACCGGTGCGCCCCCGGTACCGAACAACCGTGAACCACTGAAATGCTTGGTGACCCCGACGAACTCCGCCAGTGCCGGGGCGCCCGCAGTGGCGGCGCCGGCTCCGGGTACCGGGCCGGTGGCCGCCGTCGCTGGAGGCTGCCCGTTGGGAAGGGGGGTGGCGCCGCTCATCCGCTTGCACCTGTCCCGGACCAGCCCCCGCCCGGCTCGTACCCGGCGCGCTCGCGCTGGTCAGGACCGGGGGCGGCAGAAGGGGCCGAACTCCTTACCGTTGGGCCCGAGAGCGCGGCGCCGTCACCCGGATGGTGACAAAAGTACCGGTGCTCGTCGGCGCCCGAGGCTTCCGGCCGAAGTGTGTGGCACCGTTCGTCGGCGGCGGTACAACGAGGGGCGAAAGGGCACGCTTCCAGTGGCGCTGTCAGGTCGGGCGGGCGCCCGGGGATCGTATTGAGACCGGTCCTCCACGGTGACTCCATGCGTATGACCGAACCCAGTAGGGCTTCGGTGTAGCGGTGACGAGGTTGGCCGAACAACGACGGCGTCGGGCCGATTTCCGCTTCTCGCCCGGCGTACATTACGAGCACCCGGTCGGTATGGCCGGCGACCACACCCATGTCGTGGGTGATCAAGAGCAGCGCCATGGACAGGGTGTTGCGCAACCGGTCGAACAGTTCGAGTATCTGGCCCTGGATGGTGACGTCGAGAGCAGTGGTCGGCTCGTCTGCAACCAGCAACTTCGGCTGACATACCAGGGCGGAAGCGATGACGACGCGCTGGCGCATCCCACCGGAAAGCTCGTGCGGGAACCGGTCGAGCTGGTCCGCCGGCCGGGGCAGGCCCACGAGGTCCAGCATTTCCAGTGCCGCCTTGCGTGCTTCTGCTGCGTTGGCGCCGCGTTGCAAGCGAAGCGCCTCACCCACCTGTACCCCGATCCGCTTGGTCGGGTTGAGCGAAGTCATCGGGTCCTGGAAGACGATGCCTACTTCTGCCCCCCGCACGTGGCGCAGCTCCTTTTCCGTCAGGCCCACCAGTTGGCGGCCACCCAGGCGGACATGCCCGGACACATGGGCGTTGTCGGGCAACAACCCGGCGATGGCCAGGCCCAAGGTGGACTTACCGCAACCAGACTCTCCGACCAGGCCCACTTTTTCTCCCGGGGCGATCGATAACGAGATGCCGTCGACCGCATGCACCGTGCTCTTCCGTAGCGCGATATCGACGTGAAGGTCGTCCACCTCCAGCACCGCCTTGGGCCCAGGTCGCCCGCCCGCGGTGCCTGGCCCCCCATCGGGCCCTGTCGCGGTTGCGGGCTGGCCCGCCAGCGCGCCGGCTTCCGGCCATGTCACCGGCCCTGTCACCGGCGTCGCCGGGTCACGCCCAGGGCGTCGCTCAGGCCGTCTCCCACCAGGTTGAACGCCACCACGGTTAACACAATGGCTATCCCGGCCGGGTAAATCAGCCACCAGTAACCGGAGTATATGAAATTGAGCCCATTGGAGAGCATCGAGCCCCAGTTGGCCGCCGGCGGGGGGATGCCGAGCCCGAGGAACGAAAGCGCCGCCACCAGGAGGATGGCGTCGGCGATCTGGAACGTGGCGTTGACCATGATCGTCCCGATGCTGTTCGTGACGATGTGGCGGGTGATTATCACGGGGGCGGGCACGCCCATCGTCTTGGCTGCCTGCACGTACTCGCGAGTCCGTAACGACAATGTTTCGCCCCGGACCAGGCGAGCAGGGATGAGCCAGGCGATGAAGCCCACGACAACAATGAGCATGGCGACGCTCGGCTTCCATATCGTGGCCAGGAACAGGAGCAAGAACAGAGCCGGGATGGCCAGGAAGGCATCGACGATCCGCATCATGAGCGAGTCGAGGAAGCCGCCGAAGTACCCGGCCACTGCCCCCCAGAAGACCCCCAGGATCACCGCAAAAGCGGCGGCTCCAAAGGCAACTTCGAGCGAGGTCTGGCCCCCGACCATCAGCCGGCCGAGCACGTCATAGCCCACGTCGTCGGTCCCCAGGGGCCGGCCCGGGGCCGGTGGCAGGTTCTCCATCGTGAGGCGGGTCGTGACCTGGTTGGTGTGGTAGAAGACAGGACCGAGGAAGCAGAAGCCCAGCAGCACGATTATGACGACGGCGCCGGCCACCGCGAGACGGTTCTCGGCGAAGGCGGACAGAAAGGCACGTCCCCGGCCCCGGCCCACGCCGGCTGGCGCGGCATTGTCGGCCACATGGGGGCCGAGGGCGAGGTCCTGGACGGTCATTCTGGTATGGCTGGGGGACGGGTCATGGTAGGACCGGTCTCAAGAGAGCGCCGTTTTTCAATCCTGCCACGGGTTGGCGTCATCGGGCCGGGCTCCTCCCGCCGGTATAGCGCACCCGTGGGTCGAGTACGGCATAAGCGATGTCGGCCAGCAACGAACCGACCACGCTGGCCACCGCCACCACGAGGATCACGCCAAGAAGAGTGGGGTAGTCCTGGGTCGTGGCGGCGTTGAAGAAAAGCAGCCCGACTCCTGGGTAGTTGAAGACCTCTTCGGCGATCAGGGTCCCCGAGAGGATGAACGGCAGGTAGACGCCGAGGAGCGTGACCACGGGCGATATGGCGTTGCGCAGGATGTGGCCGTAGAGGATGCGGGTCTGGCCCGCCCCCTTCGAACGCGCCATCCGTACGTAGTCCATCGTCAACTGGTCGAGGGCCGAAGCCCGGATGTACCGCGTAAACGCGGCGATGATCACCAGCGCGATCGTCAGGATGGGCAACACCATGGCCCGGAAGTCGGAGAAAACGGCGTCGAAGTTGCCCTGCGGGGCTTCAGCCGGGAACAGGTGGTTGCGTACGGCCAGGAACTCGATGAGAAGAAGGGCCAACCAGAAGGCCGGCGTCGAGTACAACGCGAACACAACGGTGGTTACGGCGACGTCGTCGGGCCGGTTGCGGCGGGCGGCCTGCAGAAGGCCGATGGGCACCGCCACCAACAGCGCCAACAAAACGGATGCCCCGGCCAGGAACGCTGTTTTCGGCAGCCGCTGGGCCAGCAGGGACCTGACCGACTCGTTGAGCACGTAGGAAAAACCGAAGTTCCCCTGCAGGACTTGAGTCAACCAGGTCCAGTACTGCTGCGGGAGCGGGCGGTCGAGGCCGTTCTGCTTGTTGAAGGCGGCGATGTTGCTCGGCGTGGCGTGTACGCCGAGGATGGCCCGCGCCGGCCCGCCCGGCAGCAAGTGCTCGAGCCCGAACACGATCATGGTGACGAACACGACCACCACGAGCGCCTGGCCCGTCCGCCGGAGGAGGTATCCGGTCAAGACCGGGTTGTCCTCCGGCGCCGGGGCAGTTTCATTCGGCGGGCCGTCCTAACCCGAGAGGGACCAGTCCTCAGGCGTGAGGCTCAGGATCGGGCTTTGCGGTAGGGCTCCATGCAACTTGGTACTGATCTCTGAGATTTGGAACGGGGCCTGTGGCAGCCACAGTACGGGGATCTCGTCGGCCAGGTAGTTCTGGTAGGCGGCGAGCGAAGCGGTCCCGTGCACCGTCTCGTCGATCAGCTTGTCGGCCGTCGCGCTGCTGTAGTTGGCGAAGTTCGACCCCGATCCCGTAGCGAAGATCTGGTCGCCCGTCGGGTACGGGTCTACGCCGAAGAGCCAGCCGCCGCCCCAGTTGGACATCTCCCAGGAGCACGATGTGCAGGGCGCCGACTCGGAGATGATCGTGTCGAACGGGGCCGAGGAGAGGTTGATGTCGATACCGGCGGCGGCGAAATCGGATTTCAGGCCTTGCATCTCTTCGCTCACGGGCAAGTTACCCGACCCGTAGGCCAGGTTGAAGTCCAACTTTGCCCCGGCCTTGACACCGGCGCCGCACTCGGTCGGCTTGGCGCACGTGGACACGCCGTTCGGCCTTACGTCCCAGCCGTGCGCTTTGAGCATGCTCACCGCTTTGGCCGGGTCGTACGGCCAGGGCCCCTTGATCTCGTACGGAGTGGCAAACGTGGCCGGTTGGCTTGGTACCGGCCCATAATCGGTATGCCCGAAGCCGTTGAGCGGCCCCTTGATGAAAGCCTGCTCGTCGATAAGGGATTGCATCGCCTGGCGGAAATAGGCCTGAGCAAAGATGGGGCCGACGGTCGGGTTATGGAAATTGAAGACGAAGAAAGTGATGCCCCAGTCCCACCAGACGGACTGGCTGTACCCCTCGGACTTGAGCGCACCCGACTGTGCCGCGTCCTGGGGCGGCAGGTAGCCGTAGTCGATGGTGTTCCCCGACCGGAGCACGTCGAGCTCGGCCGTGTCGGTAGTGAAGGGTTCCTCGACGAAATACTGGATGGCGTGCGTGTCCGGGCCCGAGTAGGCCGGGTTGGCCTTGAACTGCACGTAGCCGTCCGACTGGTACTGGTTCAGTTTCCAGGGGCCGTCAACCGTCTGCCACAGCGGGTTCGTCCCGTAAGTGGCAATAGTTTTCGATTGCGCGGTCAGGAAGTTGAAGACCTGGACGGCGCCGGCCTTGCTCTCGTCGTAATTGCCTATGGCGCCCGACGCCGAGGTCCTGTCCCAGGTCTGCTGAGGGATCGGTGTTATCTGGGACAGCTGGTCGTACGTGAACCAATGCGGGTTAACCGGCCCCGTGAGGGTCAACTGGATGGATTCCGGCCCGGTCACCTTGTAGCTCTTCAAATTGTCCGGGAACTCACCCGGTATATAAAAGGCAATATCTTTCTTATTGGCCTCGAGCAGGTTGATCCAGAAGGTTATGTCCCTGGATGTCACAGGTGTGCCGTCAGACCAGTTGTATTTCCTTAGTGTGATGTTGACCACGGAGTTGTTGTCGGAGTAGGTCGGCAAGTTGGCCAGGCTGAGCGTCGGGTTTACAACCGGCTTTCCCTGCTCGCCTATCCAATAAAGAGACCGGTAGGACAACCGCTGGAACTGTTCGATATTGGCGACGCTGTAATAGGCTCCGGTGAGCAGGGGCAGTATGTAGTTGGGCGTGGCGCCGGGCCCCTCGGCGTACGTCGCCGTCGCTCCGCTGGACGCAGCACTGGCGACGGTCGGGGCGACGGGGTTGGTGACCAGTCCGGCCACGAGCCCGCCGGCCACCAGCGCGGCGACGGCGGACCTCGGTCTCGGGTACCTCACAGGTATTCCTCCTCTGATAGCTCTGATCGAGCACGGGGCTCCGTCAACGGCTGTCCCGGTCAAGCCCCCGTCCGATTACCTCCTGATGACTTTGTCGGGAGCAACGCTCGCTTGGACGTGCGGCGCCGCGACCTCCGTCGCGGTCACCTCGAACAAATGCCCCCTCAGTTCTTGCACGAGGATCGTACCTCTTGTTCTACAATCCCTCAAGACGACGATTGTAAACATCATGTGAACCGAGTTCACGGGCCGCCGGAGGAACAACGTGGTTGCCGCTGTCACCGACCAGATTGCGGCCGTGCTCGCCGCCGACCGGAGCGAGCTGGCCGCCTCGAGCACCGCCGAACGAGTGGCGGGCATCCTGCGCACCCGCATCATGGAAGGGTTGTTCGCGCCGGGCAGCCGTCTTTCCGAGGAGGTCCTGGGCCGCGCTCTCGGGGTCTCGAGGAACACCCTGCGCGAGGCGTTCCGCCTTTTGTGCCACGAGCGCCTCACGGTCCACGAGATGAACCGCGGGATTTTCGTCTCCGTGTTGACCGAAGCCGACGTCGTCGACCTGTACCGGCTGCGCCGGATGATCGAACGGGGCGCGGCTCGTCTGGCCGGCGACGCACCGATAGCCCTGCGCAAGGCGGTCTCTGCCGCCGTCGACGACGGCGAGGAGGCTGCCACCCGCGGAGACTGGCTCGAGGTCAGGACGGCTGACCTTTTCTTCCACCAGGCCATCGGGGCGCTGGCCCAAAGTCCGCGTGTGGACGAGATAATGCGTCGCGCTCTGGCCGAGTTGCGGCTCGTGTTCCATGCCATCAGCGACCCCGAGCAGTTCCACCGGCCCTATCTCGGGCGCAACCGGCTGATCGCCGAACTGGTAATCGAGGGCCGGGGCGCCGAGGCGGAGCAGGAACTGTACGGCTATCTGTTGGACGCAGAACTGCAGCTATTGGCGGTATACGGCCAACGTCAGGGCGTCAGCGCCCCGCCTCACCGGCCTTGAGGTTCCTGCCCGCCGGGCCGTCGGCGGTACTCGTCGAGGTCGACAGCCCGGACGAGGTCTTTTCACTTACGGCGGAGATCGACCGTCGCCGGCGAGAGGGCTGGCGTGACACGCTCGTCGATGTGGTCCCGGGCGCTACGACCGTGCTCCTGGACGGCGTGGCCGGCCCGGACGGCCTGGCGGCTGAGATGGCGACGTGGTCGCTGCCGCCGGTGGACGCGAGCAACGTTGTAACCGTGGAAATCGAATGTCGCTACGACGGGCCCGACCTTGCTGACGTGGCCGGGTTCTGGGGCGTGCCCGAGGCCCAGGTCGCCGACATCCATACCTCCCTCCCGCACCGGGTTGCCTTCTCCGGCTTCTCGCCCGGCTTCGCTTATCTCGACGGGTTGGGAGAACACTGGCAGGTACCCAGACGTCCCGCCCCGAGAACAGCGGTCCCGGCCGGCAGTGTTGGGCTGGGGGGGAATTACACGGGCATTTACCCTCGCTCCTCACCAGGAGGCTGGCAGATCATCGGGCACACCGATGCCCCCTTGTGGGACCCCGACAGGGACCCGCCTGCGCTCCTCGTCCCCGGGACCAGCGTCCGCTTTGTGGCCACGTGAGGTGGGCGCGAGGCGCTTGATGAGTGAGACGAGCTCCCTGACGGACCGGACCGCCTGGCGCCCCGAAACCGTAGAGCGCCATTACGCCGTAGAGGTCGTCCGGGCCGGCGCCTTGACGACAGTCCAGGACTCTGGCCGGCGCGGATTTGCCCACCTCGGCGTCCCGGGGTCGGGGGCGCTCGACCCCGAGGCCTACGCCAGGGCCAACCGGCTGGTCGGGAACTTCCCCACCGCGGCCGTGCTCGAATCGACCGCCGACGGGGTCGGCCTGCGCTTCGACGAGGCGGCAGTGATCGCCGTCACCGGTGCCGGGGCGGTGGTCCGGGTCGATGACCGGCCGGCCGCCTGGAGCCTCCCCATCAACGTTAAGGCGGGGAGCCTCGTCGATGTGGGCATAGCCGAGCTCGGCGTCCGTTCGTACGTCGCCGTCGCCGGCGGGTTCGAGGTCGCCCAAACGCTGGGCAGCAAATCGACCGACCTGCTGTCAGGGCTCGGCCCTCCGGCGCTCGTCGCCGGTCAGCGCCTGGCCGTCGGGCCGGCACAGGGGCCGGCGGCGGCCGTCGACTTCGCCCCCTACCCGCTGCCGGCCGGGGACCTGGTGCTCCCGCTGCACCCGGGCCCCCGTCTCGACTGGCTGACCGAGCAGGGTAAGCATGACCTTTTCGAGCAAACGTACCGGGTTTCCCCGTTCAGCAACCGCATCGCCCTTCGTCTCTCGGGCCGGTCCCTGGGCCGCCGGGCCGGCGCAGAATTGCCGAGCGAGGGGATCGTATGGGGTTCCGTGCAGTTGCTCAATAGCGGCGAGATCCTGGTGTTCCTGGCCGACCATCCGACAACCGGGGGCTACCCGGTCATAGCGGTCGTCGACCCGTCGGCCGCGTCGGGCTGCGCCCAGGCCCGACCCGGGACGCCTGTGGCCCTCCGTCGCGCCCGAGGCTCGAGTGCCCCGGGTTGGTAAGCGGAGTCGGGTAACCCGGGGTCGGGTAACCGGCTGGACCGTCCGGTGACCCATACTGTCCAGCCGGCGCGGCCGAGGCCGATGGCCATACCGCGGCCAACTCCTCGCGAGGCCCCTGAGACTACCGCTGCCGGCATATTTACTGAACCTAATGGCGCGAACCTGACTGGTTGGCCGGGACCCGTAGAAAAGTGCACAAAGCTCGGCTTTTCGGCCCGCGTCTTGTGCATTTATCGACGGCCGAGCCGCGCCTGTTGGGACTTGTAGCCGGATTCCGGGTAAAACTGCTACACGTTGCCGGTGCCCCTGTGCACCCGCCGGGCCAACCGGCTTGCACATGCCAACCGCGCCAACCAACCGCACCAACCCCTAAGCGACTTCCCGGCGAAAAACCCTTGTTACCCATGGCAAAACCGGCTCGCACAGCAGGACCCGCACCACGAAGGGCGCCGGAGCGTCGCCTCCGGCGTGGTCCCACCGTCGTCAGAGCGGGCGGAGCTTCCCCATCGCTGTCTCCGCCAGGGCCGGCACGACGGTCTTGAAGTGGGAGGCCCGGTCGTCGTCCTCAGTGAGCTCGCCCCGGATGAAACGGCCATAAATGGCCTCGCAGAACACGGCCGCCTTCCAGAGGGCCAGAGCCTCGAACCAGTTGACCGGCTCCACGTCACGCCCGCTGCGCTCGGCGTACCGGTCAGCCAGTTCCGCCGACGTCGGGAAC
>DATJUH010000184.1:0-4531 GCA_035502515.1 Acidimicrobiales bacterium
ACGACCGGCCCCCTACTCCTCGCCAGCAGCGCCGGGACGAGCGGACGAGGCTGTGGCAAAAGTCTTTACGGGCTCGGGCGGCCGCTATGGCTCGCCCCGGGTCTACGACTCCCTGGTCGAGGACGGCTGGAGGGTCTCGGAAAAGACCGTGGCCGCCTCGATGGCCCGCCAGGGCCTGGTCGCCCGGCCCCGCCGGCGCCCCCACAACCTCACCCGCCCGGACAAGGCAGCCAAGCCGGTGCCCGACCTCCTGAAGCGTGACTTCAAGGCGGCCGCCCCCGACGAGAAGTGGTGCGGGGACCTTACCGAACTGCCCACCGAGGCGGGCAAGCTCTACCTGTCCTCGGTGCTGGACCTGGCCAGCCGGCGCATCGCCGGTTTCTCTATCGGCGAGCACCATGACGCCCGTCTCGCCCGTTGTTCGCTACTGATGGCCGCCGCCACCCGCGGTGGGGACGTGAAAGGGGTTATTTTCCATTCCGATTATGCCGGGGTTTTCATTAGGCCGAGGAATCTTGGCTTGGCTTGGGCCGGCATGGTTGCCTGACTGGTTCCTCGGCTTAACGTGCCGGTGGTCTGTCCGTAGTGTCCGTCGTACCCACACGCCTATGGGAAGGAGACGGTCATGGGTACGACGGTCACAAGGATCGGTGCGGTTGTCGTAGCAGAGCTGCGCGCGGCTGGCTACATGGAGTCGACGATCGGTCAG
The DNA here is from genome assembly GCA_035502515.1 of Acidimicrobiales bacterium. Taxonomy (GTDB): domain Bacteria; phylum Actinomycetota; class Acidimicrobiia; order Acidimicrobiales; family Palsa-688; genus Fen-671. Next base: position 710 of record DATJUH010000184.1, read on the forward strand.
TACGTGAAGACGATCAAGGCGCTGGCTGCGTTCGTCGAGGCGCGGGACTGTGTATACAGCCCGAGGTTGGGGGCTGAGTTCGCGTCGATGACGGTGAGCCCTCGCACCGGCCGCTTCAGTGTTCAGCGTCGGTTCGCCTTCGGGCGTTTGGTTCGTGTATTTGACTCCTACCTGTGTTCCGGGCGGGTGGACCTGTCGGTTTGTAGGCGTGGGGGCGGTGGCCCGCGCCCGAGCGTGAGCAGCTTTGCCACATTAAACGCTGCGTGGGAGGTGGACATGGAACGTCGCTGTCTGGCGCCAGCTACGCGCGAAGCGTACGGGCGGGTCGCTCGCGGCTACCTCGTGTTCCTCGAAGCGAGCGGGGTCAGTGATCTCGACGGGGCCGACGGCGCCAGCGTTCTCGCGTTCTTGGAGTCCCTGGTTTCGGGCAGGTGGGCGAAGTCTTCGTTGTTCTGGGTGGTGTCGAACTTCCGCTCGTTTTTGAAGTTCACCGGCCGTGTCGACCTTGTCGAGGCGCTGAACGTGGCCGGCGTCAAACGTCCCCACGAAATTATCTCCCCCTTGAGCGACGACGACGAGGAGCTGGTCGTGGCGGCGTGTGCGTCCGAGGCGGTGAGCGCACGGGACGCGGCCATCACCCTGCTCGCGCTCACGACGGGACTTCGGGCCTGCGACATTGTCGATCTTCGCAGGCGGGATATCGACTGGCGCGGGCGGACGATCGGGATCGTGCAGCAGAAGACAGGCAATCCACTGCGCTTGCCGTTGCCGTCGCTGTTGATGGCCAAGCTTGCCGATTATGTGCTCGACGAGCGGCCCGCCTCGGACGACGATCATGTGTTCCTGCGCTCGAAGGCCCCCCATACACCCCTGAGCGGTCATGCTGCTGTGCACAGGGTGACCGTCACGACGTTCCGGGCGGCAAGAGTGGCCAATCCGAGGGCCGGGACTCGTCTTCTGCGCCATAATGCCGCGTCCCGGCTGATGGCTGCGGCCGTTGCGCTCCCGACGATCTCGGCTGTGCTCGGCCACGCCAGCATGGAATCGACAAACGTGTACCTCAGTGTCGACTGGGAACGTCTCGTCGAGTGCGTCCTCCCGGTCCCCGAAGGCGCGCGGCAATGAGCGACCACGGTTTCACTAGCGCGTTCGCCACCGAGTTGGACGCATACCTGGCGTTCAAGGAGAACATGGGGTTCTACGGCAGCTCCCGCGTCTGGTATTTGAAGCAGTTCGACGGCTACTGCGCCGAAGGCAACCACACCGTCTTCGACCGGAGCACCGTCGAGGGATGGGTGACCGTGCAACTGGGCAGATCGGGCGGTTACCGGTCGTGGATGTCATATGCCCGTGATTTCGGCCGGTGGCTCCGGACGAACGGGGTTCCCGACGCGTACGTGCTCTCCGGCGACTGGAAAGCCCCGTTCGTCCCCGCTCACCCCTACCTGCTCGCCCGGCGTGAGATCGCGTTGTTCTTCGACGCTGCGATGGCACTCAAAGCCCAGTCCCCGTGGCGATGGCAGGCGGCCGCGTTCTTCACGTTGATGCACTGCTGCGGGCTCCGTACCGGCGAGGTCCGCGCTCTGCGGACCGAGCATGTCGACCTCGACGACGGGCACGTCGACATCGTCTGGTCCAAACGCAACCGCAGCCGACGACTTCCCCTGACCGGTGAAGTTATCGACGTACTCGACGCCTGTGACCGCATGACACGTGAGCGTTTCGTGTCGCGTCGGGCGTTCTTTATCTCCGCCACCGGCAACCAGGTCACCCAGGCGACGGTCGGGGTCATCTTCGGCCGCATCTGGGACCAGGCAGGGCTGGCCCGTCCTGTCGGCGGCCAACAGCCGAGGCCATACGACTTCCGGCATCATTTCGCCTATGCCAACATCGAACGATGGGCGAGGGAGGGAAAAAATGTCGCCGCGATGCTGCCCTACCTGTCGCGTTATATGGGGCACGCGACATTTGACAGCACCTACTACTACGTTCGCACCTCTCCCGATTTCATGGGCTCCTACGCCGAGACCACCCGGCAAGGTCAGTCGCTGCTGCCGGAGGTCGGGTTCGAATGAGACGCCACTCGGCAACCGGCGAGCCGGACTTCTTCGGTTTCGCCCGAGACTACCTCCACGCCTACATGCCCACCGTCAGGCGACTGTCGCCGAGGACGGTCGAGGCCTACCGGATCAGCCTGGAATGCTTCTTGGGATACCTCGCCGAGACCGACCACGTCGAACGTGAACACGTCACCTTCGACTATCTCGACCGCGACCACCTGAAGAAATGGCTGGCCTGGATGACCGACCAGCGGCATTATGCGCCGAAGACCGTCACGTTGCGCCTCACCGCCGTTAAAGCATTCCTCGCCTATGCTTCTCACGAAGACATCACTCTCGTCGCGCTCAGCCGGTCAGCCAAGACCCTCAAAGCGCCAGCCAGCCCCAGAACACCCGTCGAGTACCTAGCCGAACCCGAAACACGGGCCGTCCTCACCGCGTTCAGAGGGCAGACGACGAAGTCCCGCAGGAACCGGATGCTGCTCATCCTGCTCTACGACACCGCCGCACGCGTGAGCGAGATCACCGGCCTGACCCTCCAGGACCTGTCTCTGACCGCGCCCGGCCATGTCACCCTCACCGGCAAGGGGGGCAAGACCCGCACCGTGCCGCTCACCGACAAGACAATCGACCACATGCGCGTCTACCTCGCCGAGTTCCACCCCAACACGCCGAAACTTCCCGCCACAAGACCCCTCTTCTACAGCATGCACCACGAGCAACCGGCCCGACTGTCCGCCGATACCGTCTCCACCGTGCTCAAACAAGCCGCACGGACTGCCCGCGATGACTGCCCCACGATCCCCGAGGACATCCACTGTCACATGCTACGAAAGACGAAGGCAATGGACCTTTACCAGCAAGGCATCCCGCTGCCGATCATCATGCGCCTCCTCGGCCACGAGAACACCTCCACTACGGCAGCGTTCTACGCCTTCGCGACCCTGGACATGATGCGCGAAGCCATCAACGCAGCCACCCCTGCAATCGACACCCCGACCGAGAGCCACCTGACCGAAGACAAGCTGCAGACCCTCTATAGCCTCCGATAGCACCAAAACGTTAAGCCGATGAAGCGGTCGACAAACCCCTGCCACAACAGGCCAACCCACCGTTCTTCGGCTTAACGAATACCCCGGCATAATCGGAGTGGAATATGTGCCCGGGGCCGGGACGACGGGCCGCGATGGCCATGGCCAGGGCGTCACAGGCCAGTTCGGCCCGCATGTGGTCGGCCATAGCCCAGCCCACCACCCGGCGACTGGCCAGGTCGATCACGGTGGCCAGGTAGGCCCAGCCCTCCCAGGTGGCTATGTAAGTATTATGGAGAGCTCTCCATAACACTTATTCGGCTTAGCACACGGTTATGTGCAGCTGAGGCCGGCGGCGGCCGGATGTTGCAAGGAACTTCGACCTTGAAGCTGAACATAATCAAAGGGCGCTCAGGAAGGCCAACAACTCGTCACCGGCGCAGAAGCGATTAGGGCCTGGGCTGAGGTCCGTCAAGCGGCGTAAGACGGCTTCTTTGGCCGAGAGATCGGCTTCGAGGTACTGATGTGTGACGGCGGGGCTCGAATGACCCAGCCATAAAGCGATGACAGCAATATCGGTGCCCGATTGCAGGAGGTGCATGGCCGTGGAATGCCTGTTATGGGAAATTCCACATAAAAGGCATTACGTGGACGCCTGGGTTATGTGGCCGACCGGGGTGTTTCCGCTGGTGGGGGTGCTGCGCGTGCCGGTTCCGGCCACATAATCCGGG